>CANJRI010000004.1 GCA_947476555.1 Caulobacteraceae bacterium
CGCGCCCACCCGGCCGTCCATCATGTCCGAGGGCGCGAGGATGTCGCAGCCGGCCCGGGCCTGCATCAGGGCCTGTTCCACCAGCCGCTCGACGGTGGCGTCGTTGAGGATCCGGCCGTTCTCGATCAGCCCGTCGTGGCCGTGGTCGGTGAAGGGGTCCAGCGCCACGTCGCACATGATCCCCACCTCGGGGGCCGCGTCCTTCATGGCCTTCACGGCCCGGGCCACCAGGCCATCGGGATCGGCGGCCTGGGAGCCGGCGGCGTCCTTCCGGGCGCCGTCGATGTGCGGGAAGACGGCGATGGCCGGAATGCCCAGGGCTCGCGCCTGCCGCGCCGCCTCGGCGCAGCCCTTCACGGAGAGCCGCGAGAAGCCGGGCATGGAGGCCACCGGAATCTCGTCCTCGCCCTCGTGCACCACCATCGACCAGATCAGGTCGGCTGGCGTCAGCACGCTCTCGCGCACCAGCCGGCGCACCCAGTCGGCCTGGCGCAGGCGGCGCATGCGGAGCGCCGGAAAGGCGGCGAGGGGAGCCTTGCTCATGGCCGCGCCTTTGGACCTTGCGCGGCGCGAGCGCAAGCCTCCGGGCGATTGACACCGCCTCGCCGGCCGCGCGAACTGGCCCCATGGATTTCGCCCTTTCCGAGGAACAACAGGCGATCTTCGACATGGCGCGGGCCTTCGCCCTGGCCGAGATGGCGCCCCACTCGGCCCGCTGGGACGACGACAAGCACTTTCCCGTCGATGTCCTGCGCGAGGCCGCCGGCCTGGGCTTCGCGGCGCTCTACGTCGATCCGGAGATGGGCGGGTCGGGCCTCACCCGGCTAGACGCGTCCCTGGTGTTCGAGGCGCTCTCCTACGGCGACGTGCCCGTGGCGGCCTTCCTGTCGATCCACAACATGTGCGCCTGGATGATCGACCGCTTCGGATCGGAGGACCTGCGGCGACGCTACCTACCCCGTCTCGCCACGATGGAGATCATCGCCTCCTACTGCCTGACCGAGCCGGGCTCGGGCTCCGACGCGGCCGCCTTGCGGACCACGGCGCGCAAGGACGGCGAGGACTACCTGCTCTCCGGCTCGAAATCCTTCATCTCCGGCGCAGGCGTCTCGGACATCTATGTGGTCATGGCGCGCACCGGCGGGCCCGGCCCAAAGGGGGTCTCCGCCTTCGTGGTCGAGAAAGGCGCCGCCGGGCTCTCGTTCGGTCCCCAGGAGCGGAAAATGGGCTGGAACGCCCAGCCCACCGCCCAGGTGCATTTCGACGAGGTGCGCGTCCCGGCCGCCAACCGGATCGGGGAGGAGGGCGAGGGCTTCCGTTTCGCCATGGCCGGCCTCGACGGCGGCCGGGTCAACATCGCCTCCTGCTCCCTGGGCGGGGCGGGCCTCGCCTTCGACACCGCCAGGAACTATCTCGCCGAGCGCCGTCAGTTCGGCGTCCCGCTCAGCGATTTCCAGGGCCTGCAATGGCGGCTGGCCGACATGGCCACCGAACTCGACGCCGCCCGGCTCATAGTGCGCCGCGCCGCCCACGCCCTCGACACCAAGGCCCCCGACGCCACCCGCCATTGCGCCATGGCCAAGCGCTTCGCCACCGACGCCGGCTTCGAGGTGGCCAACCAGGCCCTGCAGCTGCACGGCGGCTATGGCTACCTGAAGGATTTTCCCCTGGAGCGGATCGTGCGCGATCTTCGCGTCCACCAGATCCTGGAAGGGACCAACGAGATCATGCGGGTCATCATCGCGCGCGAGCTGCTGCGCCAATGAGCGCGGCGCAGGTCCTTACCCGCATCGAGGGCAGGGTGGGGCGCATCACCCTGGACCGTCCCGCCGCCCTGCACGCCCTGACCACGGCCATGTGCCAGGCGATGACCGATTGCCTGTTGGCCTGGTGCGAGGATCCCACGGTGGAGCTTGTGCTGCTGGACCATTCCGGAGAGCGGGGCTTCTGCGCCGGCGGCGATATCCGCATGCTGGCCGAGAGCGGCGCGGCCGATGGGCGCCAGGCGCGCGAATTCTTCCACGCCGAATACCGCCTCAACGATCTGCTGTTCCGACACCCCAAGCCGATTTTGACCGTCATGGACGGGATCACCATGGGCGGCGGAGCTGGCCTCGCCCTGCCATCTCGCTACCGGCTCGCCACCGAGCGGACCACCTTCGCCATGCCCGAGACCGGCATCGGCCTTTTCCCCGACGTGGGCGGTGGCTGGCATCTTTCGCGGATGCCGGGACACCTCGGCCTCTGGCTGGCCCTGACCGGCGCGCGCATCCGGGCGGCGGACGCCCTGCTACTGGGCGTCGCCACGGACTATGTGGAGAGCGCCCGTCTCGCCGATCTGAAGGCGGCGGTCCTGGCCGAGCCGGGCCGCGTCGAGGCCATCCTCACCGAGTTCGAAGGCGACGCCGGCCGCCCGCCGCTGGCTGCTCACCAGGACGCCATCGCCCACCTGTTTGGTGCGGGAAGCATGGAGGAGATCGTCGACGGCCTGGAAGCCGCAGGGGACGACTGGACGGCGGCGCAGGGCGCCATCCTGGCGGCCAAGTCCCCGCAGGCCATGAAGGTCGCTTTCCGCCAGCTGGCCCGCGGCGCGCGCTGCGCCACCTTCTCCGAGAACATGCGGATGGAATACCGGATCGCCGCCCGGGTGGTGCGCACCCACGACTTCCTGGAGGGGGTCCGGGCGGTGATCGTCGACAAGGACAATCAGCCCCGATGGGACCCGCCGACACTTTCGCAGGTGAATGATTCATATCTCGACGCAATTTTCGCGCCTCTGCCTTCCGAAGAGGAGTGGTCCCCGCTAACTTGAGGGCTCGGGGCGGGCGAACCGCCAGGAGGAAACGACATGAAAACCAGATTGCTGATGACCGCCGTGGCGGTCCTGACGCTCGGCGCCGGCGCCGTATCGGCCGCCCCGTCTCGCGAAGTGGTCGCCGCCGTGGCCGACGCCGGCCGGCCCGCGGCCGACAAGGCCCGCGACGCCGCCCGCAAGCCCGCCGAGATGCTCGAGTTCGCCGGCGTCAGGCCCGGCCAGACCGTCGGCGACATGCTGGCGGGCGGTGGCTACTTCACCCGCATCTTCGCCAAGGCCGTCGGCCCGAGCGGCAAGGTCTATGCGATCATCAACGCGCCGCGGCCGGACGCCACCGCGCCGCCGCCGATCCGGGCGGTCGCCGCCGATTACGGCAATATCGTCCTGAGCGAGAACGGGATCGCGGGCTTCAAGCCGCCGGCCCAGGTGGACGTGCTCTGGACCTCCCAGAACTACCACGACCTGCACCGCAACGCGGCGCAGATCCCCGCCGCCACCAAGGCGATGTACGACGCGCTGAAGCCCGGCGGCACGCTCATCGTGCTCGACCACCAGGCCAAGCCGGGCAGTGCGCCGGACCCGCAGGACACCCTGCACCGGATCGACGGCGCCATCGTGCGCAAGGAGTTGGAGGCCGCCGGCTTCCGCTATGTCGGGGAGAGCAAGGCGCTCTTCAACCCGGCGGACGACGGCACCAAGCCGGTGTTCGATCCCTCGCTTCGGGGCAACACCAACCAGTTCATCCTGAAGTTCCAGAAGCCCACCTAAGAATCTGACATCTATGAAGATCGCCTTCATCGGCCTGGGCAATATGGGCGGTGGCATGGCCGCCAACCTGGTCCGGGCCGGGGGAGCGGTGACTGCCTTCGATCTCTCCGCCGCCGCCCTCGAAAAGGCGGCGGCGGCGGGATGTCGCCCCGGCGCCTCGGCGGCCGAGGCGCTGGAGGGGGCGGCCGTCGTCATCACCATGCTGCCGGCCGGGGCCCAGGTTCGGCAGGTCTACGCCGAAGCCGTCCTCCCTCACGCGCCAGTGGGCGCCTTGTTGATCGATTGCTCCACCATCGACGTGGAAAGCGCCCGGGCCGTGGCCGGCGAGGCGACCGCCTTGGGGTTCAGGTTCGCGGACGCCCCGGTTTCGGGGGGAATCACTGGCGCGGAAGCCGGGACCCTGGCCTTCATGGTCGGCTGCCCCGAAGGCGATTTCGCCGCCGTTCAGGAAGCCGTCGCCCCGATGGCCCGCACGGTGATCCGCGCCGGCGACCACGGGGCCGGGCAGGCGGCCAAGATATGCAACAACATGGTCCTCGGCGTGTCGATGATCGCGGTCTGCGAAGCCTTCGCCCTCGCCGAGAAGCTCGGCCTGGAGCCGGAGCGATTCTATGAGATCGCCTCCCAATCGTCGGCGCAGTGCTGGAGCCTCACCACCTATTGTCCCTGGCCGGGGCCGGTACCCACCGCGCCCTCCAACCGGGGCTACGAGGGGGGATTCGCCACCGCCATGATGCTCAAGGACCTCAAACTGGCCCAGGAGGCCGCGGCCAAGGCCGGCGCCGCCGCCCCGCTTGGGGCCGCCGCCGAGGGCCTCTACGCCCTGTTCGAGCGGCTGGGCGGGGGGCCTAAGGATTTCTCCGCCATCGTCGAGCTGCTTCGCGGGCGGTGGCGTGGCGATTGATCAGGATCAAGGCGGTGGCCGTTCACGCAGGCGACATGTCTGCTCACGCAACATGACGTCGCAAGGTCGCCCGAATTTATGGACATACTCCGGGAGCGGCGCCAAAAGGGCGTGCAAATAAGGGGTTGGCTCCGGCGGACGTCGCTAGGCCAAGGGTAGGAAGTCGATGGACTACAGGACCGCGTTTCAGACCGCTTTGGACAACATCCGGGCCGAAGGGCGCTATCGGGTGTTCGCCGACCTGAAGCGTCATCGCGGCCAGTTCCCGCGCGCCACCTGGACCCAGCCCGACGGGACCCAGCACGACGTCACAGTCTGGTGCTCCAACGACTATCTCGGCCAGGGGCAGAACCCGGTCGTGCTCGACGCCATGCACGCCGCCATCGAAGAGGCTGGCTCGGGCTCGGGCGGCACCCGCAACATCTCCGGCACCACCCACTACCACGTCGAGCTGGAGGCCGAGCTGGCCGACCTGCACAACAAGGAAGCGGCGCTGCTGTTCACCTCCGGCTACGTCTCGAACGAGGCCTCGCTGTCGACGCTCTACCGGATCCTGCCCGGCCTGATCGTCTTCTCCGACGAGCTGAACCACAATTCGATGATCTCCGGCATCCGGACCGGCCCGCGCGACCAGCGCCGCGTCTTCCGGCACAACGACCTAGCCCACCTTGAGGAACTGCTGGCCGCCGCGCCCGCGGACGCCCCCAAGCTGGTCGCCTTCGAGAGCGTCTATTCCATGGACGGCGACATCGCCGACCTGCGCGGCACCGTGGCCCTGGCCAAGAAGTACGGCGCCATGACCTACATCGATGAAGTCCACGCGGTCGGCATGTACGGCTCCCGCGGCGCCGGCGTCGCCGAGCGCGACGGGGTCATGGACCAGATCGACATCATCGAGGGCACCCTCGGCAAGGCGTTCGGCGTGATGGGCGGCTATATCGCGGCCGACGCGGTGATCATCGACGCCATCCGCTCCTATGCCGACGGCTTCATCTTCACCACCTCGCTGCCGCCGGCCCTGGCGGCCGGGGCCGCGGCCTCGATCCGCTATCTGAAGGTCCACAACGAGGTTCGCGAGGCCCACCAGGCGCGCGCCGCGGCGCTCAAGGCGCGCTTCATCAAGGCCGGCCTGCCGGTCATGCCCTCGGAGAGCCACATCGTGCCGGTGATGGTCGGCGACGCCGTCCACTGCAAGATGATCTCGGACGTCCTGCTGGCCGACCACGGGATCTACGTCCAGCCGATCAACTATCCCACCGTGCCGCGTGGCACCGAACGGCTGCGCTTCACGCCCTCGCCGGCCCATACGGACGAGATGATGGAAGTGCTGGTCAAGGCCCTGGAGGCCCTCTGGGTCCGCTGCAACGTCAAGCGGATCGGCGGCTACGCGGCCTAGAAGACGTCGGTCAGGCGGCAGACCGCGTTCCATCCGGTCTGGAAGGTGTCGAGGCGGATCACCGCCACCTCATGCACCACCCCGTGCCCGTCGACCGTGAAGCGATCGCCGAGTTTCGGCGCGACCCGGTCCAGCGACGAGATCGCGACCTCGTGGTGGCCGTCGAGGCCGCCCACCTCGTACCCGCCTTCTCCGAGTTCAAGAAAGAGGTCGCGCGCGCTGGTCATCAGCTCCTCCGCCGTACTCCGCGTCCAAGCCCGATCTTCTTGGCGAAATCCGAGCGCCGCGCCGCATAGGCCGGCGCCACCATGGGATAATCGGCGGGCAGGCCCCAGCGGCGACGGTACGCGTCCGGGGTCATGTCGTAACGCGAGCGAAGATACCGCTTGAGCATCTTCAGCTTCTTCCCGTCCTCTAGGCAGACGATGTAGTCGTGCTGCACCGACTTGGTGATCGGCACGGCGGGCTTGGGGCGCAGTTCCTGCACCGGAGCGGCGGTTGGATGGGCGATCTGCTCAAGGGCCTGGTGCACGGTGCGGATCAGGCTGGGGACCTCCCCCAGGGCCACCATGTTGCGGCTCAGATAGGCAGCGACGATGTCCGCGCCCAGGCGCATCACATCGGCGGGCGGACCGTCGGTATCGGAATCCCTCATCAGGCCCCCTGATCTTGGTAACGACACGGTGCACGAAGCACGGGCGGTGGCTGCCCACGCCCGGCCTGTGCCGGTGAACGCGCAATGTGCAGGTTCGGTTCCCGACACACGGCGGTGGTTGGAAGGCGGCGGCCAACGGGGTAAAGAGCCGGCTCCGCCGCCGGATGACTCGAAAGGCTAAAGCCGTTGAACGTTCACGCCCGCTCCCAGACCGATACCGCCGACTTCTTCGGGAAGGGCGTCGGGCAGACCGATCCGGACGTGGCGGCCGTGCTCGGCGGCGAGCTGAAGCGCCAGCAGGACCAGATCGAACTGATCGCCTCCGAGAACATCGTCTCCAAGGCGGTTCTGGAGGCCCAGGGCTCGGTCCTCACCAACAAATACGCCGAGGGCTATCCGGGCAAGCGCTACTACGGCGGCTGCGACCAGGTGGACATCGTCGAGCGTCTGGCCATCGAGCGGGCCAAGGCCCTGTTCGGCTGCGAATTCGCCAACGTCCAGCCGCACTCGGGCAGCCAGGCCAACCAGGCGGTGTTCATGGCCACCATGTCGCCGGGCGACACCTTCATGGGCATGAACCTGGCGGCCGGTGGCCACCTGACCCACGGGATGGCGATCAACCAGTCTGGCAAGTGGTTCAACCCGGTGGCCTACGCCGTGCGCCCCCAGGATCACCTGATCGACTACGACCAGGCCGAGGAAGTCGCGCGCGAGCACAAGCCGAAGGTGATCATCGCCGGCGGCTCGGCCTATTCCCGCCAGATCGACTTCGGCCGCTTCCGGAAGATCGCGGACGAGGTCGGCGCGCTGCTGATGGTCGATATCGCCCACTACGCCGGCTTGGTGGCTGGCGGCGTCTACGACAATCCGTTCCCGCACGCCGACATCGTGACCACCACCACGCATAAGACCCTCCGGGGGCCCCGCGGGGGCATGATCCTCACCAACGACGCCAAGCTTGCGAAGAAGATCAACAGCGCCGTCTTCCCGGGTCTGCAGGGCGGGCCGCTGATGCATGTGATCGCCGCCAAAGCCGTGGCCTTCGGCGAGGCCCTGCAGCCGGACTTCAAGCTCTACGCCCGCCAGGTGGTGGACAACGCCCGCGCCTTCGCCGACGCCCTGCAGGCGGCCGGCTTCAAGATCGTCTCCAATGGCACCGACAGCCACCTGATGCTCGTCGACCTCACGCCCAAGGGCGTCACCGGCGCCGACGCCGAGGTGGCGCTGGAGCGGGCCAACATCACCACCAACAAGAACGGGATCCCGTTCGACCCGCTGCCCCCGGTGCAGACCTCCGGCCTCAGGGTCGGCACGCCCGCCGGCACCACCCGCGGCTTCGGCCCGGGCGAGTTCCGGCAGATCGCCAAATGGATGGGAGAGGTCATGGACGCCCTGGCCCGCGGCGACTCCGCCGAGGTCGAGGCCCGGGTCCGCGACGAGGTGCTGCAACTCACCCGGCGCTTCCCCATCTACTCCTAATAGGCCTAGATGACCCAGAAAGGGTCTAGATCATGCGCTGCCCGTTCTGCGGACACGACGAAACCCAGGTGAAGGACTCGCGCCCGTCGGAAGACGGGGCGGCGATCCGCCGTCGGCGCCTCTGCCCCGACTGCAATGGCCGCTTCACCACCTTCGAGCGGGTTCAGCTGCGCGAGCTGACCATCCTCAAGCGCTCCGGCCGCCGCACGCCCTTCGACCGCGACAAGCTGGCCCGTTCGCTCTCCATCGCCCTGCGCAAGCGGCCGGTGGAGCCGGAGCGGATGGAGCGGATGATCTCCGCCATCGTCCGCCAGCTGGAGAGCATGGGCGAGACCGAGTTGCCCTCGTCCACCATCGGCGAGCTGGTGATGAAGCAGCTCAAGGAGCTCGATGACGTGGCCTATGTCCGCTACGCCTCGGTCTACCGCGACTTCCGCGAAACCCAGGACTTCGCCCGCTTCTTGGGCGAGGAGGGCCTGAGCGAGGACGGGCGCTGAGCGTCACCCTCAAGCTCGCCACCTCCCTGGATGGCCGGATCGCCACCGGGGCTGGGGAAAGCCGCTGGATCACCGGAGACGCCGCCCGCGCGCAGGTCCACCGCCTGCGCGCCGACCACGACGCGGTGCTGATCGGCATCGAGACCGCCCTGGCCGACGATCCCGAGCTCACCGTTCGTCTCCCAGGCTACAAGGGCCGGCATCCGGCCCGGGTTGTGCTGGATTCCAGCCAACGTCTGCCCCCCGACTGCCGCCTGGCGCGCACGGCCCGCGAGGTCCCTACCTATGTGGTCGCCACCACCCCGCCCATCGACGCCCTGGTGGACCTGGGAGTCCGGGTGATCACCGTCCCAGCCGTCGGGGTCGAGCGTCCGGAGTTGAAGACCGTTGTCCAAGCCCTTGCCCGGGAAGGCCTATCCCGCCTTCTCGTCGAAGGCGGCGGGCAGGTGGCGGCCAGCTTCCTGCGCTGTGGCCTGGTGGACGCCATCGAGTGGTTCCGCGCCCCCACGGTGATCGGCGGGGAGGGGCGGCCCGCCATCGGCGCCCTGGCCGTGGCCGCCTTGGGCGAAGCGCCGAAATTCCGGCGCACCGATGTCCGGGTCCTGGGCGAGGACCTGTGGGAGCGCTACGAGAAGGCCTGATGTTCACCGGGATCGTCACCGACGTCGGGCGCGTCCGCGCCGTGCGCGACACCGACCGCGACCGCCGCTTCGAGGTGGAGACGGCCTATGACACCGCCAGCCTGGATATCGGCGCCTCGGTGAGCCACGCCGGCTGCTGCCTCACCGTCGTGGACAAGGGGCCCGGCTGGATCGCCGTGGAGGTCTCCGGCGAAACCCTCTCGCGCACTACCCTGGGCGACTGGATCGAAGGGCGCCGCGTCAACCTGGAGCGCGCCGCGCGCCTCGGCGACGAGTTGGGCGGCCATATCGTCTCCGGCCACGTCGACGGGGTGGGGCAGGTGCTGTCTGTCGAGACCGAGGGCGGCTCGCGCCGGGTTCGCATCCGCGCCCCGCGCCCCCTGCACCGGCATGTCGCCGAGAAGGGCTCGATCACCGTCGAGGGCGTCTCCTTGACGGTCAACGAAGTCGAGGACGACGTCTTCGGCGTCAACCTCATCCCCCACACCTGGGAAGTGACCACGCTGGGCGAGCTTACCGCCGGCGGCCGGGTCAACCTCGAGATCGACATGCTCGCGCGCTATCTCGCCCGTTGGCGGGAAACGGCCTAAAGCACACCCATGAGTGAAGAGCCGATCCGAATCCTCGTCGTCGAGGCCCGCTTCTACGACGACCTCGCCGACGCCCTGCTGGAGGGCGCGGCCGACGCCCTGAAGGCGTTCGGTGCGGAGCATGATGTGATCACGGTGCCCGGCGCCCTGGAGATCCCCGCCGCCATCGCCTTCGCCGAGGAGGCGGCCCACACCGGCCGGCGCTACGACGGCTATGTCGCCCTGGGCGCAGTGATCCGCGGCGAGACCTATCACTTCGAGGTCGTGGCGGGTGAATCGGCGCGCGGGATCATGGACCTGACGGTCAGCAGGCGCCTGTGCATCGGCAATGGCATCCTCACCACCGAGGACGAGGACCAGGCCTGGGCCCGGGCCCGGATCAGCGAGGGGGATAAGGGCGGCGCGGCCGCGCGGGCCGCCCTGGCGATGATCGAGCTGAAGCACCAGCTGGCCGGTGGCCGCCGATGAGTGGCCCCAAGGCCTCCCGCTCCGTCGCGCGCCTCGCCGCCGTCCAGGCCCTCTACCAGATGGAGGTCTCGGGCGTCGGCGTCGAGCACGTGATCCGCGAGTTCACCGACCACCGCTTCGACCGCGACGTCGAGGGCGAGACCCTGGCCGCCGCAGACGAGACCTTCTTCGCCGACCTGGTGCGCGGCGTGGTGTCCGAGCAGGCCAAGGTCGACTCCGCCATCGTCAAGCGCCTGGCCAGCGGCTGGAAGCTCGAGCGGCTGGACGCCACGGCGCGGGCCATCCTGCGCTCCGGCGCCTTCGAGCTCACCCACCGGCCGGACGTGCCGACCGAAGTGGTGATCGATGAGTACGTCGAGCTCGCCAAGAGCTTCTTCGAGGGGCCCGAACCCGGCTTCATCAATGGGGCGCTCGACGCCGTGGCCCAGGATGTCCGGCCTCGATGAATTCGGAGAGATCGCCCGGCTGTTCCGCCCGCTGACCCGCGGCGCGGCGGGCGCCCTCGACCTCGCCGACGACGCCGCGGTGATCGTCCCCCGCCCAGGCTGCGATCTGGTGGTGACCAAGGACGCCCTGGTGGAAGGCGTCCACTTCCTGCCCGGCGAAGCCCCCGACATGGTCGCCCGCAAGCTCCTGCGCGTGAACCTCTCGGACCTGGCGGCCAAGGCCGCCGAGCCCTTCGCTTGCTTCCTGGCCGTGGCCTGGCCCGCGGCCTACACGCCCGCGGACCGGGAGCGTTTCGCCCAGGGGCTGGCCTCCGACCTCGAGACCTTCGACCTGTCGTTGATGGGGGGAGACACCGTCGCCACCCCCGGCCCGCTGACCCTCAGCCTCACCGCCCTCGGCTGGGTCCCCCATGGCGGCATGGTCCGGCGGGCCGGGGCGCGGCCGGGCGACCTCCTGGCGGTGAGCGGGACCATCGGCGATGCGACACTCGGCCTGGCCGCCCTGCGCGGCGAGGTGGACGATCCCGAGGGCGCGCTCGCCCTGCGCTACCGCCTGCCGTTGCCGCGTCTGGACCTGCGCCACGTCCTCAGCGCCGCCCATGCCGCCGCCGACGTCTCCGACGGCCTGGTGGCGGACGCGCGGCATATCGCCCACGCCAGCGGCGTGCGCCTGCGCCTCGACCTCGACCGGCTGCCGCTGTCCCGCGCGGCCGCCACCTGGCTGGAGCGCCAGGCCGACGCGGCCGCGGCCCTGCTGCGCCTGGCCAGCGGCGGCGACGACTATGAGGTGGTTTGCGCCCTCGCGCCCGATCGCCCCAAGCCGGCGGGCCTGACCATCGTCGGCGAGGTGCTGGAGGGGGAGGGGATCGAAGTGACCGCGGCCGGTCATCCCCTTGAGCCCGGCGCCGGCGGCTGGCGCCACGGCTAAGCCTGCGTCCTATGGTCCGGGCGCGCGCGGGCCCCGAACCGTGCAGTTTAGCCCCTGCCCATGATCGCCTCGATCGTCATCCTCCTCCTGGTCACCGCCGAGCGGCTCGCCTCCCTGGTGATCGGCGTCCGCAATTCGCGGAAGCTGCTGGCCAAGGGCGGGGTGGAGTCCGGCGCGGAGCATTTCCCCCTGATCATGGGGCTGCACGCCGCCTGGCTGGTGGGCCTGTGGGTGCTGGCCTGGGACCGTCCGGTGCACTGGGGCTGGGCGCTCGCCTACCTGCCGCTCACCGCCGCGCGGATCTGGGTGGTGCGCACCCTGGGCGAGCGGTGGACCTCGCGGATCATCGTCCTTCCAGGCGTGCCCCCGGTCCGCACCGGCCCCTACCGCTACCTCGCCCATCCCAACTACGTGGTGATGGTGGCCGAGGTCTTCGTGATGCCCATCGCCTTTGGCCTTACCGCCTACGCTCTGGTGTTCGTGCTGCTGAACGCCTCGGTGCTCTGGATCCGCATCCGCATGGAAGAGCGCGCCCTCGCCGCGGCGATGGAGCCCTAGCGCGGCTCTAGACGAAGTCGAACCGCACCGCGGACCGGCCGAAGTCCAGAGCAACCAGGTCGAACTGGGTGAGCAGGTCCATCCCCAGCACCAGAGCCGGCTGGTCCTTCAATTTCCAGAGGTCGAACACGTGGGTGTCCGCGTGGATGACCTGCACGTTCCCCAGGTGCAGGCCCCCCAGCCGCAGGAATGGCAGGAAGAGGAACTCGCCCTCGAAGGACTCCCCGGCGATGGATTCGAACCGGACCATGCGGGGCTCGTCAGCTGGCAGACGCTTGCGCTGCTCGGATTTGCGGACCAGCTCGCGGAGCGGCGCGTTGCACATGGTGGTTTCGGCGCCGGAATCGAGGATCGCGCTGATCCGTTCGCCGCTGAGGTCCGCGTCGACGATGGTCAGCTGTCCCATCCGACGCCGAGCCCGGACCACCACCTGCTTGTCCTGGCTCTCGTCGGTGCGAGAGCGGGTGATGAGCATTTCCTTGCCCTTGAAATCCAGCACCAGCCGCTGGCCCTTCAGCCAGTCCACGCCCAGCACGCCGTCGAGGTAGCCGGGCAGGGGCAGCGCCGCCACCCGCACCCGTTTGCGGGTGCGGTCGCCCAGGCGCAGGTCCTCCACCAGGTATATGCGCCGCTCGCGGACCCCGGCGATGGTGTGCACCCTCGCACTGGCTTGGGGCGGTAGCTGCAGCCGCGCCGCCAGCCGGTTGGAGATGCAGCTGAAGTTCGCCCCGGTATCCAGCAGGAATTGGAACGGCCCCTGACCGTTGATCATCACCGGGGCCATCATGTGCTTGTTGCTGCCCGTCTGGGTATCGACCGAGGTGTCGGGTCCGGCGTCGGGGTCCGGCGGCTCGATGGCGGCGGGCGGAGGCGGGCCCGCCTGGTCCTGGGCCGCCGTCTGGGCCCACGAGGAGAAGGGCGCTCCGGCCAGGCTGGCCGCGAGGAGGGCGAGGGCGGTTTGGCGCCTGGACGTATCCATGGCCGTGCTTCTTCCCGTTCCCGCGAAAGCTACCACTGTTCGGTGAAGCTAGCCATCGAAGGAAAGGTCAACCTTACGGCAACCGAATCGGCCGCACGATGGGCCATGATCGCCCGCCAAGCCCTCCTGATCGCCGCCCTGATCTTGGCGCCTGCCGCCGCGTCCGCCTCGGGCGGCGAGCCCGATCCCAAGAAGGACGTCGGCCAGTACGTCGATCTGCTGCCGGTGGGCCTGCCCATCGTCGCCGACGGGCGGCTGGTGAACTACGTCTTCGTCTATGTCCGCATCAACCTGACCAGCGGCGCCAACGCCTCCCGGCTGCGGGAGAAGGAGCCGTTCTTCCGGGACGCGCTCGTCCGCGCCGGTCACCGCACGCCCTTCACCCTGGCCAGCGACTACGGGAAGATCGACTCAGCGCGGCTGTCGTCCACCCTCCAGCGGGAAGCCGTGGCCCTGGTGGGCGGCGGCCAGATCCGCTCGGTTCAGGTGGTTTCCCAGGCGCCCCGCCGCCGCGTGGCCACGCCGCGCGCCTAAGCGCCAAGGGGCCTTTAGTCGTCCCGCGTTCCCTGATCCAAGACGGACTTGGCGCGCTCGGTCCTGTCGGGCGCGCTTTTCCGTTGGCTGTTCACCCAGGCGTCTGCGTCCGCTTGGGTCATGAAGCCATGGACGGTTGTCGTCCCCGCGCCGGGCGGCGTGACCTCGACCCCATAGCGGCCGTTCTCGATCGCCACCGTGCGGTAGATGGTCGGGGGCGGCTTGGCGGCCTTGCTCATGGCCTCGAGGATACATCTGATCGGCTCGCGCGCGAGCGCCGCATTTCAAACTGGGCCCCCGCCCTTCCGCCCTGCTGTTGCGCCCGATACAGAAACCCGGCTAGCTACGCGCCGTCTGTGCGGGGGGATGCCTATGCGCCCGCCGTATTGGGGAGAAACTGGGGCTGGGACCGGTCGGCACAGGTCGATCTTTAGGGGTAATCGGTCCGGCCTCGCTTGAGGGATACGCTTCGTATGGGAATTGACATGCTAACGCTGGCGATCGTCGCTGGGGTGCTGGCCGTGCTGTACGGCGTGCTCCAGACGCTCTCGCTTCTGCGCGCCTCACCGGGCAACGCCCGGATGCAGGAAATCGCCGCCGCTATCCAGGAGGGGGCCCAGGCCTACCTGCGCAAACAATACACGGCCATCGCCATCGTCGGGGTGGTCGTCCTGATCGTCCTCGGCGTGCTGATCGGCCCGAAGGCCGCCGTCGGCTTCGCCATCGGCGCGATCCTGTCGGGCCTCGCCGGCTTCGCGGGGATGCTGGTCTCGGTCCGCGCCAACGTGCGGACCGCGCAGGCCGCCTCCGAGAGCCTCGCCAAGGGCCTGTCGCTGGCCTTCCGGGCTGGCGCCATCACCGGCATGCTGGTGGCCGGCTTCGCCCTGATCGGCGTTGCGGGCTACTACTGGTACCTCACCGGCGTCGAGGGCCTCGACCCCACCAGCCGCGACGTGGTCGACAGCCTGGTCAGCCTGGGCTTCGGCGCCAGCCTGATCTCCATCTTCGCTCGTCTGGGCGGGGGCATCTTCACCAAGGGCGCCGACGTCGGCGGCGACATGGTGGGCAAGGTTGAGGCCGGCATCCCGGAGGATGACCCGCGCAACGCCGCCACCATCGCCGACAACGTGGGCGACAACGTCGGCGACTGCGCCGGCATGGCCGCCGACCTGTTCGAGACCTATGCGGTGACCACCGTCGCCACCATGGTCCTGGCGGCGATCTTCTTCCGCGCCCTGCCTGAGGTGTCGAGCTTGATGCTCCTGCCGCTGGCCATCTGCGGCGTCTGCATCGTCACCTCGATCCTCGGCACCTTCGCGGTCCGCCTGGGCAAGTCCAACAACATCATGGGCGCGCTCTACCAGGGCCTGATCGTCACCGGGGTCCTGTCCATCGGCGCCATCTGGTGGGTGGTGAACGAGCTCGTCACCACCACCCTGACCGTCGGCGACAAGACCTTCGGCGCCAACGAGCTGTTCTACTGCGGCATCGTCGGCCTCGTAGTCACCGCCCTGATCGTGGTGATCACCGAGTACTACACCGGCACCGGCTTCCGGCCGGTGAAGTCGGTGGCCAAGGCCTCGGTCTCCGGCCACGGCACCAACGTCATCCAGGGCCTCGCCATGAGCCTGGAGTCCACCGCGGCCCCGGCCCTGGTGATCATCGCCGGCATCATCGTGACCTACGGCCTGGCGGGCCTGTTCGGCATCGCCATCGCCACCACGGCCATGCTGTCGCTGGCCGGCTTCATCGTCGCCCTCGACGCCTTCGGCCCGGTGACCGACAACGCCGGCGGCATCGCGGAAATGGCCGGCCTGCCGCCGGAAGTCCGCGTCACCACCGACGCCCTGGACGCTGTGGGCAACACCACCAAGGCGGTCACCAAGGGCTACGCGATCGGCTCGGCCGGCCTCGGCGCCCTGGTGCTGTTCGCCGCCTATACCGAGGACCTGAAGTTCTTCGCCGCCAACGCCGTCCCGGGCTCCTTCTTCGAGGGCCTGGGCACGGTCGCCTTCGATCTGTCCAACCCCTACGTGGTGGTGGGCCTGTTGTTCGGGGGGCTGCTGCCCTTCCTGTTCGGCGGGATGTCCATGACCGCCGTGGGCCGGGCCGCCGAGGCGGTGGTCGAGGAAGTCCGCCGCCAGTTCCGCGAGAACCCCGGCATCATGACCGGCGAGGTCAAGCCGGAATACGGCAGGGCCGTGTCGATCCTGACCGGCGCGGCGATCAAGGAGATGATCGTCCCCTCGCTGCTCCCGGTCGTCTCCCCGATCCTGCTGTTCTTCGCCATCAACGGCATCGCCGGCAAGGTGAACGCCTTCGCCTCGCTGGGCGCCATGCTGATGGGGGTGATCGTCACCGGCCTGTTCGTCGCCATCTCGATGACCTCGGGCGGCGGCGCGTGGGATAACGCCAAGAAGCTGATCGAAGAGGGTCACTACGGCGGCAAGGGCTCCGACGCCCACAAGGCCGCTGTCACCGGCGACACCGTCGGCGACCCCTACAAGGACACCGCGGGTCCCGCGGTGAACCCGATGATCAAGATCACCAACATCGTGGCCCTGCTGCTGCTGGCCGTGCTGGCCCACGCCGGCTGATCCTGATCCACTGAACTGAAGCCGCCCCGGAGAGCGATCTCCGGGGCGTTTTTCTTTGGCTGGATACCCGGTGAAGCGCGGTTCGGCCTACCGGCGGTCGCCGGGACGCGCGCCCGGGTCGTCCTCGGTCGGCAGCATGCCGCCGCGTCCGACGCTGCCCAGCAGCTGCTCCAGCACGGTCATCTCGCGGCCCCGCGTGGGGGTCTCGCGGTTGTTGTAGGCGAACACCTTGCCGTCCTTGAGGGTGTAGTTGTTCACCGTCTCCACCAGCTCGCTGTCCTTGTTGAAAGCGATGGCGGTGATCTCACGGCTGGTGATGTGCGGCCGGCGGAACGCCACGCGCTCCTTCACCTGGTGTACGTAGAACCAGAGATTGGGGTCGAAGGTCGAGGTCGCCGAGGGCGAGCCCAGCTTGGCCCGCACGGTCGACTTGGTGTCGGTCCCCACCGCCACCGCCTTGGGATCGGAGTCGATCGCCTGGAAGCCGGAGTAGGCGGTGATCGGGGCGCAGGCCGAGAGCCCGGCGAGCGTCAGGGCGCCCACGGCCAGGGCGGCCAGGGTGCGATTTCGGCGCGGGGCGGCGGCGCTGCGGGTCATTTGGCTCGGGATTCCCGTGGACTGACTGCAAGAGGCTTTGACCTATCGCCGGTCGCCCCTTAGTTCAATGCGCCCTTTACCGCCCCCTTCGGGCGAAATCGAGGCCATCGATGCTGACCCGCCTGTTCAAGCCCAGGCCCGCCAAGTCCGCCGGCCATTCGCTCTATGCACGGGCGGTGGAACAGGCGCGGTCCCCGAGCCTCTACCGGGCGCTGGGCGCCCCGGACACCGCCGAGGGGCGGTTCGAGGTCTACAGCCTGCACGTCAACCTGATGATCGAGCGTCTCCGCGCCGAGGGCGAACAGGGGGGTGAGGTCGCCCAGGCCCTGTTCGACGCCTACGCCAGCGGGCTCGACCACGGCCTCAGGGAGATGGGGGTCGGCGATCTTTCGGTCGGCAAGAAGATGCGCAAACTGGGCGAGGCGATCCTGGGTCGGGCCAAGTCCTATCAGGAAGCCATCGCCGCCCTGCCGGAACGCGGGCCCCTGGAGGCGCTCCTGGCCCGCACGGTCTACGCCGAGGCGCCCGACCGCTCGCCGGACATGGCCGACTACGTCCTGGCCCAGCGGGAGGTCCTGGCCGGCCAGTCGCTGCTCGCCGGCCAGGCCGAATGGAGGCCCGCATGACCAGCGGCTGGGACAAGCCCCTGCGGCTGCACGAACTCGCCCACGGCGCCCTGACCCTGGAACTGCGGCCTGACGAGGCGGAACGGAAGGTCGCGGCGAAACAGCTCGGCCTGGTCAGCCTGCCGGCCCTGACGGCGACCGTGACCATCACGCCCTGGCTGGACGGCGCCGCGCTGGAGGGCGCCTTCAAGGCGGTCGTCGAACAGGAATGCGGGATTTCGCTTGAGCCCTTCGAACAGACCGTGGACGGGCCCATCGAGGCCTTCGCGGTGCCGCCGGGCAGTCCTCATGCGGGCGAGCCCGAGCAGGGCGAGATGGCCTTCGACCTCGACGCTCCCGACCCGCCGGACGTGCTGGAGTCGGAGGCGGTGGACGTCGCCGCCTATGTGATCGAGCACCTGGCCCTGGCGCTGGACCCCTTCCCGAGAAAGCCGGGCGCGGCTTTCGACTACAAAGCCCCGGACGAGGAGACCTCGCCCTTCGCCGCGCTCAAGAAGCTCACTCAACCAAAGCCTTAACGAGGCTCAGTTTGCAGAAACGCCGGGCCGGCGCGTATCGTCGCGGCGAATCCGGCGCTGAGGCCGAAGGACGAAACGCCGAGTTGGGCCAGACAATCGCGATCTCGATCGACGCCATGGGAGGCGACCACGGGGCTTCGGTCATCGTCCCGGCATGCGTCATCGCCCTGAAGACCCTGCCGCCCAACGTCCAGCTCATGCTGCACGGCGACGAGGCGCAGGTCCGCGCCGAGATGGCCAGATGCAAGGCCCCGGCCGAACGGATCGTCGTGCGGCCCGCCGAACGGGTCATCGGCATGGACGAGAAGCCCGCCCAGGCCCTGCGACGTGGCAAGGGCACCTCCATGTGGGGCGCGGTGGAGGCCATCCGCGACGGCGAGGCCGCGGCCGCCGTCTCGGCCGGCAACACCGGCGCCCTGATGGCCATCTCCAAGCTGATCCTGCGCATGAGCATGGACCTGGACCGGCCCGCCCTGGTGGCCTCGATCCCCCACGCCAGCGGGCTCGTGACCTTCCTGGACGTTGGGGCCAACGTCGACTGCGACGCCGAGCGGCTGGTCGAGTTCGCCATCATGGGCGAGGCCTACCACCGGGCGGCCAACGGCGTGGCCCGCCCCACGGTGGGGCTGCTGAATGTTGGATCCGAGGAGATGAAGGGCCACGAGGAGGTGCGCGAGGCGCACCGTGTGCTCCGTGAGGGCCGCCTGGACCTCGACTACCGGGGCTTCGTGGAGGGCGACGACATCACCAAGGGCACGGTCGATGTGGTGGTGACCGACGGCTTCACCGGCAACATCGCCCTCAAGGCGATGGAAGGCGCCGCACGGTTCGTGACCGCGGAGTTGCGCGCGGCGCTCACCTCCGGGCCGATTTCCACCGCCGGCGCGCTTCTGGCTGGCCGCTCGCTCAGGCGGTTCAAGGAGCGCATGAGCCCGCCGCCGGCCGCGCCCCTGCTGGGCCTCAACGGCATCGTGCTAAAGTGCCACGGCGGCGCCGGCGCCGCCGACTTCGCCAAGGCGATCCAGGTGGCGGTCAACTTGGCGCAGAGCGGCTTTGCGGCCGAGATCGAACGGAACATGACCCGGCTTCCCGCCGCCCTGGCCGAGGTCGGACCCGCCGTGGCCGACGGAGCGGCCTGACGTGTCAAAGGTTCTGCGTAGCGTTGTGACGGGTGTGGGCGGCTATCTTCCCGACCGCATCGTCTCCAACGAGGAACTGGCCCGTCGGGTGGATACCTCGGACGAGTGGATCCGCGAGCGCACCGGCATCACCCAGCGCCACCAGGCCGCCGACCACCAGCAGGTCTCGGACCTGGCGGTCGAAGCCGCCCGCCGGGCGCTGGTCGCCGCGGGGCGGACGGCGGCCGACGTGGACATGATCGTCCTGGCCACCACCACGCCCGATCTCACCTTTCCCGCCACCGCCGCCATCGTGCAGCGCAAGCTGGGCTGCCCGATCGGGATCGCCTTCGACGTCCAGGCGGTCTGCTCGGGCTTCGTCTACGCCCTGTCGGTCGCCGATGGATTCGTGGCCCGTGGGCGCAGCCGCTGCGCCCTGGTGATCGGGGCCGAGACCATGACCCGGCTGCTGGACTGGACCGATCGCGGCACCTGCGTGCTGTTCGGGGACGGCGCTGGCGCCGTGGTGCTGGAGCCGGGGGAGGGGGCAGGGACCACCGCCGACCGCGGCCTGCTGGGCCTGGCCCTGCGCGCCGACGGCACCAAGCAGGATCTGCTCTATGTGGATGGTGGGGTCTCCACCAACCGCCAGACCGGCCACCTGCGGATGCAGGGCAACCAGGTCTTCCGCCATGCCGTGGTCAACATCTCCGAGGCCGTGGTCGCCGCCGCGGCTGACGCCGGTATCGAGGTCTCCTCGGTGGACTGGTTCATCCCCCACCAGGCCAACCAGCGCATCCTGGAGGGGGTCGCCCGCCGGCTCGGCATCGACGAGACCAAGGTGATCTCGACCATCGCCCAACATGCCAACACCTCCGCCGCCTCGATTCCCCTGGCGCTCGACCAGGGCGTGAGGGACGGGCGCATCAAGCCGGGGCAGCTGCTTTTGATGGAAGCCATGGGCGGCGGCCTGACCTGGGGCGCCTGCGTTCTGCGTTTGTGAGCAAGCTTTACCGTAAGCTGCAAACCATCACTTGAAGTCTTTGAGCCAATAGGACAATCAAGGACATATGGACGATATGGCGGGGGCTAGGGTGAGCATGAAGGGTGCGACGGTCACCCGGGCCGACCTTTGCGAGGCGGTCCACGAACAGGTTGGCCTTACACGTCAGGATTGCTCTGAACTCGTCGAGCGGGTCCTGGAGCTGATGTGCCAGGCCCTGGAGCGCGGCGAACAGGTCAAGCTGTCCGGCTTCGGAGTCTTCCAGGTCCGCGCCAAGCGCGCCCGCATGGGCCGCAATCCCAAGACCGGCGAGCCCGCCGCCATCGAACCCCGCCGCGTGATCGGCTTCCGCGCCTCGCAAGTGATGAAGGCGCGAGTCGACCGGGCCCTGGCGCGGTGAGGGCGCCCGGAGCGCGTTCCGCAAACGTGGAGACCGGTTTTGCGATCAGAACGCGCTCACACTTTTGATTTAGAGCCTTTTTATCCCGTTCAAATTTCATTTGAACGGGAAAGGCTCTAGGGCGGTGGCCAAGGGCCCTGACGCCTTCCGCACCATCTCCGAAGCGGCGGATGAAGTCAGTGTGCCCCAACATGTGCTCCGCTTCTGGGAGACCCGGTTCACCTTCATCAAGCCCATGAAGCGCGCCGGCGGCCGCAGGTTCTACCGGCCCGCCGATATCGCCGTGCTGCGCGGCGTCCGCCGCCTGCTCCACGACGAGGGCATGACCATCAAGGGCGTCCAGAAGCTCTACCGGGAACAGGGGATTCGTCACCTCGCCGCGGCCGGCGATGGCGGGGAGGGGCCGGCGGCCCCACCACCCTCGGTCGGTGGCGAGAACGGCCTGCTCGAAGCCCTGCACGACCTGGAGCGCGCCAAGGCGCGGCTCGATGGATTGCTGAAATCCTGAGGGAAAATCTCGCCGCCCGGCCCGCTGGTCGGAGCGACAGGATTTGAACCTGCGACCCCTTGACCCCCAGTCAAGTGCGCTACCAAGCTGCGCCACGCTCCGATGGGCCCAGGCGGCGAGGGGGGTCTTCTAGCGAGTTCTGCCCCCTCGGCAAACGTAATTTTCCCGGCTCACCGTCCGCGGTTCATCCAGGCGATCAGCGGAAACAGCGGCACGCCCCACAGCAGGCCCACCACCCCGTAGAAAGCCACCTGCGCGGCCCAGTGGTCCGGGATGTGCTCGCCGACGGCGATGGCCGCGACGATGTAGAGGGTCATGAAGCCCAGGATGCCGAAGAGGCCGATGAGTTTGCGCAGGCGGGCGGGCATGGAGCGCTCATAGCGGGCTGGAGAGATCGACGTAACCCCGTTAAGAGGCGCCGCAGAAAACGCCAAAGTTCGGCCCCGAAATCCGGCCACCACCGCACATGACCTCATTCCTGCGTTCAGACCGATCCAAGGCCGTGGCCGTCTGGCTGTTCGTCGTGGCGGCCTTCGTGCTGGCCATGGTGGTGGTGGGCGGCGCGACCCGCCTGACGGGCTCCGGCCTTTCCATCACCGAATGGCGGCCGGTGACCGGCGCGATTCCGCCCCTCGGAGACGCCGCCTGGCAGGCCGAGTTCGCCAGGTACCGCCAGATCCCCCAGTACGCCCAGGTCAACCTCGGCATGGGCCTCGCCGACTTCAAGGCGATCTACTGGTGGGAATGGTCCCATCGGCTGCTGGGCCGGCTGACCGGTCTGGTGTTCTTCCTCCCCTTCCTGGTCTTCGCGATCCGCCGCGAGATCCCCCGCCGGCTGTTCCTGCGCCTGGGGGTGATCTTCGTGCTGGGCGCTCTGCAGGGGGCGATCGGCTGGTGGATGGTGGCGAGCGGCCTTTCGGAGCGGGTGCAGGTCGCGCCCGAGCGACTTATGGTTCACCTGGGCCTGGCCTTCGCCCTGCTGGGCGCGCTGGTCTGGACGGGTCTCGACGCCTGGGCCGGCGGCGCGCGCCAGACCCTGCCCAGCCCCTGGGGCCGGCGGGCCAATCTGCTGATCGGCCTGATCGGACTGCAGATCCTGCTGGGCGCCCTTGTGGCCGGCAACGACGCCGGGCTGGTCTACAACGACTGGCCGCTGATGAACGGGCGACTGATCCCCGAGGCCTATGCCGGGGAGGGCGTCTGGGCCACCCTGGCCCACAGCGCTGGCGCCGTTCAGCTCCACCACCGGCTGGTCGCCTATGTGCTGACCGCGGTCGCGCTGGCGATCGGCTGGGCGGCGTGGCGATCCAATTACCTGGCGCGGGAATCCAAGGCGTTGGCGATGGCGACAGCGGCCGCCGTGCTCCTGCAGGCCACGCTGGGCGTCGCGACCCTGCTGGCCGGCGTTCCCATCGCCCTGGGGATCGCCCACCAGGTGGCCGCAGCCCTCGTGTTGCTCCTCGCGATCACCTTCGCCTGGCGGGTGCGGCGCATCTAGACGGATAAAAGTCGCGGTATAGTAATACCCATATGTTTAGTGCGATGTTTTCATGTGGTTTTTCGGTGCGTCCGGATTTTTCGAAGCGTTGACATTCACGCCTTCAACCGGCATATGCCCCGCCTCACCACGGGGCGGCGTCCGCTTCCCCGCCAGTTTTACGGATCGTCCCTCATGCTGAAGAGCACTACGGCTTCGCTGAAGCCCGCCGAGGTCGAGAAGAAGTGGATCGTGATCGACGCCGAGAACGCCGTAGTCGGCCGCCTCGCTTCGTTCATCGCCATGCGTCTTCGCGGCAAGCATCGCCCTGACTACACCCCGAACGTCGATTGCGGTGACATGGTCGTCGTCGTCAACGCCGAGAAGGTGACGCTCACCGGCAAGAAGCTGACCGACAAGATCTACTATCGCCACACCGGTCACCCGGGCGGCGTGAAAAAGCGCATCGCCGGCACCGTGCTGAGCGGTAAGTTCCCCGAGCGCGTCCTTGAAAAGGCCGTCGAGCGGATGCTGCCCAAGGAAAGCCCCTTGGCGCGCGCCCAGCTCACCCATCTGCGCATCTACGCCGGCGGTGAGCATCCGCATGCGGCCCAGAACCCCCAAACCATCGCGTTCGCCGACCTGAACGCCAAGAACGTTCGGAGCGCGTAATGAGCGAAGGCGCCACCACCGAGGCCACTGGCTTCGACGCCCTGAAGGGCATGGGCACCCAGGCCGAGGACACCATCGTCCGCGAGCCCAAGATCGACGCTCAAGGGCGCTCCTACGCGACCGGCAAGCGCAAGAACGCCATCGCCCGCGTCTGGATCAAGCCGGGCAAGGGTTCGATCACCATCAACGACCGCGATCAGCAAGTGTATTTCGCCCGCCCGGTGCTGCGCATGATGCTGGCCCAGCCCTTCGAGCTCACCGACCGCGCCGGTCAGTTCGACGTGATCGCCACGGTCGAAGGCTCGGGCCTCTCCGGCCAGGCCGGCGCCCTGCGACACGCGATCTCCAAGGCCCTGACCTACTACGAGCCCGGCCTGCGCTGGGTGCTCAAGCCGCATGGTCTGCTGACCCGCGACTCCCGCGTCGTGGAGCGCAAGAAGTACGGCAAGGCCAAGGCCCGACGCAGCTTCCAGTTCTCGAAGCGCTAAGCTCGCGAGCATTCGTGTTTGCAGGGGCGCTTCGGGCAACCGAAGCGCCCTTTCTCTTTGGGGATGAGTCCAATGGCCCACACGGTCTTCATCGACGGCGAGGCTGGCACCACCGGCCTGCAGATCCGCGAGCGGCTGGACGCGCGGACCGACATCGAAGTCGTCTCGATCGATCCGGCCCGCCGCAAGGATTCTGACGCCCGCGCCGAACTGTTGAACGGCGTCGACGCCGTGGTCCTGTGCCTTCCCGACGACGCCGCCAGGGAAGCCGTCGGCCTGATCGCCTCCAACAGCGTCAAGGTCGTGGACGCCTCCACGGCCTACCGGGTCGCGCCCGGCTGGACCTATGGGTTCGCCGAGATGGCCCGCGAGCAGCGCGATGCGATTCGGACCGCGACCCGGGTCTCCAACCCCGGCTGCTACCCCACGGGCTTCATCGGCCTGGTGCGACCGCTGGTGGCGGCGGGACTGATCCCGCCCGACTTCCCGGCGACCGTCAACGCCATCTCCGGCTATTCGGGGGGCGGCAAGGGGCTGATCGCCGAGTTCGACGCGCCAGCGCCCGCGGGGACCAGCGACGCCTATCGGCCCTACGGCCTCAACCTGGCGCACAAGCACCTGGCGGAAATGCAGACCTACGCCGGCCTCTCCCACGCGCCGCTGTTCGCTCCCTCCGTGGGCCGCTTCGCCCAGGGCATGATCGTGGAGATCCCGCTGCAGCTCTGGGCTCTGCCCGGCAAACCGTCGCCGAAGGATCTGCACGCGGCTCTGGAAGGCGCCTACGCCGGTGAGCGGTTCGTGGAGGTAGCCAGCTGGGACGAGTGCCTCGATCTGCAGAAGGCCCGCGCGGGCGCCGGTGGCTATGTCCGGGACCTGGATCCGGAGGCCCTGAACGGCACCAACCGCATGCGGCTGCACGTCTTCGGCGCGGCGGACGGCGGGCAGGCTCGGCTGGTGGCGGTGCTCGACAACCTCGGCAAGGGAGCCTCGGGCGCGGCCGTTCAGAACCTGAACCTGATGCTGGGACTTGAAGAGAGCGCGGGCCTCTAGGGGTCTTGCATCCGAGCCGATCAGACGCACCTAATAGGGGTCATGAGTACGATCACTTCTCACCGCCGGGCTTTCCTGCTGGGCGTCTCGGGCCTGGCCTTGGCGGGTCCCGCGGGCGCGCAAACCAACTGGCGCCGAATTTCGGACGCCGAATGGCGCAAGCGGCTGACGCCGGCCTCCTACCGCGTGCTGCGCCACGCGGACACCGAGCCGCCGGGCTACAGCCCCCTGAACCACGAGAAGCGCCAAGGCACGTTCGTCTGCGCCGGTTGTGATCTGCCGCTGTTCCGCTCGGAGTGGAAGTACGAGAGCGGCACGGGCTGGCCGAGCTTCTGGAGGGCGATGCCCAACGCGGTGGGCACCAAGACCGACCTGAAGATCGGCTATCCGCGCACCGAGTACCACTGCGCGCGCTGCGGCGGGCACCACGGCCACATCTTCGACGATGGCCCCAAGCCCACCGGCAAACGCTACTGCAACAATGGCCTCGCCCTGAAGTTCGTGCCCACCTAGGCGCCGCCGACGCCGTATGAGGAGATAGTCATGCGATTACATGGGTTTCTCGTGGCAGCCTCGGTCGTTGTGCTTTCGGCTTCCGCCGTTCCGCCGACCGCTGGCGCGGCGGAGGTGGGATCGATCTTCTCCTGCGGCGCGGACCAGGGCGAGCAACTGGCGTGCAGCATCAGCGCCCCGGGCCGCGACCGCGCTAAGGCCGCCTTCCGCAGGACGCTGGACACTGGGCGCCCGGCGACCTGGCGTGACCCGCCTACCGGGGCCAGGGGCCGGATCGCGGTCATCGACAACCCGCCCGCCCTGGGCGAGGACTATGGCAGACCTCCCTTCGGGGCGGACTTCGGCACGCCCATCTCCTTCACCGAGCCGCCGGCGGGCCTCAGGCCAATCCGGGCCGTGAGCAATGTCAGGGATGGCTGCCGGCTAGTGCAGCAGACCATCACCCTCCCAGGCCAGCGGCCTGCGATCCAGCGGTTCCGCGCCTGCCGCGAGCGCGGGGAATGGCAGGTGGAAGTCCTCTGACTGGCGCTGGCCGGGGGCTCAGGTCTTATGTCGCGCCCGCGCCCGCCTTGGGCGCGGCGGCCGGCTGGGAGACGGGCGGCTGGCGGATCCGGCCGGCGCCCGAGATATCGGTTTCCAGCTGAGCGGGGCGGGTGAGCAGTTCGATCTCGCCCATCCCTGAGATTTCCAGCCGCGCCCGGTCGGTGGGCGCTACGGTTGCTTTTCCGGCGCCGGAGATCTCAACCTCGGCCTCGCGCGCCTTCAGCCCGCTCAGGTCGCCGTCGCCAGCCCCGGAAATGTCCAGTGTCACAGCGCGGGTCTGGCCGCTCACATCCACCTCGGATGCGCCGGAGACGTTCAGCGACAGGGTGTCCTGGTCGTAGCCCTCGATCGTCAGCTTATTGGCGCCGGACAGATTGAATTTGGAGACGTCGGGTGCGGTCAGGACGATCCGCAGCATGCTCCCGCGCCGATGGCGCGAGCCGGCGCGGATCTGCCCGCCGTCTTCGATTTCGACACGGTCGAGCAACCGGGCAGGGCCCGAGATCGTCAGGCTGGGCGGCCCCGCCTTCTGCACGTAGCGAATCTCCGCGGCCGCGCGGACCCGCAGGGTGTCGCCGCCGGTCCAGGTGAAGTTGCGGGTCTCCGTGGGCCCGGAGACCTCACCTTCGTAGTCATAGTTCCGGTGGCGGTGGACCCAGTCCCAGCCGCCTTGGGTGAAGGCGTCCGGGCCGGCGATGGCGATGGCGGCCATCAGGGTGGCGACGCAGAGCGCGAAGCCGACGGCGGCGATCATGACAAGCGCGCGGATCATCCGAGTTCTCCCAAAATCTTAGGATTCAAGGGCCGGCTTGAGCAGCCGGTAGTGCAGGCGCCCGTACCAGACCAGGGCGTTGATCAGGCCGATGCTGGCCAGAGTGACCACCGCGCCCAGCGAGGCCGAGCCGGCCATGACGCCGATCCCGGCGAGGAGGGCTGCGGCTATGCCGCCCGGAAAGCCCGCGAAGGGCCCCACCACGAAGATCCCGCCGCCAGCGAACATCCCGACCACGGAAGCGACCCCCAGGGCGAACAGCACCCCGATCACCGGCATCAGCACCGGCAGGAGGATGAGGACGTCGATGGCGCCCAGGCCCAGGACCGCGGCGATGGCGCCTGCGGCCGCGCCCGGGCTACGCTCCGACTTCCAGCGCGAAAGGCTGCTCTCGGCCCGGATCTCGCGGGCCAGGCGCCCTGGATCGCCGAGGGCGGCGGCGACCTCGGCCTCGGTGCGGCCGGCGGCTTCGCCCTCGGCGAAGTGGGTCTCGTAGTCCGAGATGATATCGGCCACGGCTTGCGCGGGCAGGCCGGTCAGCCCGTCACGCAACCGGGCGATGAAAGCCTGGCGTGTCATTGCGCCCCTCCAAGGATGGATTCGACCGCCCCGGAGAACGACGCCCAGGCGGCTTTCTGGCTGGTGAAGCTGGCGCGGCCGGCCTCCGTCAGCTTGTAATATTTGCGCGGCGGCCCCGCCGAGCTCTCGACCAGATAGGTCTCGACCAGCCCGTCGGACTGCAGGCGCCGCATCAACGGATAGATGGTGCCTTCGCCCATGCCGATCTCATCGGCCAGGCGGGCGGCGATCTCGTAGGCGTAGCCGTCCTTGGGGGAGAGCAGGGCGAGCACGCAAAGCTCGAGCGCCCCCTTCTTCAGCTGGATTTCGATGGCTTCCGGCACGGCGGAGCTCCTTCCTCAGGACGAGGAGGTACCGCAAGGTACTGGTCTACGCAAGGTACCGTGTATTACATCTTAGTAAGCTTTTTGCTGAGGGTGACCGCGCCCTCAACTCTTGATCCGTACGTACTCGCCAGGCGTATCGCCCAGCGGCTTTAGCGGCCCCTTGGCGGGATCGCGGGCGGGAACCATGAGTCCGGAGCGCTCCCGTAACCATTCGGCCCAGTGGGGCCACCAGGAGCCGGGTGTCTCCTTGGCGCCGTCCATCCATTCCTCGAACGTCGCCGGCAGCACCTTGTTGGTCCAGTGCTGGTATTTGGTCGCCACGGGCGCGTTGATCACCCCGGCGATGTGGCCGGATCCGGCGAGCATGAAGGTGGTCGGCCCGCCGAATAGCTTGGCGCCTTTGTAGACGGAGCGGGCGGGGGCGATGTGGTCCTCGCGCGCCGACTGGGCGAAGACCGGTATCTTCACCTTGGAGAGGTCGAGGGTGACGCCGTCGATCACCAGTTCGCCTTTCGACAGCGCGTTCTCCTTGTAGAAACGCCGCAGATAATCGAGGTGGAGCCGCTTGGGCATCCGCGTCTGGTCCGAGTTCCAGAACAGCAGGTCGAAGGGCTTGGGCTCCTTGCCCATCAGGTAGTTGTTCACGAAGAACGACCAGATCAGGTCGTTGGCCCGCAGCATGTTGAAGGTCTCGGCCATCGCCGCGCCCGGCAGCACGCCCTGGGCCTGGTCCATCCGCTGCTCCAGGTCAGCCAGCCATTCCTCGTTGGTGAAAAGCAACAGATCACCGGCCTCGCTGAAGTCCTGTTGGGCGGCGAAGAAGGTGGCGGAGCCGATGGTCTTCACCCCCTTGGCGGCCATGTGCGCGAGGGAGACCGACAGCAGGGTGCCGCCGATGCAGTAGCCGATGGCGTTCACGTGGGAGACGCCGCACTGCTGGATGGCCGCGGCCACCCCTTCGTAGACGCCCTGGCGCATGTAGTCGTCGAACGACTTCTCGGCGAGCTGAGGATCGGGATTGACCCACGACGCGACGAAGACCGTGAAACCCTGGTCGGCCAGCCACCGGATCATCGAGTTCTCGGGCCGTAGATCCAGGATGTAGAACTTGTTGATCCACGGCGGGAACAGTAGCAGCGGGATCTCGTACACCTGCTCGGTGGTCGGAGAATATTGCAGCAACTCTATGAGTTCGTTCCGGAAAACGACCTTTCCCGGAGCCGTCGCGACGTTCCGGCCGATCTCGAACCCTTCGAAGGTGGTCTGGGCGATGGAGAGTTGGCCGCCGCCGCGCTGGATATCGGCCGCGAAGTTCTCCATCCCCCTCACCAGGCTCTCGCCGCCGCTCTCTGCTAGGGCCTTGAGGGCGGCGGGATTGGAAGCCAGGAAATTGGAGGGGGAAAAGGCGTCGGTGAGCATCTTCATGAAGAACTCGACACGCCGCTTCTCCAGCGGATCGACGCCGTCCACCTCGGAGACCAGGTCGTTGAGCCAGTTGGAGGTGAGCAGGTAGGACTGCTTGATCACGTCGAAGACGGCGTTTTCCGACCAGGCCGGGTCGTTGAACCGCTTGTCGCCACGGGCGGGCTCCACGACGGGCGAGGCCTCGCCGTCTGTCATCCGGCGGCTCGTGGCCTGCCAGAGCTCCAGGTAGCGGGTGAAGAGATCGGCCTGGGCCCGCATCACCCTGTCCGGCTGGGCGGCGAGCCGGCCCATGACCACGCCGAGGGCCGGTCCCACGTGGAAGGGATCGGGGGTGAGAGCCGCCGGACGGTCGGCCTGGCGCAACGCCATCTCGGCCATCACACCCTGGGCGGTGAGCGCGGCGCGAGCCAGATTCATCGAGAGGGTTTCGATCTGGCCCCGTTGCTCGGCGGTGAACTGAACCGGGTCGAAGGAATCCGCCGTGAGGAGCGGCGGCGCGGACTCGGGCGGGTTGGCCCTGGGCTCGGCCCTAGGCGTGGGAGGATTTCTTGGCTTCCGGGCCTTGCGGCTCCGGGTCGGTGCGCCGGGTTGCTCACTCATCCGCTGTCCTCGACCATTCGCCACGGGTAGCCCCTTGTGGCATCATGGCATAAGAGCCTGGAAGTGATGAAACCGCAGAGCGCCAATTTCGAGATCAGCCGCCTGGCGCCGATGGCGACGGCCTGCATGCTGTTGGGCGCTTGCAGCACGCCGTTCGGCCCCGCGAAGGTTGACGCCAGTTCGCCGGTCGCGGCCGAGGTCGCCAAGCTGGCCGAGAGCCGCAAGGCCTACCCGCGTTTCTCCGACATCCCCAAGGTTCCCACCGACATGCGACCTGTGCGCCAGTTCGGGCAGGCCGCCGATCAGCTGGAATTGGCCAAGGCCGACCTGGTGGCGCGCACCGGACCGGAGACCTGGACCCTCACGGGCGGCGAGGATTTCGCTGAAAAGGCCCGCGCCGCGGTTCCGGCCGCCGGGCCGGTGACGTCCCCAGATTCCGAGGCCTACGCCCGCGAACTTCGGGAGCGAGCTACCCCGCCTCCGCCGCGTTAGGCGCGCGGAGGCGCAAAAATCCCCAGAACCGGCTTGGCGGACTCCGGCCCGGAGTCTATCGATGCCTACCCTTAGCTCCGAGAAAGGCCGCGACGGGCAGCGCGCGGCATAAGAGCTCTCAAGATGACACCCGAATTCCACCGTATCCGACGCCTCCCGCCCTACGTCTTCGAGGAGGTCAACCGCATCAAGGCCCGTCTGCGCGGCCAGGGTGTGGACATCATCGACTTCGGCATGGGCAACCCCGACATGCCGACGCCTAAGCATATCGTCGACAAGCTGGTCGAGACCGCTCGCGATCCCAAGGCCGGCCGCTACTCGGCGTCCAAGGGGATCATCGGGCTGCGCCGCGCCATGGCGGGCTACTATGAGCGCCGGTTCGGCGTGAAGCTCGACCCTGACACGGAGGTGATCTCCACCCTGGGTTCCAAGGAGGGGTTCGCTAACCTTGCGCAGGCGCTGACCGCGCCGGGCGACGTGATCATCTGCCCGAACCCGGCCTATCCGATCCACGCCTACGGCTTCATCATGGCCGGCGGCGTCATCCGCCACGTGCCCGCGCCCTCGCCGGAGGAATACCTGGCGGGCATCAGCCGGGCCATCAAGCACTCGGCGCCCCCGCCCAGCGTGCTGATCGTCAGCTATCCGTCGAACCCGACGGCCCAGTGGGTCGACCTCGATTTCTACAAGGAGGTCGTCACGCTGGCGAAGAAGCACGAGTTGCTCGTGCTGTCGGACATCGCCTATTCGGAAATCTATTTCGACGACAACCCGCCGCCCTCGATCCTGCAGGTGGAGGGCGCCAAGGACATCGCGGTGGAGGTGAACTCCCTGTCGAAGACCTTCGCCATGGCGGGCTGGCGCGTGGGGATGGTGGTGGGCAACGCCCGCATCTGCGCCGCACTGGCCCGGGTGAAGTCCTATCTGGACTACGGCGCCTATACCCCGATCCAGGTCGCGGCGGCCGCTGCGCTCAATGGGCCGACCGACTGCATCGAAGAGATCCGCGCGATCTACAAGGGCCGCCGCGACGCCTTGGTGGAGTCCATGAAGCGGGCCGGGTGGGACGTGCCGGCCCCGCCGGCCTCGATGTTCGCCTGGGCGCCGCTGCCCGAGCAATACAAGGAGGCCGGCTCGATGCTGTTCTCCAAGCTGCTGATCGAGGAGGCCGGCGTCGCGGTGGCTCCCGGCATCGCCTTCGGCGAATATGGCGAGGGCTACGTCCGTATCGGGCTGGTGGAGAACGAGCAGCGCATCCGTCAGGCGGCCCGCAACGTGAAGAAGTTCCTGCAGAACTCCGAAGAGATCCTGGGGCGGGCGCACAACGCCCTGGCCGCCCAATGAGCCGGACCTGGCGTCTAGGGGTCGCCGGCCTCGGCACGGTGGGGACTGGCCTGCTCACCTTCCTGGCCGAGCATCCCCGGTTCGCGCCGGCCGGCGGCCAGGCGGTGGTCACCGGCGTGTCGGCGCGCTCGCGCACCCGGCCCCGGGCTTTCGATATCTCGGCGTTGCCGTGGTTCGACGACCCGGTCGCGCTCGCCCAGTCGGATGAGATCGACGTCTTCGTCGAGCTGATCGGCGGCTCCGATGGTCCGGCCAAGGCGGCGGTCGAGGCCGCGTTGAACGCCGGCAAACCGGTGATCACGGCCAACAAGGCCCTGATCGCAGAGCATGGGCGCGAACTCGCCGAATTGGCCGAGAGCAAGGGCGCGCCGCTGCTGTTCGAGGCGGCGGTGATGGGCGGCGTCCCGGCCGTGAAGATGGTCCGCGAAGCCTTCGTCGGCGACGACATCACGTCGATCTCCGGCATCCTCAACGGCACCTGCAACTACATCCTGACCGAGATGGAATCGGGGGGGCGCGCCTTCGCCGAGGTGCTGGCCGAAGCCCAGCGCCTGGGGTACGCCGAGGCGGACCCGACGATGGACGTCGGCGGCTTCGACGCCGCCCACAAGATCACCATCCTGGCCGCCCTGGCCTTCGGGTGCGCCCCGAACTACGCCGCGGCCGAGATCGAGGGCATCGAGCAGGTCGAGCTGATCGACATCCAGATGGCCCGCGACCTGGGCTACCGGATCAAGCTGGTGGCTTCCGCCGAGCAGGCGGCCGAGGGCGTGCTTGTCCGCGTGCATCCGACGCTCGCGCCGCTGTCGCATCCGCTCGCCCAGGCGGGCGGGGCGCTCAACGCCCTGTTCATCGAGGGACCCCGGGTGGGCCGGATCTTCGTGCAGGGTCCGGGGGCGGGGGCGGGACCGACCGCCGCCGCCGTGGCCGCCGACATCGCCGACGTGATGACCGCGGCCGTGCGACCGGTGTTCCAGGCCCCGGCCGGGTCGCTGAAGCCGTTCGATCCGATCAATCCCTCCAAGATGATGGGCCGCGCCTACCTGCGTTTCCTGGTCAAGGACGAGCCGGGCGTCATCGCCGCGGTGTCCGAGACCCTGGCCGAGGCGGGTGTCTCCATCGAGAGCTTCCTGCAGAAGCCCGTCGAGAACGCCGGCGGCGTGCCGATCGTCCTGACGACCCACGCGACAGCGGAGTCCGTCCTGGCCGCCGCCGTGGAGCGCATCGCGGGCCTGCCGGCGGTGCTCGACAAACCCAGGCTGCTGCGCATCGCACGAATCTGATTTTCGGAGAAAAACCAAGACCATGAGCTCGCAACCCCTCGATCGTGGACTGGTGCTGGACGCGGTCCGCGTTACCGAGATCGCCGCCATCGCCGCCTGGCACCTGGTGGGCCGCGGCGATGAGAAGGCCGCCGACCAGGCCGCCGTCGACGCCATGCGTACGGCCCTGAACGATCTCGATATCGACGGCGAGATCGTGATCGGCGAGGGCGAGCGCGACGAGGCGCCGATGCTCTACATCGGCGAGAAGGTGGGCAAGGGCGGCAAGTCGAAGATCGATATCGCCCTGGACCCGCTGGAAGGCACGACGCTCACGGCCAAGGCCATGGCGAACGCCCTGGCGGTCATGGCCTGGGCGCCGAAGGGCACCCTGCTGAACGCCCCCGACACCTACATGGACAAGATCGCCTGCGGACCGGGCTATCCCCCAGGCGTCATCGACCTGGACCTTTCCCCGGGCGAGAACGTCAAGGCGCTGGCCAAGGCCAAGGGCGTGGAGGCCGCGGAGATCACGGTCTGCATCCTCGACCGGCCGCGCCATGCCGAGTTGATCGCCTCCGTCCGTTCCGTGGGCGCGCGGGTGTATCTGATCACCGACGGCGACGTGGCCGGGGTGATGAACACCGCCGATCCCGAAACCGGCGTCGACCTCTACGTCGGGCAGGGCGGGGCGCCGGAGGGCGTGCTGGCCTGCGCGGCCCTGAAGTGCGTGGGCGGCCAGTTCCAGGGCCGCCTGGTGTTCCGCAACGGCGACGAGCGCGCCCGCGCCGCTCGCGTGGGGATCACCGACCTCGACAAGAAGTACGACCTGCACGAGATGGTCCGCGCCGACGCCATCTTCTGCGCCACGGGCGTCACCAAGGGAGCCCTGCTGGACGGGGTCACCTTGAAGGACGGCTTCGTCCACACCCACACCCTGGTGATGAACTCGGCCACGCGCACCGTGCGCGAGGTGCGGATGAAACGCCCCGTCGAATAGGCGGCGTCCACATCTGACGTAGGCTGTCCACATCCTGCGACGGCCCGGTGGCTGGCGACTCGGCCGGCCGGGGCCGATAGTGATCGCTGGCGGGAGGCGGATAGATGGCGGACGGCGGCGGACAGCTGGGCTACCTCGGCGTCAGTCGGTCGCTGTCCGGGCGCCTCTGGCGCGAGCGGATGGCCGAGCCGGAGGTGGTGCGCCGACACCAGATGGTCCTGGGCCTGTCCGAGCCCCTGGCCCGGGCCCTGGCCTCGCGGGGGATCGGCGACGGGGCAGGGGAGACCTACCTGGCCCCAACCCTGAAGGCGCTGTTCCCCGATCCCTCAAGCTTCGCGGACATGGACCGCGCCGCGGCGATCCTGGTGGACGCCCTGGAGCGGCGCCGGCCGATGGTGGTGTTCGCCGACTACGACGTGGACGGGGCCTCCTCGGCCGCCCAGCTGGTGCGCTGGTTCAGGGCCCTGGGCCATGAGCTTCCGATCTACGTGCCGGATCGTATCGTCGAGGGCTATGGCCCGTCGCCCGCCGCCTTCCGTCGCCTGAAAGCCGAGGGCGCGGAGCTGGTGGTCACCGTGGACTGCGGCGCCGCGGCGCACGACGCCCTGGCCTGCGCCGCCGAGATCGGCCTGGAGGTGGTGGTGATCGACCACCACCTGATGCGTGGCGGCGAGATCCCCGCCGTCGCCGCCCTGGTGAACCCCAACCGGCCGGATTGCGGGTCTGGGCAGGGCCACTTGGCCGCGGCCGGAGTCACCTTCGTCCTGCTGGCCGCCCTGAACCGCGAGGCCCGCAGGCGCGGCCTGTTCGGGGACCGGGCCGAGCCGGACCTGCGCCAGTGGCTGGATCTGGCCGCCATGGGAGCGATCTGCGACGTCACCCAGCTCACCGGCTTCAATCGCGCCCTCGCCAGCCAGGGACTGAAGGTGATGAGCGGCTGGCGCAATCCGGGTCTGAAGGCGCTTCTCGATGTCGCCAAGTCCCAGGGGCCGGCCAGCGTCTTCCACGTCGGCTTCATCCTCGGCCCGCGGATCAACGCCGGTGGGCGGATCGGCCGCTCCGATCTAGGCGCCCGCCTGCTCTCCACCGACGATCCCGCCGAGGCGGCGGAACTTGCGGCGGAGCTGGACGCCCTGAACGCCTCGCGCAAGGAGGTGGAACGCGAGGTGACCGAGGCCGCCATCCAGGTCATCGAGCGCGAGAGCAATGCGCCCGACGCCCCGGTCCTGCTGGTGGCGGCGGACGGATGGCATCCGGGTGTGATCGGCATCTGCGCCGGGCGCTTGCGCGAACGCTATCGCAAGCCGGTGATCGTGGTGGGCATCGACCGGGCTGCCAACGTCGGCAAGGGATCCGGCCGCTCACAGCCCGGCGTCAACCTGGGCCGGGCGGTACAGGCCGCGTTCGACGAGGGACTGTTGCTGGCGGGCGGCGGTCACGCCATGGCCGCCGGGCTCTCGGTGCGGCCGGACACAGTCCCCGAACTGCGGGCCTTCCTTTGCGAGCGCCTCGCCAGTGAAACAGCGGCGGCCGCCGCGGAAGACGCCCTGGAGATCGACGCCCTGGTCACCACACGCGGCTGCGACCGGGCGCTGTGGACCGACTTCCAGCGGCTGGCGCCGTTCGGGCCGGGAAATCCGGAGCCGGTTTTCGCGGCCGCCGACGTTCGGGTCGAACGACCGATGGCCCTGAGAGGCGGCCACGTGCGCTGCACCCTGGTCGACGGGTCGGGCGGCAAGCTCAAGGCGGTGGCCTGGCGGGTGGAGGACACCGAGGTTGGCCGGCGGCTATTGGTGGAGGGTGGCGCGGTCCATGTGGTGGGCCGCCTGAAGCCCGACGACTGGCAGGGGCGCGAAGGCGTCGAGCTGGAGATCGAGGACGTCGCCGATCCCCGACGTGTGTGAGGGGTGGGAGCCGGCTTGCGCGGGTTTTGGAAGGCGGATATAGAGCGCGCCTCGCGGCACGCGGTCCCTTCGTCTATCGGTTAGGACGTCAGGTTTTCAACCTGAAAAGAGGGGTTCGACTCCCCTAGGGACTGCCACGCGAAGACCGTCACTGGTCTGGAATCGAGCCAATCCCGCAAGGAACTTGCGGGATCGAATCCCCATTGACGCCTTCTCGATACAAGAACAGTGTTCGGGCCGGCCCTTTTTAAAAATTGGGGGATGGGCCGAGGGGCGTATGGCTGGCTTTGAATTCGAGCAAGTGGACGCACCGGCGCCGGTGCGGATCAGCGGCCGCGTAAAGTGGTTCGACGCCGGTAAGGGCTATGGCTTCATTGTCCCCGACGATCCCGATCTGACCGACCTGAAGGACGTGCTCCTGCATGTGACCAGCCTGCGCTCCGCAGGCCGAGAGCACGCGCTGGAGGGGTCGATGATCACCTGCGACGTGGTCCGCCGGACCAAGGGGTGGCAGGTGGCCGAGGTCGTGGACCTCGATGAGTCCTCCGCCACGCCGGCCGAACGCCGCGAACCTGTCCGCGCCCGCAGCGAGGCCGCGCCCCGCGCAGCCCGCCAGGCGTTCGAGGCGACCGGTCCCATCGAGCGCGCCAAGGTGAAGTGGTTCAACCGGGCCAAGGGCTACGGCTTCGTGATCCGAGAAAGCGAACCCGGCGACATCTTCGTGCACATCGAGACCTTGCGGCGCGCGGGTATCGAGGATCTCCAGCCGGGCGATACGGTGATGGTCCGGTTCGCCGACGGGCCCAAGGGGCTGGTGGTGGCCGACATCGACGGCGGAGACGACTAGCCGAACGGCGGTCCGCCGCCTTGGCCTTGCTTCCGCCGGGAAGCTGCCCCTAAGAGAAGACTGGTCGGTTGCTGGGAGGACGGCGTGCTGCGGCGTCTGTTGCGAAACCTGACGGGTCTGGTGTTGGCCCTTATCGCGGGGCCGGCGTTAGCGGCCTTGCCCGTGCAGGGCTTCGACATCAAGGCGATCTATCCGCACGATCCGAACGCCTACACCCAGGGTCTATTCTATCATCAGGGATTCCTGTTCGAGAGCACCGGGCAGGTGGGGCGTTCCAATATCCGCAAGGTGCGCCTGAAGGACGGAGCCGTCGTCCAATCGCAGGCGATCCCGCCCAACATGTTCGGCGAGGGATCCGTCAACTGGGGCGGGGAGATCATCTCCATCACCTGGCGTGATCAGGTGGGCTTCCGCTGGGACCTCAAGACTTTTGTTCGGCGAAGCCTCTTCCGTTACCCGGGGGAGGGGTGGGGCCTGACGCAGGACGGCAAGCGTCTGATCATGAGCGACGGCACCGACGTGCTGCGTTTCCTCGACCCCGTGAGCTTGAAGGAGACCGGCCGCGTGCGGGTCCGGGCCGAGAGTCAGCCCCTGGTCTATCTGAACGAGCTGGAGTGGGTGAACGGGGAGGTCTTGGCCAATATCTGGATGACCAATCAGATCGCCCGCATCGATCCCCGGACCGGCGCGGTGAAGGGTTGGATCGATCTTAGCGGCCTGCCCGAGGCCTCGCGGCGTCCGGACATGGATTCGGTGCTCAACGGGATCGCCTACGATTCAGCCGGCGACCGGCTGTTCGTCACCGGCAAGAACTGGCCCCGGCTGTATGAGATCAAGCTGAGGCCGGCTCGTTAGACCCGGTTCGGCCTAGCCGCCGAAGGCCAGGTTGGCGATCACGACGCTGATCAACAGCACGCTCCCGCCGATCAGCGTCAGGCGCACCTTTTCGCCATGCTCGTTCCAGAATTTTTCCCGCGCGCGCTCGTTACGCTTGGCGGTCCTGAGGCGCCGTCCAGCCATGATCTCCGTCCCGCCCATGCCCTAGCCCCCCGGAACATGACTCCGTCCGATCGGTCCTAGCATCGCCGACCGCTGGGTGGACACCAGGCGGCTTACTCAAATCGGGGCTTTCACCGTTACGTTGCGGAAAGCCGGAAACGCTCATAATGCAGTGCGGCCAATGTGTCCGGGGCGTAGCGCAGCCTGGTAGCGCATCTGCTTTGGGAGCAGAGGGTCGCAGGTTCAAATCCTGCCGCCCCGACCACTTTGGCGGCAGAGATAGAGGAGTTGGTATGCTCGCGCGCATTTTCCGGCCTTCCCGGAACGCCATGCAATCCGGCCGCGCCAAGGGCGTGGAGTGGGTCCTGGAGCTGGAGCCCAGCGACGCCCGCCGGTCAGATCCGCTGATGGGGTGGACCCAGACCTCCGACACCAGCTCCAGCCAGGTGCGGCTCACCTTCGAGACCAAGGAAGACGCCGTCCGTTACGCAGAGACCCACGCGATCGCCTTCCAACTGGTCGACCCGCCGGCGGCCAAGCGGGTCATCAAGGCCTACGCCGACAATTTCGCCTTCAACAGAAAGGTCCCCTGGACCCACTGAGGGCCTTCTTGTCGCGCTTCCGGATCAAGCGCGAGGGCGCCCGTAGCTCAACCGGATAGAGCATCCGCCTTCTAAGCGGACGGTTGCAGGTTCGAGTCCTGCCGGGCGCGCCATCCAAAAACCGAGACGATATCTGGTATTTGCCGCGCTGAAGCGATAGCGTGGGGTACGTTTCTCGGCGTCAAAAATAGGGAGGGAATATGACTGCGAAGAAGGCTCTAATTGCCGCGCTTGTCCTGGCTACGACGAGCGGCGCCTATACGGCCGCGCAAGCCCAGCGCCGCCTGAGCACCGAAGACCAGCTCGATATCCAGCAGACCTACGCGCGTTATTACCACGCGATCGACAGCGGCAACGCGGAGGCCTGGGCCGACACCTTCACCGCCGACGGCGAGTTCAATGGCACCAAGGGCCACGACGCCCTGGTCGCTTCCATCAAGCGGTCCGGCCCTCAGAAGACGCGCCATGTGGTGACGAACCTGGTGCTGACGCCGACCGCAGAAGGCGCCAACGGCAGCCTCTATGTCTTCATCTTCAATCCAGACCAGGTGCCGGTGACCATCAATTCGTACTCGCGGTACGACGACACCCTGGTGAAGACCCCGCAGGGATGGCGCTTCAAGACCAAGATGCGCTCGACCGACACGACGATCGGACGCCGTTAAGAGACGCCGACAGGTTATTGTAAATACTTAAAAAAACAGGGAGTGAAACATGCCTTCGAAGAAAACCCTACTGGCCCTGGTTTCGCTGGCGATCGCCGGCGGGGCGTACGCCTCAGCGGCCTCCGCGGCGGAACTGACGGTCGCGGACCAACTCGACATCCAGCAGACCTACGCGCGATATTATCACACCATCGACGCCGGTGACGCCGAAGGGTGGGCCAACACCTTCACGGATGATGGTGAATTCAACGGTATCAAGGGGCGCGCCGCGCTTATCGAGAACCGGAAGAAGTCTGGGCCGTCCAAGACCCGTCACGTGGTGTCGAACCTGGTGCTCACGCCGACCGCGCAAGGCGCCAACGGCAGCCTCTATGTCTTCATCTTCGATCCGCAACAGGTCCCGGTGAAGATCAACTCCTACTCGCGGTACGACGACACCCTGGTGAAGACCCCCCAGGGCTGGCGCTTCAAGACCAAGATCCGTTCGACCGACACCACCATGGGCCGTTGAGTCACAGGCCGCCGCGAGCGCCGGTTGGGGCTCGCGGCGACCCTTCCGATCCGGCATGACCTGGACCCGCACCTACCAGGAAGCCGAACCGCAGCGGGTGAATCGCTGGCTGGCCCAGAGCGGCGTTTGCTCGCGGCGCGAGGCCGAGGACCTGATCGCCCAGGGACTGGTGAGCATCGACGGCGAGCGGGTCGACGACCCGGGCCGTAAGATCCAGCCGGGCCAGACCCTCACCTTGGCCGAACGGGCGGCCAGCGTGCTGCAAGGGTTCACCGTCGTGCTGAACAAGCCGACCGGCGTGGTTTCCGGCCAGCCGGAGCCCGGCTATACCCCGGCCGTCCGCCTGCTGACGCGGGCGGCGCTGGTGGGGGAAAGCGCGACCATCCCCGACGCCCAGATGAGCCTGCCGCCCCTCGGTCGGCTGGACCTGGATTCCCACGGGCTGCTGATCCTGTCCGACGACGGCGTGCTGGCCAAGGCGGTGATCGGACCGGAGTCGGCGTTGGACAAGGAGTACGTCGTCCGGGTCGCCGGCCGGATCGACCCGCCGACCCTCCAACGCTTGCGGCATGGCCTGGAGCTTGACGGGCGGAAGCTCAAACCCGCCCAGGTGGACGTCATCGAGGGCCAGGTCCTGCGGTTTGTGCTGACCGAGGGCCGCAATCGCCAGATCCGTCGGATGTGCGAGCTGGTCGGCCTGCGGGTCATGGACCTCAAGCGTGTCCGTATCGGCCCGCTGGAGCTCGCCGACCTGCCGGAAGGCCGCTGGCGGGTGCTCGATCCGGGCGAACGGGCAGCCCTGATAGCGGCCTCTACTCGGAGCGGCTCGGCGTCCCGGCCTGAGGCTCCACCACCACGGTCTTGATGTTCACGAACTCGCGGATTCCGAAGCCGGCCAACTCGCGGCCGTAGCCGGAATGCTTCACGCCGCCGAAAGGCAGGCGAGGGTCCGAGCGGACGTTCTGGTTCACGAAGCACATACCGGCCTCGATCTCGTCGGCGGCGATGCGTTCGCCCCGCGCCACATCGCTGGTGAGGACGCCTGAGCCAAGGCCGAAGGGGCTGTCATTGGCGATCCGGATGGCCTCGGCCTCATCGGCCGCCTCGATGATCGCCGCCACCGGCCCGAACACCTCTTCGTCGTAGGCGGCCATGCCCGGCTTCACCCCGGCAAGCACTGTGGCGGGATACCAGGCGCCGGCGCGGTCCGGGCACACCCCGCCGGTGAGCAGCCGGGCCCCGGCCGCCACCGAACGCTGGACCTGGTCGTGGATTTCGTCCCGCGCCGATTCTGATACGAGGGGGCCGAGCTTCGTCCCCTCGGCCCGGGGGTCGCCCATGGTGTAGCCCTCCATCTGGCGGACCATGGCCTGCTCGAAGGCCTCGCGGATCCGCCCCACGACGATGAACCGCTTGCCGGCCACGCAGCTTTGCCCGGCGTTGACCATCCGCGCCGCGGCCGCGACCTTGGCCGCCGCCTCCACGTCGGCGTCCTCCAGGACGAGGTAGGGATCGCTCCCGCCAAGCTCCAGCACGCACTTCTTCAGCGCCTCGCCGGCTTGGCCAGCGACCTTGCGGCCGGCCTCGACACTGCCGGTCAGGCTGATCGCGGCCACCGCGTCATCTGCGATCAAGGCCTTCACCTCACCCGAGCCGATCAGCGCGGTGCGGAACACATCCTTGGGGAAGCCGGCCTCGACGAACACGCTCTCGATAGCGAGCGCCGAGCCGGGAATATTGCTGGCGTGCTTCAGCACCGCCGTATTGCCCGCCATCAGGGTCGGGGCGGCGAATCGGAACACCTGCCAGAAGGGGAAATTCCACGGCATCACCGCCAGCACCACGCCCAGCGGTCGGAACACCACCTTGGCCCGGGCTGCGCCGAACTCCACGTCCTCTGGCCCCAGAAGGTTTTCCGCATGGTCCGCGAACCAGTCGCAGCCGGTGGCGCATTTCTCGATCTCGGCCCGGCCGTCCGCCAGGGTCTTGCCCATCTCGGCGCACATGAGCTCGGCAAGCTCATCGCTCCGACGGCGCAGCACCGCGCCCGCCGCTCGCATCAGGTGAGCCCGCTCGGCAAAGTCCGTGCGTCGCCAGCCGGTGAAGGCGGCCCGAGCCAGGCGGACGATCTCGAGGGCTTCGGCGGACGTATGCCCGTCGTAGGACGGTCCGCGGGCTCCCGTGGAGGGATCGACGGTCTGGAAGCTGGATTTGTTCATGGGTAGACCTCGGGGCGGCGTTGGGCGTCCAGGCGATAGACCAGATCGGCTCTAGGCGGCAGGTCGGTCATCATCCATCTGGTCAGCCGCTCGTAGTGGGCCACGAAGCGCACGACCTCGGCGTCCGACATGCCGGCGCCGGTGCGGGCTCGGAGCTTGGCCTCTTGCTCGGCGCGCCAGCCGGCCACCACCTCGAATCCCGGTGGGCGCAGATAGGCGAGGGCGTGAAGCCGGCTCCAGACCTCGGTGTACGGACCGGCCAGCATCTCATTGGCCCGCCGGCGCCATTTCCCCTGCGGGTCGGTCTCGCGTTCCAGGGCGTTGACCGGTTCGGCCAGCGCCTCGTCCGGCTGTGGCCCGGCGCCGACACACCAACCCTCCAAGATGGTCACGGCCACGGGACCTTCCATCGTCCGCCATGCGGAGCGGGGCGCCACGGTGTCGCGGCCCTTGTCGAAGGCCGGCAGCAGCACCTCGCCGGGCCTCGACAGCCGATCCAGGACGTCCAGCAGCATCCCGACGTCGTGCGTGCCCGGCGGACCCCGCACCGCCGACGGCGCCAGCTGCGCCTCAGCCATTTCGCGCCGGGCCTCCAGCGGCATGTAGAAGTCGTCAAGGGAGATCGCGACGGCCTTCAGGCCCTGAGCCTGGAGGATCCGGGTGGTGACCTCGGCGATGGTCGACTTCCCCGAGCCCTGTGGACCGGCCAGTCCGATGCGGGCGGCCCCGTGTCGCTCAGCCAGGGTTCGGCCAAGCTCCGCCAGAGGCCGACAGACAGTCTCCACGGTGGCGCCGAAGGCGGGCGGAAGCTGCTCCTGGGCCAGGAAATTCGCCAACGCCTGGTCGACCACGCGATCTCCACGGTGGGGTCTAGTATCCGCCTATCACCGGCAGGACTTCGCCCGTGATGTAGCTCGCCGTCTGCGGCGAGGCCAGGAAGACGAAGGCAGGCGCGATCTCCTCCGGCTGGGCGGGCCGCTTCATGGGCGTATCCGCACCGAACTTGGCGATCTTCTCCGCCGACTGGTCGGCGGGGTTCAGAGGGGTCCAGACCGGGCCCGGCGCCACGGCGTTCACCCGTATGCCCTTCTTGATCAGACTGCCCGAAAGGGCCCGGGTGAAAGCGTGGACGCCGCCCTTGGTCATCGAATAGTCGATCAGCCCCTTTGAGCCCTCGATCCCGGTGACCGAGCCGCAGTTGAGGATCGAACCGCCGGGCCCGATGTGCGGAGCCGCCGCCTGGGCCATGTTGAAATAGCCGTAGAGGTTGGTCTTCAAGGTCCGGTCGAACTGCTCGTAGGTGATGTCGGCGATATCGGCCACGTGCTGCTGGAAGGCGGCGTTGTTGACCAGGACATCCAGGCGCCCGAACGCCTCCAGGGTCGCCTTCACGGCTGCTTCGGCATAGGCCGGGTCAGCGACGTCGCCGGGCAGGAGGATCGCCTTGCGGCCCTCAGCCTGTACGGCGGCCTGGGTGACGGTGGCGTCCTCGTGCTCCTCCAGATAGGCGATCGCCACGTCGCAGCCCTCGCGGGCGAACAGCACGGCCACCGCCCGGCCAATCCCCGAGTCCGCGCCGGTGATCAGGGCCGACATACCTTCCAGCTTGCCGGATCCCCGGTAGTGCGGCGCCTCCCACATCGGCGCGGGATCGACGTCGCCTTCCAGCCCGGGCTTTTCCAGCCGCTCCTGAGGAAACGGGGGCACGGGATAGGGGCGGGCGCCGGTCTGCGGCTGTTCCCCGCCCGCCTTGTCCTTGAAGGACCGCGGCTCGCGCCGCTCGGCCTCGTCCTGGATCGCCCGCGCCTTGCGCGCGACGCTTTCGCCGGATGGTTCGAATGAGTTGGCCATGACGCTCTCCATTTCGGGAGCAATCCAGCCGGGGGCCCGGGGTTCCCGGGATCAGCGGGTGAGGGCGCTGTAGGCGTCCAGTCCGGCGCGGAGATCGGCGATCAGGTCGTCCGGATCCTCCAGGCCGATGTGTAGGCGCATCAGCGTGCCGCCGTAGTCCTTGCGGTGGGCGCGATCCTTCAGCTGAGGCTCGCAGGCCAGCGCCAGGCTCTCGAAGCCGCCCCAGGAGAATCCCAGTCCGAACAGGGTGAGGGTGTCGAGGAAGGCCTCGGCCGCCCCGCGGGAACCCGGCTTGAGTGCGAAGGAGAACAGCCCAGGGGCGCCCTTGAAATCGCGCTTCCACAGCTCGTGTCCGGGACAGCCGGGCAGACCGGGATGGAGGATGGCCGTCACCTCCGGCTGCTCGCGGAGCCAGGCCGCCACCTTCAGGCCGCTCTCGCCGTGGCGGGCGAGGCGGGTGGGTAAGGTCCGGAGGCCGCGCAGCATCTGATAGGCGTCCTCGCCCGGCACCGCCCAGCCGAGGTGGAGCACACCGTCCGCGAGCTGACGCACCCGTTCCGGCTCCCGGGCGGCGGCCGAGCCCATGAACACGTCCGAGTGGCCGCAGACATATTTCGTCAACGACTGGATGGAGAAGTCGACGCCGTGATCGAGCGGCCGGAACAGGAACCCAGCGGCCCAGGTGTTGTCGATGGCCGTCAGGATGCCCCTTGTCCGCGCCAGGCCGGCGATGGCGGCCACGTCCTGCATCTCCAAGGTCAGCGACCCCGGCGATTCCATCAGGATCAGGCGGGTGGCCTCGCCCGCGAGCGCCAGGAGTTCCGTCGGGGGCAGCGCCGGATCGTAGTAGCGCACGCCGACACCGTAGCGCCGCAGCACCCGGTCGCAGAACCGTCGGGTTGGCTTGTAGACGGTGTCGGTCACCAGGATATCGTCGCCGGCCTTCAGCACCGCCAGCAGGGTCCCGGACAGCGCCGCGAGACCGGATGGGTAGAGCGATACGCCCACCGCGTCCTCGGTCATCGCGAGGGCTTCCCGCAGCGCTTCCTGCGCCGCCAGGCCGTTGCGTCCATAGGTGAGGTGGCTGTCGTCGTAGAGCGCCGCCGCGTTGGGCAGCAGGACGGTGGAGCCCTTCTGGATCGGCGGCCCCACGGTGCGCGCCAGCGGCCCGCTGAGGTGGCCGGCGCGGATGATGCGGGTCTCGTCGGAAGTCATTCGAGGTTGCGGGTCCCGGCGACGCTGGCGAAAGTGCCCGCTCGCACTTACGCCCCCGCCTTCGGGGGTTTCAAGGAGCAAGGATGATCCGGCGGCTGACGATCGCGGCCCTGGCGCTCGGCCTGGCGTCCTGCAGCGAGCCAGCGCCGGAGAAGGCCGCGGCGCCGGCGGCGACGGTGGCGGCGACGCCGGCCGGATTCGAGCCGACCGCCAGCCCGACCCTTGAGCGGGTTCGACGGCGGGGCTGGGTGGCCTGCGGGGTGCATCCCGGGCTGCCCGGATTCGCCTTCCCGGACGCTAGGGGCGGTTGGCGGGGCTTCGACGTCGACCTCTGCCGGGCGGTCGCCGCCGCCGTTCTGGGCGAGGCGACGAAGGTCCGGTTCACGCCGGTGACCGCGGCGGCGCGCTTCGACGCCCTGCGCCGTGGCGATATCGACATCCTGTCGCGCAACACCTCCCAGACCCTGGCGCGCGACGCGGGCCTCGGCCTGACCTTTCCGGCCACCACCTATTACGACGGCCAGGGCGTGCTGGTGGCTCGCAGTCTGGGCCTCACCAGTGTGGAGGAGTTGGGCGGGGCGCGGATTTGCGTCCAGGCCGGCACGGTGAGCGAAGGCAACCTCCGCGACTTCTTCACCACCCGCGACCTGAGATTCCGACCCGTGGTCCTGCAGTCCGAGGACGAGGCGCGCCGGACCTACGAGACCGAGGGCTGCGACGCCTTCACCGCCGATATCTCGGCCCTGGCCGCATCGCGGGCGCTGATGGCCAATCCCGCCAGCCACATGATCCTTCCCGACCCGATCTCCAGGGAGCCGCTGGGACCGGTTGTCCGGCAGGACGACCCGGCATGGGCCGATATCGTCCGCTGGACCGTCGCCGCCCTGGTGCTCGCCGAGGAGAAGGGGCTGACCTCGCGGACTGTGGAGGCTGCACGGCGGGAGGCAAGCGACCCGGAGACCCGCCGCCTCCTGGGTGTGGAGGGGGAACTCGGCCCGCTGCTGGGCCTGTCCGGCGACTGGGCCTACCAGGTGGTCCGTCAGGTCGGGAGCTACGGCGAAGTGTTCCGTCGCAATCTCGGCGAGGACTCCGGCCTAAAGCTAGCGCGGGGCCTCAACGCCCTGTGGAACGCGCCGGCCCCCGGCCTGATGTACGCCGCGCCGATCCGCTAGCCGACGACGACCGGGGTGTCCGGCCGGCCGCCCCATTCGGCCCACGATCCGTCATAGATCGGGGTCGGCTCGCGGCCCAGGCGCGCCAGGGCCAGGGCCAGGACGGCGGCGCTGACGCCGGAGCCACATGTGGCGACGACCGGAGCCTCGGGATCGACACCGGCGCCTCGAAAGGCGGCCTCGAGCTCGGACGGGGATTTCAGCGTCCCGTCGACGTTCACCACCGCGTTCCAGGGCAGGTTGAAGGCGCCCGGCATATGGCCGGACCGCAGCCCGGGTCGGGGCTCGGGCGCTTCGCCGCGGAAGCGGGCGGCGGGCCGGGCGTCGACGATCTGCGCGTCGGCGCGATCGAGGTGCGCGCGCACGGCCTCCAGATCGCGAACCCGCCCGGCATGGAAGGCCACGGCAGGGGCGGTGGCCGGCAGTCCGGAAACCGCATCGGTCACCGGCCGGCCCTCGGCGCGCCATTTGGGCAGGCCGCCGTCCAGCACCGCCACGCTGGGAAAGCCCATCGCCCGCAGGCTCCACCACACCCGGGGTGCGGAGAACAGGCCCTGGGCGTCATAGACCACGATATCCGCGGCGGGGTTCAGTCCAAGGGCGCCGACCGCCCGCGCGAAAGCGGCGGGGGAGGGCAACATGTGGGGCAGGCCGCTGGCCTTGTCGGCGATCTCGTCGATGTCGAAGAAGACCGCCCCGGGGATATGACTGGCGTCATAGGCCTGGCGACCCGTCCGGGGCTCGGTGGGCAGGAACCAGCTGGCGTCGACGACCTGGAGGTCCGGATCGCCCAGCCGGGCGCCCAGGGCCGCGGTGTCGATCAGCGGTCCTATTCCAGCCATGACGGCGCCGGCAGGCCTTTTTCCCTCAGGAATTCCGGGTTGTAGATTTTCGACTGATAGCGGGCGCCGTGGTCCGCCAGGATGGTCACGATGGTGTGGCCGGGGCCCATGTCCTTGGCCATGCGGATCGCGCCGGCGACGTTGATCCCGGTGGAGCCGCCCATCACCAGGCCCTCGAACTCCAGCAGGTCGAAGATCGCCAGCATCATCTCCTCGTCGGAGATGCGGTAGGACCGGTCGACCGAAAGCTCCGTGAGGTTTGCGGTGATCCGGCCCTGGCCGATGCCCTCGCTGATCGAGGTCCCTTCGGCCTTCAGCTCGCCGTCGGTGTACCAGGCGTGCAGCGCCGCGCCGTGGGGGTCGGCGAGCCCGATCTGCACGGCCGGATTGCGAGCTTTGAGCGCCATCGCCACGCCCGCCAGGGTGCCGCCCGATCCGACCGCCGAGATGAAGCCGTCCACCTGGCCATCGGTCTGGTCCCAGATCTCCGGCCCGGTGCCGACCACATGGGCCTGCCGGTTGGCGACATTGTCGAACTGGTTGGCCCAGACCGCGCCAGCCGTCTCCTTGGCGTCAAGTTCGTCGGCCAACCTGCCGGAATATTTCACATAGTTCATGGGATCGGAGTAAGGGACCGCGTCCACCTCCACCAGCTCGGCGCCATAGAGCCGGATGGCGTCCTTCTTCTCCTGGCTCTGGGTCCGGGGGATGACGATGGTGCATCTGTAGCCCAGCGCCTTGCCGACCATGGCCAGGCCGATGCCGGTGTTACCCGCCGTGCCCTCGACGATCCGGCCGCCCGGCCGCAGGAGCCCTTTGGCTTCGGCGTCGCGGACGATAAACAGCGCCGCCCGGTCCTTGACCGACTGGCCGGGGTTCATGAATTCCGCCTTGGCCAAGATCTCGCAGCCGGTCAGCTCGCTGGCCCGGCGCAGGCGGATCAAGGGCGTGTTTCCGATCGCGTCCAGGACGCTTGAGGCGACTTGCATCCGGCCTCTTTAGCGGCGCGCACCGGGGGTCGCCACCCCCGAGAGCAGGGGCGGGCAACGGCTTATGAGGCTGGCCTGCCTCCATGATCGCCCGGATTGCACCGGAGCCTGAGCCGGCAAGGATCGCTGACCCGACACGCCAGACTCAGGAGGCCGCCGTATCCCCCACGTCAAACCTGATCTCGGCTGCGACCGCCGTCGCATTGGCGCTGGCGGCCCATCCGGCTCATGCGGCGCCGCTGCCGCGGGCCGTCGCGGACATCATCGACGCCGCGGCCGACGATCCCGATGCGCTGAGCGTCGTGGCGAGGGCGGTCAAGAAGGCCAACCCGGGCGCCGCCGCCGATGTCGACGCCCACGTGGCGGCGTTGACCGCGCGGGTCGCCGCCGAGAAGGCCAGGCAGGTCGCCGATCTGGGCCTGTTCGAGGGATGGACCGGCGATATCGACCTCGGCGGCGCCATCAACACCGGCAACACCGACGACCGTAGCCTCACCGCGGCGTTGGTCTTGGACCGGGAGACTCCCGTGTGGGAGCAGCAGGTCAACCTCCGCGTCAGTTTCAAGAGCGAGGACGGCGACACGACGACGGACCGCTACTTCTTGACCTATGCGATCATCCGCAACCTCAACGCCCGCCTCTACGTGGGCGGCATGCTCTGGGCCGAGCGTGACCGCCTAGCCGGCCACAACTATCGCTTCTCCGAGGGTCTGGGTCTTGGCTATCGTCTGGTCCAGACGCTCGGCCTTAAGCTAAGCGCGGAGGGCGGCCTGGCGCTGCGCCAGTCCGAGTACCTGGTGAGGGGCCACGAAGCCACCGTGGCCGCACGCCTGGCGGGCTACCTCACGTGGCGGATCGCGCCCCGCCTGGAGTTCAGCCAGAACCTCGTGACCTACCTGGATACGAAGAACTCGACCGTGCTCGCCAGGTCGGCGTTGACGACGAGGTTGCAGGGAAACCTTTCGGCGCGAGCGTCCTACGAGGTCCGCTACGAGGACAATCCGCCGGAGGGCCGTGAGCTGACCGATACGACCACGCGGGCGACACTGGCGTTCGACTTCTGAACCGTCCGCTTGCCGTCCGGGGCGGCGCCTAGGCCCCATCGAGGCGAAGGCCGTAGAAGCCGGCGATGCCGGTCAGCAGGAACTGCATCCCGATGCAGATCAGGAGAAAGCCGAAGATCCGGGTCATGGCGTCGATGCCCTCGCGGCCCATGAACCGGGCCATCGCGCCCGCCAGCCGAAGCACCAGGTAGGAGAAGACCAACGTCACGGCCATGCCCGCGATGACCCCGACGTAGATCATCAGCCAGTCGGGCTTGCTGCGGATCTGGGCGGCGGCGCTCATGACCACGGCGATCGAGCCGGGTCCCGCCAGGCTCGGCATGGCCAGGGGACTGAAGGCGACATCAAGATCGGCGGCGGCGGCGGACGTGTCGACCTCCCCCGCGGCCCTGGGGGCGGGAAACAGCATGCGGAACCCGATCGCCAGGATGATCAGGCCGCCGGCGGCGCGGATGCCCGCGATCGAGATCCCGAAGAAGTCGACGATCGCCGCGCCCGCGAGCAGAAAGGTCACCAGGATGGCGAAGGCGTAGACGCAGGCCTTCATCGCCTGTTCACGGCGCTTGCGCGCGTCGAAGTTGGCGGTCAGCGACACGAACAGGGGCGCGGTGCTGAACGGGTTCATGATCGGCAGGAGCGCGCCGCAGGTCAGGCTGATGGCCGCGATGAAGGGTTGCATGAGCGCTCCGGGCGGTCTCACCGAGCGATGATCGCGCGGACTCGTTCTCCATCTCGGAGCCAGGCGCGCCGTGGGGCCATCCGTTAAGGCCCTGGTCGGCGCTCGTCTCGACCCCTTGGTGCGCGGGACTATCCGTCCGGGGGTCTGAAATGGGGGGCGCAGCTCCCACGCACGTGGGGGGCTTGTGATGCGCCGCGCGGCGGGCCACACAGCCGACATGGCCGTATTGACTCTCGACCGCTGGAACCTCGCCATGGGAGATGGCCAGCCCCTGGTGGTGATCGCTGGGCTGAACGTCCTGGAGGACGAGGCCCTGGCGCTGCAGGTCGCCCGCTATCTGAAGGCGGTGGCGGCGGATCTCGGCCTGCCGTTCGTCTTCAAGGGCAGCTTCGACAAGGCCAACCGCTCGTCGATCAAGAGCTATCGGGGGCCGGGTCTGAAGAAGGGCCTCGCAGTCCTCGCCAAGGTGAAGGCCGAGGTCGGCGTGCCCATCGCCACCGACATCCATGAGGTGGATCAGGCCGAGGCCATCGCGGCTGTGGCCGATATCGTCCAGATTCCGGCCTTCCTCTGCCGCCAGACGGACCTGGTGGTCGCCACGGCGCGGGCGACCTACGCGGCCGGCGGGCTGCTGCACGTCAAGAAGGGCCAATTCCTGGCGCCCTGGGACGCGAAGAACATCGTCTCCAAGATCAAGGAGGCCACCCACGGCGCGGACATCACCATCCTCTGCGAGCGCGGGGCCTCGTTCGGCTACAACAACCTGGTGGTGGACATGCTGGGCATTGGCGAGATGCAGAAGCTGGGTTGCCCGGTGACCATCGACGCCACCCACGCCGTGCAGCTTCCGGGCGCCGATCCGCGCACCGGCGGCGCCTCGACCGGCGGCCGGCGCGAAGGCGTGGCGGTGATCGCCAAGGCGGCCGTGGCGGCCGGGGCCGACGGGGTGTTCCTCGAATTCCACCCGGATCCCGACAAGGCGCTGTGCGACGGGCCGAGCTGCCTGCCGCTGGATAGCGCCGCCGGCCTGCTGGCGACCCTGAAGGCCGTCCACGCGGCGGTGCGGGCGTAAGGTCATGGACCTGGCGAGCCTGCAGCGCCTGCTCTCCGATGTCGCCGGCAAGCGGGTGGCCTGCGTGGGCGACCTGATGGTGGATCGTTTCGTCTACGGCGCCGTGCATCGCGTCTCGCCCGAGGCGCCGATCCCGGTGCTGGCGCGGACGCGGGAGCTGGTGATGCTGGGCGGCGCGGGGAACGTCGCGCGCGGGGTCGCGGCCCTGGGCGGCTCGGCGGCGCTGGTCGGACTGGTGGGCGATGACGCCGGGGCCGCCGAGGCCCGACGGCTGATCGGGGAAGAGGCTGGGATCGAGGGTTATCCGATCGCGGACGCCTCGCGGCCCACGACGCTGAAGACCCGGTTCGTCTCCGGCGGCCAGCAGTTGTTGCGGGTCGACACCGAGGAGAGCCGTCCGGTGTCCGGCGACGTCGAGCAGCGCCTGGCCCGGACCATCCGTGACGCGGCGGCGGGGGCCGGGGTGATCCTGGTCTCCGACTACGGCAAGGGGGTGGTGACCGACGCGGTGATCGCCGCCTGCCGCGAGGCGGCCGGGCCCGGCGCCAAGGTGATCGTCGATTCAAAGAGCCGGTCCTTCGCCCACTACGGCGAGGTCGACCTGGTGAAGCCCAACGAGATCGAGCTGGGCTACGCCACTGGCCTGCCCACGGGGACCGACGCCGAGGTCGAGGCGGCGCTGGCCCGGGCGCTGGAGCTATGGGCCGTGAAGGGCGTGCTGGTGACGCGAGGGGGCAAGGGCGTGTCGCTGGCCATGCGCGGCGAGCCCACCAGCCATTTCCCGACCCTGCCGCGCGAGGTGTTCGACGCCTCGGGGGCGGGCGACACCGCCCTGGCCGCCCTGGGTCTGGCGTTCGCGGCCGGCGCCGCGTCGGCCGAGGCCATCGCTTTCGCCCAGATCGCCTCGGGTGTGGCGGTCGGCAAGGCTGGCACCGCCACGGTGAGCCCCGAGGAGATGGTGGAGGCCGCGCTCTCCGCGCACCTTGCGCCCGCCGAGGCCAAGGTGGGGACGCCCGCGCGCATGGCCGACGAGGTGGCGCGCTGGCGGGCCATGGGGCTGAAGGTGGGCTTCACCAACGGCTGCTTCGACATCCTGCACCGGGGGCACGTGGCCTACCTGGCCCAGGCGCGGGCCTGGTGCGACCGGTTGATCGTCGGGCTCAACTCCGACGCCTCGGTTCGCGCGCTGAAGGGGGAGGGGCGGCCGGTGAACGACCTGGAATCCCGCGCCTTGGTGCTGGCGGGACTTCGCAGCGTCGATCTGGTCGTGCCGTTCGAGGAACTGACCCCGCTGAAGCTGATCGAGGCCGCGCGGCCCGACGTCCTCATCAAGGGCGCGGACTATTCGGAAAGCCAGGTGGTCGGCGGCGAGCTGGTGAAAGGCTGGGGCGGGGAGATCCGGCTTGCGCCCCTCGTCGATGGCGCCTCCACCACCGCTGTCATCGCCAGGATGAGCGGCAAGGAGAGCGCATGACCCGGCGGATCGTGTTCGTCACCGGCGGAGCGGGCTTCATCGGCTCCAACATCGTCGCCCGGCTGGCCGAGGACCGGGGCCTGGACGTGGTGGTGTGCGATCGGCTGCGCGATGTGGAGGCCGGCAAGTGGCGCAATATCGCCAAGCACCCGGTCGGGGACATCGTGGCGCCCGAGGATATGTTCGACTGGCTGGAGAAGCGTTGGCGCGACGTTGAGCTGGTGGTCCACATGGCGGCGATCTCGTCCACCACCGAGCCGGACGCCGACAAGATCGTCCGCAACAATTTCGAACTTAGCCGCGACCTGTTCCGCTGGTGCGCCGACCGGCAGCGACGGCTCATCTACGCCTCCTCTGCCGCAACCTACGGCGGTGGGGAGGGCGGCTTCGACGACGACAACGACTACGAGGCCCTGGCGGCGCTCCGGCCGCTCAACGCCTATGGATGGTCAAAGGCCCTGTTCGACCTATTCGCCGTGCGCCAGGCGCTCAGGGATTACGCCCCGCCCCAGTGGGTGGGCCTGAAGTTCTTCAACGTCTACGGCCCCAACGAAGAGCATAAGCGCTCGATGAAGTCGGTGGCCTCGCAGATCTGGCCGCACGTGCGGGAAGGCCACGCCGTGCACCTGTTCAAGAGCCATCGCGAGGACGTGCCCGACGGCGGCCAGATGCGCGATTTCGTCTACGTCCGGGACGTCGCCGATGTGATCGCCTGGCTGCACGCCAACCCGCAGGTGAACGGCGTCTACAACCTCGGCTCTGGCAAGGCGCGCAGCTTCGCCGACATGGCCACGGCCCTGTTCCAGGCGGCCGGCAAGGCGCCGAACATCGAATATGGCTCGATGCCGCCGGCTATCCGGGACAAGTACCAGTACTTCACCGAGGCCCGGCTCGATCGCCTGCGGGCGGCCGGCTACGAGGCCCCCATGACGCCGCTCGAGGCGGGGATCGGGGACTACGTGACCCGCTACCTCAGCCAGGCGGACCCCTATCGCTGAGATGGTTTTCCCGGATCGCAGGCGGGGGGTGATCCTGGCTCTGGCGGCTCTCGTCCTGATCGTCGCTGGGACGGTCTGGCTCTACTGGGACGACCTTCGCAGCACCGCCCTCGATCCCAAGGTGCCGTTCCAAACCTACACCCCGCCTCCGGCGCCCGATTACGGCCTGTCCGGTTCATGGGCGCTGATGCCAGCCCGGCCCGGCCAGCCACTGAGCCTCGATCCCGTGGCCGACGTCTTCTTCGTCTCGCCCACCACCTACGAAGGCGGCCGACACTGGAACGGGCCGATCAATGACGCGGACGCCAATCGCCGGTTCGTGCGGGTGATGGCCCCCAACTACGTGGGGCCGTTCGTCGGGATCGGGCGGGTGTTCGCGCCGCGCTACCGGCAGGCAGGGCTCTACAGCCTGCTCACCCTCAGGGAGGACGCCAAGGAGGCGCGCAAGTTCGCCTATGGCGACGTGCGCGCGGCGTTCCGGGAATTCCTCAGGCACTCCGGCCAGCGGCCGTTCCTGGTGGTCGGGGTGGAGCAGGGCGGGACCCTGGCTCTGCGGCTGCTGGCCGAGGAGGTGGCCCGCGATCCGGCGCTGCGCAGCCGGCTGGTGGCGGCCTATCTGGCGGACACCGTGGCCCCGGCCGACGCCCCGCCGCTGCCGCCTTGCGTAGCGCGGGCGCAGGCCGGGTGCCTGGCGGCCTGGGCGCGCGCCCGGGAGGGAAGGATGGGCAGCGCCCAGCTGATGCTCGACCGGGCCCTGATCTGGAGCCCGGAGGGCGACCTGGTGAACCTCAGCCCCCGGCCGGCCCTGTGCTTCAACCCGATCCTGGGCGCGGTGACGAGCGTGGCGGCCCCGGCCCGCCTGCATCTGGGAGCCGCCAACGCCACCGGCCTGGAATGGGGCGCCCGGCCGGCATTCCTGGCCCGGCAGGTGGGCGCCCGGTGCGAGGGCGGGGTGCTGCAGGTGACAAGGCCGGCTTCGGCCTCGCTGCGCCGCACCGGTTCCTGGGCCGACCGGCGACTGTCGCCCGGCTTCAACCTTTTCTATGCGGACATCGAGGCCGACGCGAGGGCGCGGCTGGAGGCGTGGGCGAGCGCTAACCGGCGTCCTTGAGGCCCATCCCGGCTTTCCAGTCGAACAGCTCCTCCAGCACCCGGAGCGCCTTGCCGCGCTGGTCGTTCAGTTCGGGATCGCGGGCGATGATCAGCCGGGCGTCGTCGCCGGCCGTGGCGATCAGGTCCCGGTGGGCGAACGGATCGGCGAAGACATAGTCGGGAAAGCCCGACTGGCGCAGGCCCAGGGCGTCGCCGCCGCCGCGCAGCTCCAGGTCCTTCTCGGCGATGAGGAAGCCGTCGTCGGTGCGGCGCAGGATGTCGAGGCGGCGCTGGGCCACCTCGGAGAGCGGCGGGTCGTAGAGCAGCACGCAGGCGCTCTCCCGCGCCCCACGGCCCACCCGGCCCCGTAGCTGGTGCAGCTGGGCCAGGCCGAACCGCTCGGCCTGTTCGATGACCATGATGGTGGCGTTGGGCACGTTCACGCCGACCTCCACCACAGTGGTGGCCACCAGCACCGAGAGCTTGCCGTCGGCGAAGTCGGCCATCACGGCGTCCTTCTCGGCGGGCGGCAGCTTGCCGTGGATCAGGCCGACGGACGGACCCAGCGTCTCGCGTAGCACCGCCGCTCGGCTCTCGGCGGCGGCCAGGTCGCTGGTTTCCGACTCCGACACCAGCGGGCAGATCCAGAAGGCCTGGGCGCCGCTGGCGGCGGCCTCGCGGAGGCGCCCCACCACCTCGGCCATGCGGTTCATCGGGACGGCGCGGGTGGCGACCGGCGTGCGGCCCGGCGGTTTCTCGTCGATGCGTGAGACGTCGAGGTCGCCGTAGACTGTCAGCTCCAAGGTGCGGGGGATGGGCGTCGCCGACATGGCCATCAGGTGGACCGCCTGGCCCTTGGCCTGTAGGCGCTGGCGTTCGGCGACGCCGAACCGGTGCTGCTCGTCGATCACCACCATCTGCAGGCGCTCGAAAGCCACGTCATCCTGGAACAGGGCGTGGGTGCCGACCGCCACCTTGGCCCCGCCCGCCGCGAGGGCGGCGAGTTTCCGGGCACGGACAGCCCCCTTGTCGCGGCCGGTCAGGAGGACGGTCCCGACGCCAATGGCTTCCAGGGGGCCGGAGATGGTCTCGTAGTGCTGGCGGGCGAGAATTTCGGTGGGCGCCATCAGGGCGGACTGGCCGCCGGCCGCTGCCACGTCGGCCATGGCGCACATGGCGACGACGGTCTTGCCGGAACCCACATCGCCCTGGATCAGGCGGCTCATCCGCTCCCCGGAGCCGAGGTCCCCGCCGATCTCGGCCAGGGCCCGGGTCTGGGCGCCGGTGAAGGCGAAGGGCAGGGCGGTGCGGACCTGGTCGGAAAGCGGGCTCGCGGGGATGCGGGCGGCGGGCTCGCGCCGGCGGGCGGCCTTGCGCTGGGCCATGGCCAGCTGGTGGGCGAGGAGTTCGTCGTAGGCGAGGCGCCGGTTGTGGGGGCTGAGCGGCGAGAGGTCGGCTTCGGATTCCGGTGCATGGAGCCGCGCCATCGCCTCGCGCCACGTTGGGAAGCGTTCCCGGGCGAGGAAGGCCGGGTCCTGCCATTCGGGCAGGGCGGGCGCCCGTTCCAGGGCTTCCATGGCGAAGGCCCGCACCCGGCGGGGCGGAAGGCCCTCGGTGGCTGGGTAGATGGCTTCAAGCTCTGGAATTTCTTCGCGTTTCTCCGGCGAGACCATGTAGTCAGGGTGGACCATCTGGCGACCGTAGCGGTCGTCGCCGACCTTGCCGGAGACGATACGGTGGGCGCCGACGGGATGGCGGCTCTCAAGTTGGTCGGCGAAGCGGCCGAAGAACACCAGCGTCATCCAGCCGGTGGGATCGGCGACCCGGATGCGCCAGGGCTGGGGCCCGCGGGACGGCTGGTGCTCCTCGACAACCACCTCGAAGGTCATCACCTCACCGTCGCGAGCGGCTGACAGCAGTGCCGGCGTGCGCCTGACCAGCGAGTGGGGCTTGAGCCAGAGGACGTCGCGCACCTTCTCGCCCGCCAGCTTGTGCAGCAGCGGGGCCACACGCGGGCCCACCCCCTTCAGAGAGGTGACCGGCGCGAAAAGGGGGAACAGAATCTCCGGCCGCATGACCGGAGCATATGGCGCCCGGCGGTGTGGCGCTCTATATCCGCCCACCTCGATGAACACGGACCTTGCTCGGCTGAAGAGGCTGAAGCTCCGCGCGTCGCGCCGGGGCTTCCTGGAAGCGGACCTCATACTGGGGCCGTTCGCGGAGCGGCATGCCCACGAATTCGACCCGGATGAATTGGACTGGTTCGAGCGGCTGCTCGATCAGCCCGACCAGGACGTCTACGGCTGGATCCTTGAACGGAGCGAGCCGCCGCCGGAGTTCGGCGGACCAATGATGCGTAAACTCAGGGACTTCCGGGACAAAGCTCACAAATATGGGCGCTGACGGATCCCGCCCGGCGAGCGCCGCCATGCTGCGCCGGGTGGCCGACGATCCCGGCCGGCTGGACCTGGTGGGCGCGCCCGAGGGGTTCGACGCCCTGGTGATGGCCGAGGTGGTGAAGGCCCGCAAAGGGCTTTCGGTGTTCGTCGCCCGGGACGGCGCGCGGCTTTCGGCCTTCGAAGGCGCCTTCCGCTTCTTCGCCCAGGACGTGGATGTGCTGTCGTTCCCGGCCTGGGATTGCCTGCCCTACGACCGTATCGGCCCCTCGGCGGGCGTGGCGGCGCGGCGGATGGCGACCCTCTCCCGGTTGGCGGATGGCCTGGACGACAAGCCCCGACTGCTGATCACCACGGTTCCGGCCCTCGTGCAGCGCGTGCCGCCGGTGAAGGCCGTGAAGCGGGCGGGCTATTCGGCGCAAACCGGCAACTCGGTCGAGATCGCCGACCTGGAGCGCTACTTCGCGGTCAACGGCTATTCGCGGGCCTCCACCGTCTCTGAGCGCGGCGAGTTCGCCATTCGGGGCGGAGTGATCGACGTCTTCCCCTCGAACGCCGAGGAGCCGGTGCGGCTGGACCTGTTCGGCGACACCCTGGAATCTATCCGGGCCTTCGATCCCGAGACCCAGCGCTCGACCCGCCAGCTGAAGGACGTCTCCCTGCTGCCGGTCAGCGAGGTGCTGGTGGACAAGGACAGCATCAGCCGCTTCCGCACCGGCTATCTGGAAACGTTCGGCGCGCCGGGGGACGATCCACTCTACGCCACGATCTCCGAGGGCGGTCGGCGGGCCGGCATGGAGCACTACCTGCCGCTGTTCTACGCCGAGATGGCGACCCTGCTCGACTATCTGCCGGCCGACGCCCTGGTGGCTCTGGACCACCTGTCCCGCGACGCCCGCAACGAGCGGCTCGACATGGTGGCCGACGCCTACGAGAGTCGGGCCGCCACCGAGCGGCGCACCCAGTACCATCCGCTGGAACCGACGCGCCTCTACCTGGACGGCGAGGAATGGGACGCGGCGCTGAAGACCCGGCCGACCCGCCGTTTCTCCGCCTTAAACGAGGCCGAAGGCGAGGCGGTCGTGGACATGGGCGCGCGGGCCGGCCGCGACTTCGGCCCCGAACGCAAGCTGGACAGCGTGAACCTGTTTGAGGCGACCGTCGTCCATGCCCAGAAGCTCTCGGAAGGCGGCAAGCGGGTGCTGTTCGCCTCCTGGTCGGATGGATCCTCCGACCGGCTTGGCCACATGCTCGCCGACCACGGGCTGAAGAGCCTGCCGCTCGCGCCCTATTGGGACGCGGCGAGGTCCGCCGACCCGAAGCGGCCGCAGCGGGTGGTGCTGCCACTGGACGGGGGGTTCGAGACCGACAGCCTGGCGGTGATCTCCGAGACCGACATCCTGGGCGACCGCCTGGCCCGGCCCCGGAAACGGCGGCGGGCGTCCAACTTCCTGGCCGAAGCCTCGGCCCTCACCCCGGGCGACCTGGTGGTCCACATCGACCACGGCATCGGCCGTTACGATGGGCTGAAGACGCTCGACGTCCAGGGCGCGCCCCACGACACGCTGGAACTGCAGTACGGCGGCGAGGCCAAGCTCTACCTGCCGGTGGAAAACATCGACCTACTGACCCGCTATGGCGCCGACAGCGAGGGCGCGCAGCTTGACCGCCTGGGCGGGGCCGCCTGGCAAGGGCGCAAGGCGCGGGCCAAGGAACGGCTGCGCGAGATGGCCGACGGCCTGATCCGCATCGCCGCCGAACGCGCCACCCGCCAGACCGACGCCGTCGAGCCGCCGCAGGGCCTGTTCGACGAGTTCTGCGCCCGCTTCCCCTACGAGGAGACCGACGACCAGCTCGCCGCCATTGGGGAGGTGCTAGAGGACCTCGGCGCCGGCCGGCCGATGGACCGGCTGATCTGCGGCGACGTGGGCTTCGGCAAGACCGAGGTCGCCCTGCGCGCAGCCTTCGTGGTGGCCATGAGCGGCCAGCAGGTGGCCATCGTCGCGCCCACGACCCTGCTGGCCCGCCAACACTTCAAGACCTTCTCCGAGCGGTTCGAGGGCTGGCCGGTGAAGGTGCGCCGCCTCTCGCGGATGGTCCCCGCCAGGGAAGCCGCCGAGACCCGCGAGGGCCTGGCCAAGGGCGAGGTGGAGATCGTGGTCGGCACCCATGCTGTGCTGTCCAAGCAGGTGTCGTTCGCCAACCTCGGCCTGGTGATCGTCGACGAGGAGCAGCACTTCGGGGTCAAGCACAAGGAGCAGCTCAAGGAGCTTCGCGCCGACGTGCACATGCTGACCCTGACCGCCACGCCGATCCCGCGCACCCTGCAGATGTCGCTCAGCGGCATCCGGGAGATGTCGATCATCGCCACGCCGCCGGTCGACCGGCTGGCGGTGCGCACCTACATCACGCCCTGGGATCCGGTGGTGCTGCGCGAGGCCCTGCTGCGCGAGAAGTACCGCGGCGGCCAAGCCTACTTCGTCGCTCCCCGGGTCAAGGACCTGCCGGAGCTGGAGCGGTTCCTGCGCGAGCAGGTCCCGGAGGTGAAGTTCGTGGTCGGCCACGGCCAGATGTCGCCGACCCAGCTCGAGGAGGTGATGAGCGCCTTCTACGACGGCCAGTACGACGTGCTGCTGTCGACCACCATCGTCGAGAGCGGGCTGGATATCCCCACCGCCAACACCCTGGTCATCCACCGGGCGGACATGTTCGGCCTGTCCCAGCTCTACCAGCTGCGGGGCAGGGTGGGGCGCTCCAAGGCCCGGGCCTACGCCTACCTGACCACGCCGTTCGAGAAGGCGATCACCCTGTCGGCCGAGAAGCGGCTGAAGGTGCTGCAGTCGCTCGACAGCCTGGGCGCCGGCTTCCAACTCGCCAGCCATGATCTCGACATCCGAGGCGGCGGCAACCTGCTGGGCGACGAACAGTCTGGCCACATCCGCGAGATCGGCGTCGAGCTCTACCAGCAGATGCTGGAGGACGCGGTGAACGAGCTGAAGACTCGCGCCGGGACCGAAGGCTTGGTCGTCGACCGGGGCTGGTCGCCGCAGATCAACACCGGGGCGGCGGTGCTGATCCCCGAGGACTATGTGCCGGACCTCACGGTGCGCCTGTCGCTCTACCGACGCCTCTCCGACGCCGAGAAAGCCGCCGAGCGCGAAGCGCTGGCCGCCGAGCTGATCGACCGCTTCGGCCCGCTGCCGCCGGAGGCCGGCCAACTCCTGAAGGTGGTGGCCATCAAGGGCCTGTGCCGCGAGGCCAACGTCGCCAAGATCGACGTCGGGCCGAAGGGCGCGGTGGTCAGCTTCCGCGGCGACGATTTCCCCAACCCCATGGGCCTGGTGCAGTTCGTGGCCAAGAACCAGATCGCCTGGCGCATGCGCCCCGACCACAGGATCGTGGTGAAGGGCGAGTGGGAGACGCCGAAGCAGCGGCTCGACGCGGCAGAGCGGGTGCTGACGGAACTGGCGCGGCTGGCGAAGGGCTAGCCTTCCAGCTCCGCTGGCCAAGGCCTCACCTTCGCGGCAAGGTCTGTTCGGCTTGGTCGAGGGAAAGTCATGCGGTGGGCGGCGATCACATGGATAGGGACCAGCCTAATGGCGCCCGGGGCGCTGGCTCAGGCTCAGCCGGCACAGGACGCCGCCATCAGAGATGACCTCCGATGCCTGGCGGTCCTGGCGGTATTGGCGCAGTCGCCGGAGCAGACCCTGCCGGGGATGCTTGGCGGGGCCTACTATCTCGGTCGCCTGGAAAGCCGGATGACCGAGGAGGAGCTGGCGAAGCGGGTGGTCGCGGAGGCCCGGACCATGACCCAGGCGGACGCCCAGACGACCATGAACCGCTGCGCCGCGGACCTGCAGGCCAGCGGCCAGCGGCTGCAGGACCTGGGGGACAAGGTGCAGGAGCCCCCGGCGGCGACCACGCCGTAGCACCGCGCGGAGCCGACGGTCGCTAGTAGAAGAACAGGAAGTCCGAGCCGGGGGTGGTCGGGGGCGTGAAGCCGACGATGACCAGCCCATCGCCGTTGTGGAAGTCGACGAAGGTGTCGCCATCGATCAGCTGGACGGAGTAGCTGAAGCGGCCGCCGGTGTTCACCCAGATCTGGTCGGCCTGGTCGCGATGGTAGTCCTGGATGATGTCCCAGCCGCCGTTGCGGCCCAGGTCGAAGCGGTCGGCGCCAAGGCCGCCGGTGAGGTAGTCCGTCCCGGTCCCGCCATCGAGCGTGTCAGCGCCATCTCCGCCGTCGAGGATGTCCGTGCCATGGCCGCCGCGCAGCCGATCGTCGCCGTCTTGCGCCCAGATCGTGTCGTCGGAGGCTTGACCCTCCAGGATGTCGGCTTGCGGCCCACCGTAGACGGTCTGCTTCCAGGCACCCTGGTTCGGCTCGAACTTGGCCATTATGCCCCGCTTCAATTTGACGCCCTCGAAGGTCGCCCATGTAGGGGGTCCGCGCCTTGGGCAAGCGTGGCCGCACCCAAAAACACGGTTTCCTAAAATTGGGCAGTTATCGGCGGCCCTAGCCCGCCTTGCGCCCGGCGGCCGCAGCCGCCGCCCGCTCCAGCGCCCGGCCGGCGGTCTCGGGGGTGGTGACCTCCGCCGCGCCCATGTCGAACTCCACCACAAAGGGCGGCTTCCCGTCGCCGGCCTCGAAGGCCGTGCAGCCGATGACGGCGGCGATGCGCTCGCCGGCGGTCTTGGCGGCCATCAGCGGGGTGGCGGGCAGGGCGAGGGCGAAGACCTCGGGGCCGAGGCGCGCGGCGGTGTCCTCGACCCGGACCAGGCGGCCGATCATCGAGCCGATCTGCGGAACGGCCCTGGCCACCCAGCCGCCGGCCCGGGCGGCCTTGAGGTCCGCCGTCCCGGCCACCTTCAGGACGCAGACGCTGAGCGGCCGGTTGCGGGCCTGGCTGGCGGCGGCGAGGCGCACCAAGTGGGCGGCGAATAGATCGCGGGTAAAAAGACCGGTGGCGGCGTCCATCAGGCCCGAGCCCCGGGCCTGCTCCAGCGCCCCGCGCACCGACTTCTGACGACGGTAGGCCCTGGCCAGTTCGACGACCCGGTGCGCGGTCTCGCTCTCCGGGGTCTGGGGCGAGGCCACGTCGGAGATGCCGCGATGGTAGGCCTCCGCCACGGTGACCGGGGATTCCGCCCGGACGTAAAGCAGGGCGGGCGTGTGGTAGAGGCGCGTGTTGCGGCGCAGGCCGGCGGCGATGGACAGCGCCTCCTGCGGATTGTCTCCGGCCCACAGCACCACCGCGTCGAACGACCGCTCGTGCAGATAGTCGAAGGCGGTGAAGGCGCTGAAGGCGCCGACGATCTCCGCGCCATTGCGCGCCAGGGCGTTGGAGAGCGCCAGGAACTGCGGCGCCGGCTCGCCGATGGCCAGGACCCGGTAGGGCCCGCTCTCGGCCTGCGGCGCCTCGATCCGATGGCCGCGCTCGGCGAAGCTCTCGGAGCGCAACTCGAACTCTTCCTCGGAAACCGCTGTACGAACTAGGGTTTCCAGGCGCATAGCCGCCTGGGCGGGATGTAGCGGCGGCGCGATGGTCAGGTCGAAACCCAAGGCGCTGAGCGTCGGGCTGGGTTCGCCGATGGCCACCACCGGGATGCGGCGGGGCGCGCAGGTTTCCTTCAGGGTGCGGGCCAGATCCACGCCGGCCTCGCCGACCGTCGCCATGTCGATGATGGCCGCCTCGATACGCAGGTCCGCGAGGGCGGTGTGGGCGGTTTCCGGCCGCCGGGCGGTGACCGTGCGCCAGCCCAGGCGATCGAGGCCCTCGGCCAGGGGGCCGACGACGGAATCGTCCCGGGCGACGATCAACACGCGTGCCTGTACGCCCGCCGGCATTCCCCATCCCTAATCGCCTGCCTCTCCACTACAGCGGAATCGGGCGGCGCCTAAAGGAGATATAGATGCGCCCCAGGGTTGCAGAATCGTTGACGCCTCGCGGAACAGGCCCTCTCCCGGCCTCTCCCTCTCGCTTCGCGGGAGAGAGGAGGGCGCGGGGCCTCTTCCACCGCCCGGAAAGCTGAAGGCGCTGTTCAGACTGGGTTCAGCCGCCCGGCGCGATAAGGGATCACGGTTGGTCGTCGCGCTCTCCCGTCCCTCGAAAGCGGCGACCGATCCGGATGGAACGACACGCCCATCGGCGGCGCGCCACCTCCTAACCGGGTGGCGCGCCGTTATGGTTTTGGACGTTCAGCGAGTCTCCCTAGCATCGCGGCGATGAGCGCCCTCAGCGTCCTCTTCAAGGCTGTGGCCCGGCTATGGGGCCGCGACGTGATGCTGTTCACCGGCGGGGTGAGCTTCTTCGCCATGCTGGCGATCTTCCCGGCCCTGGCCATCGCCATGGGCGCCTACAGCCTGTTCGCGGACCCGTCGCAGGCGGCCGCCCAGGCCGAACAGATGGCCGCGATCCTCCCCGACGCGGCGCGGCTAATCTTCGAGAGCGAGCTTCTGCGGCTGAGCGAGGCCCCCCAGCTCAGCATCTCCTTCCAGAGTGGTCTGGCCCTGATCATCGCGGCCTACGCGGCCCACCGCGGCTTCAAGGCGCTGCTGGCCGGATTGTCCTTCATCCACGACGAGGACCGGCCCCGGGGCTTCGTGGGCTTCAACCTGCTGGCGTTGGCGGTGCTGTTGGCCGCCTTCGCGTTGCTGGGTGGGCTATCGATGGCCTTCTTCGTCTTCCGGATCGTCGGCGAAACCCTAAACCTGCGCCCCTTCCGCGCGACCTTCTGGCTTTATAGCGAGTGGACCTGGGCCAGTGTCGGCATGACCGTGGCCTTCACCCTGGTCTATCGCTGGGCCATGTCCCGCGAGCCGGTGGACTGGCGCGCTTCCGCGCTCGGCGGCGCGAGCGCCGCGGCGCTCTGCATCCTGGCGTCCTGGGGGCTGGGCATCTACGTCGAGCAGATCGCCCACCTAGGCGCAACCTACGGCTCGGTGGCCACCGTGGTGATCTTCCTGATCTGGCTGTCGTGGAACGTGAACGCCCTGTTCTTCGGCGGCGCCCTAGCCACGGAGGTGGAACTCGCCCTCGACAGCCGCTCGCCCGCCTTGCCGCCGGCGCGCCCTGTTTAGGGTTTCGCGACCAGGAAGCTGAGGGCAGGGCCGTCTTCGGCGCGGTCCAGGATCTCGATCCCCAGTTGCGCGGCGAAGTGGGGCACGTCGATCCGCGCCAGGGGATCGTCGGCCAGCAGCCGGAGGCGGGCGCCGGCGGGGGCCGCTTCCAGGGCGCGGCGCAGCTTCAGGGTCGGGACGGGACAGCGGTGCCCCCGGGCGTCGACCAGGATCTCGTCGGACATCCGCGGGCTCCTACACCACCGCTCGCGCCGCCCCTATGGCTTCCGACGTCTAAACCAAGCTTTTCAGCCGTTCCTTAAACGCGATCGCCGACACTGCCGCCTGGATGAACCTCGAGGTGGCGAGATCATGCTGAAGTCCCTTCCGCAGTTGTTGCGCCGAATCCTGTCCGATCGCCGGGGCAATATCGCGGTGCTCACGGCGCTGGCCATGCCGGTGCTCGCCGGCTCGGTGGGACTGGGGGCCGAGGTCGCCTCCTGGTACGGCGCCAAGCGGGAGATGCAGAACGCCGCCGACTCCGCGGCGATCGCCGCCGCCACCAACGCCTCGGACAACTTCGAGCAGGAAGGCCGCGCCGTCGCCGCGCGCTACGGCTACCGGGATGGCCAGAACAACGTGACGGTGACGGTCGAGGACGGCGTGCCCTGTCCCACCGGCGGGGCCGATTGCTACCGGGCGACGGTCAGCCGGGTCCGGCCGCTGTTGCTGGCGCAGCTGGTGGGGTTCCAGGGCCGCCAAAGCCTTGATGGCGCCGCCGCCACGCGGATCTCGGCGACGGCCGTGGCCGTCCAGGCGCTGGCGCCTCGGGAATACTGCGTCCTGGCCCTGGCGGGCAGTGGAGCGCAGGGCATCCGCGCCAACGGCACGCCCAACGCGGAACTGTCCGGCTGCAGCGTGATGTCCAACACCAGCGCCCGCTGCACGGGCCATGGCCTGAACGCCGATTACGGCGACGCGGCCCAGTCCAGCGACGGTTGTGGCCGGCGCAACAACTCCAACGTGCCGCCGATCTCCGACCCCTACGCCCACCTGGCGTCGGCCATCCCCGCCCAGTCCTGCGGGACCTATTACTGGGCCCCGGACAAGAAGAAGGACCCGGCGCTGCCGTCCTCCAACCACCTGCACGGGATGATGGATTTCGGGGTGAAGCACATCTGCGGCGACGCCCAGGCCAACGGGCCGGTGCTGATCAACCAGCCCAACTCCATCCTGGTGATCCACGGCGGCCGGCTGGACCTGCAGGGCTACACCCTGGAGACCAGGCCGGGAGCGTCGCTGACGATCATCTTCACCGGCGAGCATTTCAGCCAGCACGACCACATTCCGATGGGTGGCGGCATGCTGGACATCGCCGCCCCAACCAGTGGCCCCTGGAAGGGCGTGGCCGTCTACCAGGACCCGGCGTTGACCCAAGGCGTGGACATCACCGAGGCGGGCAACTCGCCGGCCTGGAGCATCACCGGTCTGGTCTACCTGCCGCATGCCGACGTCGCCTTCTCCGGCGTGGTGAACAAGGCCAGTAACGGGGCCTCGTGTTTCGCCTTGGTCACGGACACCCTGCTAGTCAACGGCACCGGCCAGATCCTGGCGCACGGCGAATGTCCGCAGGCTGGGCTCCCCCTGCCGGAGAGCGACGTGCCGAGCCGGGGCAAGCTGCTTTCGTGAAGACGGGGCGGATTCTCCAGCGCTTCCTCGGCGATCAGCGCGGTGCGGCCGCGGTGGAGATGGCCCTGATCGGGACCTTCCTCGCCGGCGTGCTGGTGAACGCCGTCGAGGTGGGCAGGTACGCCTCCATGAGCGGTCAGGTGGCGGCCGCCAGCCAGGCGGGAGCGCACGCAGTGATCATCAACTGTGAGGCGGGGGCGACCCCGGTCAACAGCAACTGCCCCGAGGCGGACGCGGCTTCCCTGGCGGCGGTCCGGGGCGCCTCGCTCGGAACGGCGGTGACGCGTAAGCCGATCACCGAGGCCTGGTACTGCGTCACCGGGAACGCGGCCCTGGCCGAGGTCGGCCCGGCCGACGACCGGCCGGACAACTGCGAAGCGGTGGGCGATGCGGCCCAGGAGCCGGCGCTCTACGTGCAGGTGCGGGCGGCCTATGACTACGCCCCGCTGTTCCCGGGCCTGACCATCGCCGAGACCTTCGCGCCGACCATCGTCCGTTCGGCCTGGATGAGACTCAGATGAGGCGCGACCTGATCGGCGACCGCCGGGGAACGACGGCGGTTGAGATGGCGCTGGTCCTGCCGATGCTGGTGATGCTGGTGATGGGGGTCATCAACGGCTCGCTGCTCGCCGCGGTGGTTTCCAGCATGAACTTCGCGGTGCAGGAAGCGGCCCGGTGCTCGGCGGTGAACCACACCACCTGCGGCGCGTCCCAGGACACGGTGGCGTTCGCGCAGGCGCGCTACGACGGCCCCGCCGCCATGCCGGCCTTCGCCGCCGACCTGGTCGCCTGTGGCTACCGGGTGACGGCGAGCACGGAATTCACCCTGAACGTGGGGATCGCGGTCTATGACGTGCCCCTATCGGCGGAAGCCTGCTTCCCGGGGGACGTGGTCTGAGGGGGAGGGGGTGGCGACGGGAAGGCCCGCCGCCACCGCTCGGGTTATCCCCGCAGGCCGCTACCAGCGATAGCGAACGCCGATGCCGAAGGCGCGGCCGAAGCGGTCGTAGAAGGTGGCGTTGTCGTGGGCGCCGGCGCGGATGACGGTGGCGCCGGGCATGATCGGCATGTCCTTGTCGAGCAGGTTCTCCACCTTGGCGTACAGCTCCAACTTGTCGGTGAAGGAATATTCCGCGCTGACGTCGAAATAGAGCGCCGACGGGAAGTCATTCTGACTGATATCTCGGGTGGTCCAGGCGTTGTCCCACTTGCCCTTGCCAATGTAGGTCGCGAGGAGCCGGGCGCTGAAGGGGCCGTTCTCGTACCTGGCGGTGTAGGCGCCGCGCCAGTGGGGCGTGGCCCGTGTACCGACGAGCTGGCCGGCGGCGTCGACGGCCACGCCGTTATTGATCGTGATCAGGGTGTCCACGTAGCTGGCGACGGCGGTGAGCGAGACCTGCCCGTTCCAGTCGGAGACCAGGGTGTCGAGCGGGAAGGCGTAGGCCGCTTCGAGATCGATACCCCGGGTCTTCAGGACCTGGGCGTTGAACGAGACGGTCCTGACCAAGGTGATCACGCCTGAGGCGTCACGGTCTATCGCCCCGCAGAATTCCTGGTCGCCGGCGAAGCAGCGGTCGACCACCTCCTGGGCCCCGAGAGAGGTGATCGCGCCGTCGAGCTCGATATCAAACCCATCGATGGAGAATTGCAGGTTCGGAACGAAGGTCGGCCGTATGACCACGCCGCCAGTGAGGGTGTGGGCCTCCTCGGGCTGCAAGTCGTGATTGCCCCCTGCGACTTGCCGGATGACGGCCGGCGTGTTGTTGGTCCGGTCGATCACATTGCCCCCGCCCGAGGTGGTGGCGGCGGCGAACAGCTCGTTGAGCTTCGGGGCGCGGAAGTCGCGAGACAGGGTGCCGCGGAAACGGATGGCGTCGTTCACCGTCCAGTTGACGCCGACCTTCCAGACCTGGGTGGTTCCGCTGGTGCTGTAGTCCACGATGCGCCCGACGAGATCGAGCGTCAGGGCCTGGGCCAGCGGCTGGTCGACCATCAGCGGGACACCGGCCTCGACGTAGGCTTCCTTGACCTTCACGCGGCCGCTGTAGGGCGCCGAGCTCCTTTGCCGCCATCCATTGACCGCTGACACGGGGTCGGACTTGAAGTTGATGGTTTCGTTTCGATATTCCGCCCCGACCGCGAAGGCGACCGGGCCCGCCCAGGTGGAGAAAAGATCGCCGGAGAGGTTGGCGGCGGCGTTGGTGCTGCGCGCGAACCCCTGGATCCAGGAGGTGCCGCCGATGTAGGCGGCGGCCTGTTGCGAGATCATGTTGATGCCGAAGGGATTGGCCGGCACGCAGGCGGCGTCGTCGTTGGTCGTGATGGCGTCGGCGTTGACGCGGCAGACCGGCTGGCCGTTGGCGCCCCGCACGACATCCAGGGCGCGGGCCCAGTTGCCCTCGTTGCGGTTGAACTCACTGGTGTTGGTGTAAGCGGCGTAGGTGTGGCCGATGTTGGCGTCCCAATTCCAGTTGTCGTTCAGGGAGCCCGAAACGCCGGTGGCGGCGCGGACGTATTCCTCGTCGGTGGTGTTGTCCGTGACGCCGGTCTCCGCATTGATCCGGCCCATGTTGAACTGGGTGATGTTGCTGGAGTTCATGATGGCCAGGATGTTGGCCGGGATGAACGGGTTGTCCCTGCGGATGACGATGCTGCCGTTGTCGTAGTTTTCGATGTTGCGCAGGTTGTTCAAGCTGTGGGCGTAGAGAACCTCGCCGAAGACCTCAACGGAGGACGTGAGGTCATAGGTGGTCCGGGCGAAGGCGTTCTGGCGCTTGGAGGCCGCCTGGACCTGGCTGCGATAGGGCTGGGTCTGGGCGCCGTCGCCGCCGATGGCCCACAGGGTGCTGGAACTCGTGCCGGTCACAAAGGGGCTCTGGGCGCCGTTCTCGCCGAACTGGATGTACCGCAGCGGACCGGCGCTGGTGATCACGCCGCCGTAGGTCATCTGGGAGTGGCGCACATTGCTCGCGATGAGCTGGCGGGGCAGGTTGTTGGTGGCGTTGGCGGCGGGGTTGGGGATCAGCGCCCACGCCTCCTCGCCCCATTTGCGGAAGTTGGAGTAGATCGCGTCCGGATTGCGGTAGAGCGACGCGGCGATCACGAAGTGGCCGCGGTCGTCCGCGAAACCCGTGCCGTAGGCGCCGCTGGCCGAATAGGTCGGGTTATCGCCGCGCTGGTCGATGTTGTACTGGAAGTCGAGCTTCCCCCCGACCAGGTTGCTGTCCATGAAGACGTTCACGACGCCGGTGACGGCGTCGGAGCCGTAGACGGATGATGCGCCCGCGGTGACGATCTCGACCCGCCGGACCAGCGGCGCGGGGAGGATGTTCATGTCGAAGCCGCCGGTCGGACTGGAGTCCATCACCCGCCGGCCGTCGAGCAAGACGAGGGTGCGGGAGGCGCCCAGCGAGCGCATGTCGAACCGGCTGGAGCCGATGTCGGTGACGGTGGACAGCGTGTAGTTGGGGCGCAGGGCGGGGATGTCCCGCAGCAGGTCCATGACCGTGGTCGGCGCCTTGGCCTGCAACGCCGCTTCGCCGATGGCCGTCACCGGGGTCGGGGTCTCGAAGGTGGTGCGGTTCAGCCGGCTGCCGGTGACTACGATCTCTTCGACGGCGGCTGCGCCGGCGGGATCCGGTGTTTGGGCCAGGGCGGGGACGTGCAGCGCCAGGACCGCAAGGCAGCCGGCGCCTGACGCGAACAGCAGTCTTTTCCGGGCGTGGTTACGCTGAGCCGCAAGGCGCGAATTGAAAGACATTGTTTCCTCCCACTGCAATCGCTGTCCGATTGCTTTTCTGTTTGTTTATTTGGGCCCGATACGCGCCCGTTACTTAGCCACAGATGCTCCCTCAAGCATCCGCAGGTCACGAAGGCCATCAACGACGACCGGGCGCGAAGACTCGGCCTTTAGTCGTATTCCCAACCGGTCGTTTGTCTACCCAAAAGAGTGGGCGGAGCGCCTTGCGCCGCAGGGTGGTGGGAGGCCCGGGGCTCCACCTCATCCAAAGCGATCCGTTCGGCAACGGCGCGGCCAAGGTCTTCGATCCCCGTTTGCGGCAGGAAGAAGACTGCACATTGGATAATTTTAACCTTATCTCTAACGCGTCTCAGGTATTGCCACATCAATACGACGTTGACACATCCAATTTTGAACGTAACACTTGTGCCGCTTGAGAATAAAAAATGGGGGGTAGAAACCACGCCTCCGGCGACAAGGCCGGGGCGCTGGACGTCCGCAAATCGGATGGCGTCGCGCAACCGCGATCTCACGCATCCAGGCGGCATGTGGGCCTCGGCCCTCCAAGGACAATCACAAATTCCGCCGAGGCATCGGCGGTCAAGGGAGGAACTAGATGCTTTTTAATTCGCCTTTTGAGGCCGTATCCAAGCGTACCTGGAAGAGAACCCTATTCGTATCCAGCGCCGGCTGCCTGGCGGCCCTGGCGCTGCAGGCGCCCGCTTTTGCGCAAGAAGACACAGTCGCGGAAGTCGAAGCCGTCACGGTGACGGCCTCGCGGATCAACCGCGAAGGCTATGAAGCGCCCACGCCGACGCAGGTCGTCGGCGAGGCGGCGATTCAGCAGCTCGCGCCGACCGCTGCGGTCGATATCGTCAACAACCTCCCCCAGATGACTCCGCAAGTCGCCAACGGGAACTCCATCTCGATCGGGAACGCGCGCCCGAACTTCCGAGGCCTGGGCCCGGTGCGCGCCCTCGTCCTCCTGGACGGCAATCGGGTGGCCTATACCGACCCGCTGGGCGGCGTGGACATGAACGTCATGCCCACGGCGCTGATTCGCGGCGTCGAGGTCGTCAGCGGCGGGGCCTCCGCCGACTGGGGGTCGGACGCCATCGCCGGCATCATCAACTTCCACATCAACAACACCTTCGAGGGCATCAAGGGCAGCTTCCAGTGCGGCCAGACCATTTATGACGATGGCCAGGGCTGCGCCGGCGGCATCGGCGTCGGCAAGGCCTTCTTCGACGACCGGCTGCATGTGGTCGCGGCGATCGATTGGGCGAAGAACAACGGGATCCTGGATCCCACCCGCCGGCCCTGGAACAAGGGCAACTACGCGCGGATCATCAATCCCACCTATGCGGCCGGCAACGGCCAGTATCAAAATCTGATCACCGACAAGGCCTGCTATGGGGGCGCCACTAGCGCCGGCCTTATCACCAGTGGGCCGCTGCGGGGCACGACCTTCACCGACCAGGGCGACCCCATCCCCTTCACCTTTGGACAGTACGCTGGTGGGTTGAACACCCTGTTCATGATCGGAGGCACCTGCGAGCAGCAGTACTCCATGCGCGTGGGCGGGGTGGAACCGGAGCTCAAGCGCGCGAACGGCTACGCCAAGGCCACCTTCGACATCTCCGATTCGCTGGAGGTGTATGGCGAGGTGCTCGACGCCAGGACCGAGACGATGATCCGGGCGACACCGAACTACAACTTCGGCGACATCGTCGTGCGGATCGATAACGCGTATCTGCCCGCCCAACTGCGGGCGGCGATGATCCAGAACAACATCACCACCTTCAATTTCGGCCGCTACCAGCCCGAGTTCGGGGTCGGCGATTTCGACATGACCGAGATGGTCGCCACGAACGACGTCCGCCGTTACGTGGCGGGCGCCCGGGGCGAGCTCGGTGGCACCTGGAGCTGGGACGCCGTCTTCCAGAAGAGCAAGGCCGTCTACCACTCCTGGGCCTACGGTTCGCGCAACAACGTCAAGTGGCTGAGAGCGCAGGACGCGGTCATCAACCCCGCGACCGGCCTGCCGGCCTGCCGGATCAATGTCGACGCCATCACCACCAACGACGACCCGGCCTGCGTGCCGGCCGACCTGTTCGGCCGCGGCTCCATCAGCCAGTCGGTCGTGGGCTACGTCGGGGGCACCGCCGAGGGCGTGGGCACCTATAATTCGAAGAGCGCGGCGGCGAACATCCAAGGCGACATCTTCACCCTGCCGGCGGGCGTCGTGTCCTTTGCGGCCGGCGTCGAGGCGCGCAAGGACTCCCTGGATATCACGGTGGATGAGGCCTCGCGCCTGATCCAGTGGCGCTATCAGGGGCTGCAGTTCGAGAACGGCGCCTTCAGCGTCAAGGAAGCCTACGCCGAAGCGGTCGTGCCGATCATCAAGGACGCGCCGTTCGTCAGCAACCTAGAGATGAACATCGCCGGCCGGATCACCGACTACTCCAACTCCGGGACGGTGACGACCTGGAAGATCGGCTTCAACTACGCGCCGTTCGACGCCGACACGCTGCGGTTCCGGGGGACCTATTCCAAGGACATCCGGGCCCCCACCCTCCACGAGCTGGTGGCCACCAAGATCAACACGGGCTCGGGCCTCACCGACCCCTATTGCGGCGGCTGCTTCCGGCCCGTTCCGAACTACATCGGCGGGAACCGAGACCTGGTGCCGGAGGTGGCCAAGACCCTCGTTATGGGATTCGTCGTCCGCCCCACCTTCCTCGATGGGTTCACGGCCTCCGTCGACTACTACGACATCAAGATCGAGAAGGGCATCGTCACCCTCGGGGGCAACGCCATCGCCCAGAATTGTTTCCTCGGGCTGACCGAGTTCTGCTCGGCCCTGGTGTTCCAGAACGGTCAGATCATCGAGACCAACGCCATCCCGGTGAACAGCCAGGGCCTGGAGCGGGAGGGGGTCGACATCGAGGCGACCTATCGCGTGCCGATCGGCGATTGGCTTGAGGCCCCGGGCGACCTGACCCTGCGCACCATGTTCGCTTACGTCAGCAAGCAGAACCAGAAGACCAGCGGCACGCTAATCAACAGCGTTGGGCAGATCACCGGCGGCGGCGTCCCTCGCTGGAACGGCAACCTCTCAGCCACCTACTCGCTCGCACCGTGGGATGTGTTCGTCCAGCTCCGCTACGTCGGGCCGGGTCTTGTCGAAAAGCAGCTAGCGATCGGCAATCCCTTCTACCTGCGGGGCAACGAAATCCCCGCCCACTACTACCTGAACGCGAACGTCCAGTATGAGGTGAACGACAACCTCGAGGTGTTCGCGGGCGTGGACAACATCCTGAACCAGGAGCCGCCGATCACGGGGGCGGCCACGAACACCACCAGCGCCCGCTCGAACGCCCCCTGGTATGACGTCGCCGGCCGGGCCTACAAGGCGGGCATCCGCTTCCAGTTCTAGTCGTCTGAGTTGTCGGCGCCCGGTCTCGGCCGGGACGTCACTGAAACAGGGGGGTCTGGCGGCAAGCCACGACCCCCCAATTCATTTCGGTGATGGCGTTCGACAGCGAGGCCGCGTCGGTCCCGGTGGGCGGCGCGGTGGCCAATGCGATCCACGACGCGATCGGGGTGCGCCTCTATCGCGCGCCGTTCACGCCCAAGACTGTGCTGGCGGCGCTCTCCGCCAGATCAACGGCTTAGCCAGAAGGTCTCTACGCCCAGCTTAGATCTGCGTGGCTCAGCGGCAGGCGGCGCACCCGCTTGCCGGTGGCCGCGAAGATGGCGTTGGCCAAAGCCGGGGCGAGGGGCCCAAGGCCGGGCTCGCCGACCCCGCCCCAGACCTCGCCGCCGGAAGGCGTCAGGTGGACGTCGATCCGCGGCGGCGCATCGGCGAACCTGGCCATCCGATAGTTGTGGAAGTTGGTTTGCACCGGCGCGCCGTCCTTGATGGTGATCTCGCCCCAGAGGGCGGCCGTCAGGCCCATGATCACCGCGCCCTCCATCTGCTGGGCGACGGTGTTGGGATTGGCAACGTGGTAGCAATCGAGCGCGCAGGTCACCCGATCGACGGATAGCTTGCCGTCCTTGGCGACCGTCACCTCGACCACCTGGCCCGAGACCGAGCCGTACGCCTCGATGATCGCCAGCCCTCGGCCGCGCCCCTTGGGTAGCGGCTTGCCCCAGTCCCCCTTGGTCGCCAGGGCGTCGAGAACGCCCAGCGCATCCGGGCGTGCGGCCAGCAGCGTGCGGCGGAAGGCGAGGGGGTCCTGGTCGGCGGCATGAGCCATCTCGTCGATGAAGCTCTCGACGAAGAAGCCGTTCTGCGAGCTGCCGACGCCCCGCCAGAACGACACCGGCACGTGGCTGTTCTTGAGCAGCACGCCGATGTCGCGTGAGGGGAAGGCGTAGAAGCTGCCCGCGATGCACTCCACAGCCATGGGTTCGCTGGCCACCGAGGTTTGCGGGCCGGGCTTGAGCAGCGACGGCACCGCGACCCTCGCCTGGAACACCGAGGGCTGGCCCGCCGCATCGAGGGCGGCCTTGAAGCGCACCGCGGCCTGCGGGCGATGGCGGCCGCCGCGGATATCCTGCTCGCGGGTCCAGATCAGCTTGACCGGCCGGCCCACCGCCTTCGCGGCCGCGATGGCGTGAAGCAGCTCGTCCGGCGCGCCGCCCCGCCGGCCGAAGCCGCCGCCGACGAAGGCGTTGTGGACATAGATGTTCTCCGGCGCGACGCCGGTCTCCTTCGCCGCCGTCTCCAGGACCGCCATCGGCGCCTGGGTGGAGATCCAGACGTCGACCCGGTCGGGCGCCAGCTGCACGGTGCAGTTCAGCGGCTCCATTGGCGAGTGCGACAGGAACGGCGCCTCGTAGGTCGCCTCCACCAGTTTCGCGCCCGGCGCGGCGAAGGCGGCTTCGGGCTCGCCCTTCTTCTCGGCGGTGAACATCGGGCCATCGAGAGCGTCGCGCAGGCCCTTGTCGAGATCGGCCTGTTGCACGCCGCCTTGGCCGGCCGCGTCCCACTGGATCTTCAGGGCGTCGAGGCCCTTCTTGGCGCGCCAATACTTGTCGGCGACGACGACCACCGAGTCCTTCAGCTTCACGACGCCGAGCAGGCCGGGCAGGGCCTTCAGGCCGCTCTCGTCCACCGCCTTCAGCGAGCCGCCGGCGACAGGCGTCGACCAGACGGCGGCGTAGACCATCCCCGGAACCTGGGCGTCGATGCCGAACTTCGCCGAGCCGTCCAGCTTGACGGCCGTATCGAGGCGCGGGGTCCACTTGCCGACCAGGCGGTAGTCCCTGGGCGCCCGGATGCCGGGCTCCTGAGGTAGCTGCACCGCCGCGGCCGCCGCAGCCAGGGCGCCATATTCGACACTGCGGTTGGAGGCGCTGTGCAGGCATTTCCCGCTGGCGACCGTGCAGTCGGCGGCGTCCACGTTCCAGCCCTGGGCGGCGGCGACGCGCAGGCGCTCGCGGGCGCTCGCCCCGGCCTGCTGCATCAACTTCACCGAGGTGCGGACCCCTCGGCTGCCCACGGTCCGCATGCCCTCGTAGAGCTTGCCGCCGGCGCGGGCGTTGCGGTTGGCCGAGGCGTATTCGATCCGCACCTTCGACCAGTCGCACTCGAGCTCCTCGGCCACCATCATGGCGAGCGCCGTCGAGGTGCCCTGACCCATCTCCGCATGGGGAATGCGGATGGTCACCGAGTTGTCCGGCTCTATGACCAGGAAGGCGGTCATTTCCTTGGTCGGGTTGGCGCCGGCGGCCAGGATCGCCGGCTGGATCCCGGCCTTGGCCGGCATCGGCACGCCGATGACCAGCCCGCCGGCGGCGGAAAGGCCCGCGAAGACGACGCTGCGGCGGGAGAGGGCGGAGGCTTGCATCAGGGTCATCGGCGTCATGCCTTCCTGGCCAGGGCGGCGGCGCGATGGATCGCCTTCTTCATCCGGGGATAGGCCCCGCAGCGGCAGATGTTGGTGATCTCGCGGTCGATGTCGGCGTCGCTCGGATTGGGGGTCTTGGTCAGCAGGGCCGCAGCCGCCATGATCTGGCCGGACTGGCAGTAGCCGCACTGCGGCGCGTCTTCGGCCAGCCACGCCTGCTGGACCGGATGCTTCAGGTCGGTCGATAGGCCCTCGATGGTGGTGATGGCGCCCTTCACCGAGCCGGCGGGGACGACGCATGAACGCACCGGCTTGCTATCGACGTGCACGGTGCAGGCCCCGCACTGGGCGATCCCGCACCCGAACTTCGTGCCCGTGAGGCCCAGCTCGTCGCGCAGCACCCAGAGCAGCGGCGCGTCCGCCTCCACCTCGACGTCATGGCGCCGCCCGTTGACCGTAAGCGTGATCATCTCGGAAAGCCCTCCTGCGCTTGGCGAGCCTAATCCCTCCACGGGGGCCTGCCAACAACGCGGCGCCTGAAGGCGAAATGGCGGACGGGGTGGGATTCGAACCCACGGTAGGCTTTCACCTACGGCGGTTTTCAAGACCGCTGCCTTAAACCACTCGGCCACCCGTCCGGGCCCGGAGCGATGCCACGACGTAGGGGCGGCGCCAACCCGTGAATGGGCGTCAATCGGGGGGCAGGGCGTCCAGTTTCTGGCCCACCCGGGCGATCACCTCTGGCCATCCGCCGTCGCTCGTCTGGCGGAGCAGGCCGAGCGATCGGTACCAGGGCATCCGATCCCCCTCGGCGCCATAGCGCCACTCGGCGCCGATCGGGATCATCACCAGGCCGGGTCGGCCGATGGCGCCCGCGAGGTGGCAAAGCGCGGTCTGCACGGTGACCACCACATCCATCGCCTGGGTGAGGCCAGCCAGGTCGTCGAAGTCGTTCAACTCTGCCGCCGGGAACCGGGTGATCGGCCGGGCGAGGACGGCGTCGGTCCGCGCCAGCTCGGCCTCGACGTCCCCATACTGCAGGCTCACAAACTCACAGTCGCTCCGCGTCAGGAGCGGCATGAGCGTCTCAAGCGGGATCGAGCGGGCGGCCCGGCGGGTCCGAGCCCCGCCGCCGGTCCAGGACAGGCCGATCCGCAGCCGCGCGCGCTTCGGCCCCAAACGCGTCCACCAGCGTTCGGCAGCCTCGGGGGTTGGACGCAGGTAGGGCTCGCCCGAAAAGGCGGCCAGATCGCGCCGGAAGGCGGCGCCCAGGCTGCCGATCCCGACAACGCGGTCGAACCGCCCCAGGTCGATCTTAACCTCGCCGGCCTGGGGGATCACCTCGATCCCCGGCATGGAATGGGAAAGGATCCGGGCCAGCCGCTGCTCGCACAGGACCGTGACGCTCGCGGCGATCGCGCGGAGGTCGGGGAGGATACCGGCGAACATGATCTCGTCGCCGACGCCCTGCTCACGCACGACCAGGACGCGCTGGCCGCGAAGGTCGTCGGGCGTCGGATCGCGGACCAGAATTCCCCTGAGGTGCTCGAGGGTCTGGACGGGCAGGGCGCTGAAGTTCGACAACAGCCAGCGGGCTTCGTAGTCGTCCCAGCCGCCGGCGAAATCGTGCATCGCCAGCCGAGCCTCGCCGCGTCGGAACCGCGCCTGGTTGTCCAAAGGATGCGCCGCCAGAGACTCGTCGAGCAGGCCGATCACCTCCTGGTGGCGGCCCATGCACAGCATCGGCCGAGCCATGTCGGAAAGGATGTCGGCGCGCAGCTCGCCGGAGGCCCGCGCCAGGGCGGCGTCATAGCTCTCCAGGGCCTGCGGCAGCAGATCGAGGCAGTATTCGGCATATCCCCGGTGCCGCCAGGCCTGCACCAGGCCGTCGTTGCGCGCCAAGGCGGCGTTGGCGGCGGCCAGGGCCTCCCGCGGCCGATGCAGTTCGATAAGCAGCCTGGCCTTGTTGCTCTGGGCGTGGGCCAGGTTGGGATCGATCGCCAGCCCGCGATCGTAGGCTTCGACCGCCTCCAGGGTCTGTCCGGAACGATAGAGGGCGTTTCCGCGATCGATGTGAATGCCGGCGTCGGTCGGTGCGGCGGCGATGACCCGGTCGAAACAGGGCAGGGCGGCGGCGAAGGCGTTCAGCTGCATGAACTGCCGGCCCATCAGGGCCCAGGCAGGGGTGTTGTCGGGGTTCGTCTCAAGAAGCTTCGCGAGGGCCTCGATGGCGGCCTGCGCCTTGCCGTCCCGCGCGAGCTGGCGCGCCTCATCGTACTGCTGGGCCGGGTCCTGCACGACGCGGGCCTTACGCGATCGGGTGGGAGGGGTCCACAAGGACCTCGTTAACCATGGGACAAACCCACCAGGCGCAGGCTGGTGCGATGCGCAGATTCGCCCAAACCCTGTGCGCCGCCGGGGCGCTGGCCGCCCTCGGGGCCTGCGCCACCATCGAGCCGCGTTATCCGGCGCAGACCCAGGCTGCGAAAGCCCCGCCAGGCGGCGGGCCTTACAAGGTCGGCAAGCCCTATCAGGTCAGCGGGGTCTGGTACGTGCCGCGGGAGCAGCCGGACTACGACGAGGTGGGCGTCGGTTCCTGGTACGGCCCTCAATTCAACCTCAAGCCGACGGCGAACGGCGAGACGTTCGACATGGACGCCCTCTCGGCCGCCCACACGACGCTGCCTCTGCCGTCGATGGTGGAAGTCACCAACCTGGAAAACGGCCGCCGGCTTGTGGTCCGGGTGAACGACCGCGGCCCCTTCGTTGGCGACCGGATCATCGATTTGTCCCGCGCCGCCGCGCGGGAGCTCGGCTACGAGCGGGCCGGCGTCGCCAAGCTGCGGGTGAGATACGTGGGTCGGGCCCCGACCGGGAACGATCCGCCCGTCCGCGAACGCGGGATGCAGTACGCGGCGAAGGTGCTGCCTAAACTTCCGAAGCCCAGGTTCTCACTGCCCGTGGACGCCGGTGACGTGCTGAAGGCGGCGGGCGCGATCCCGATCCCCCCGCCAGCGGTCGTCGCCGTGGCTCTGCCGCCGCTGCCGCCGGTCGCGCCGCTGATCACCGAGGCCCTGCCGTCGCTGGCCGCCGCGCCGAAGCCGGCCGAGACCATGACCGCCGAACTGGAGCCGCCGAAGGTGGAGTTCGAACCGCCGGAGCTGAAGGTCGAAGTCCCGGAGGTCAGCCTTCCGCTGCGCGTCCAGGCCGGCGCGTTCATGAACGAGGGCAACGCCCTGCAGGCCGTCCGCGCCCTGGCCGAGGCCGGCCCCGCCGAGATCGAGACCATTAAGCGGAACGGCGTGACGCTGTATCGTGTGGTGCTGCCGGCGCCCGGCGACGAGGCCGCCGCCTTCGCTCTGCGCGACAAGGTGGCCGCCATCGGCTTCGCGGACGCGCGGGTGGTCAGCCCCTTCTAGACAAAAGGCCCGAACGGGCCATCTTGCGGCGGTGGCGCGCGGAAGGTTCATCACATTCGAAGGCGGAGAGGGGGGCGGCAAGTCCACCCAGGTGAAACGTCTTGTGGCGCGGCTGCAGGCGGCCGGGATCACCGTCGTCGCCACCCGTGAACCGGGCGGCTCGCCGGGTGCCGAGGCGATCCGTGAGATCGTGCTGAAAGGCGCGGCGGATCGCTGGAGTCCGATCACCGAGACGCTGCTGATGTACGCTGCCCGCCGGGACCATATCGAGCGGGTGATCGCCCCGGCCCTGGCGCGGGGCGACTGGGTGGTCTGCGACCGGTTCGCCGATTCCACTCGCGCCTATCAGGGCGGGGCAGGGGGGGTGGATTCCGGCCTGATCGATGCGCTGGAAGCCGAGGTGCTGGGGGAGACGCGACCGGACCTCACCCTGGTCTTCGACTTGCCGCCCGAGGTGGGGCTGGAGCGGGCGCATGCCCGGGCCGGGTCGGAGATGCGTTTCGAATCCAAGGGGCTGGCCTTCCACGCCCGGCTGCGCGAGGCGTTCGCCGCCATCGCCGCCGGAGAGCCGGAGCGGTGCGCGGTGATCGACGCCACGCGGACGATGGACGAGGTGGACGGCGAGGTCTGGAGGACCGTATCCGAGCGGCTGGCCGTCCATGCCTGAGGCCGAGGTTCCACATCCCCGCGACGTCTTCGAACTCCAGGGGCACGAGGCGGCCGAGGCGTCCTTCGAGGCCGTCCGGGCGCGCGGACGGCTGCACCACGCCTGGCTGCTGACCGGGCCCGAGGGCGTCGGCAAGGCGACCTTCGCCTATCGCGCCACGCGGCGGCTGTTGGGCGCGGCGCCCGAAGGCCTGCTGGGCTCCGACCCGGGCCACCCCGTGAGCCGGCAGATCGCCGCGCGCAGCCACCCGGACCTGCTGGTTCTGGAACGCGAGGGCCCGGACGGCAAGCCGCGAAAGGTGATTCCGGTGGAAGAAGCCCGGCGGCTCTCGGAGTTCTTCTCCAAATCGCCGGCCAGCGCGCCCTACCGGGTGGCGATCATCGACGCGGCGGACGACCTGAACGTGAACGCCGCCAACGCCATATTGAAAACGCTTGAGGAGCCGCCGAAGCGGGGCGTGCTGTTCATGGTCGCCCATTCGCCGGGCCGGCTGCTGGCCACCATCCGCTCGCGCTGCCGCAGGCTGGCCTTTCAGCCCCTGGATCGCGATGCGGCGGCCGCCTTCGTCCGGGCCCGCGCCGAGGTCAATCCGGAGGAGGCTTTGCGCCTGGCGACCATGGCCGGCGGCGCGCCGGGCCGGGCGCTGGCGCTGGCCGCATCGCAGGCCCTCGCGGCGGACGACGCGGCCCGCGCCCTGCTGGAGGCCCTGCCGCGCGTTGACGAAAGCATGGCGCTTTCCCTGGCGGAGAAGTTCCGGGGCGGCGAGGGCGCGGCGCAGTTCGCACTGCTCTTCGACCGACTGGCCGACCGGGTCCACGCCCAGACCGCGGAACGGGCGCGGCAGGGGGTTGGCGCGCTTGATCCGTGGGCGCGCGCATGGGAGACGCTGCAGCGCCTGCCGCGCGAGGTCGAGGCCCTGAACCTCGACCGCACCGACGCCTTCTTCACGGCGCTCGGGGAGCTGAAGCAGGCGGCCCAGGCCTGAGCCCGCACCGATGCTGATCGACAGCCACGTCAACCTGCACGCGCCGCAATTCGACGAGGACCGTGAGGCGGTGATCGACCGCGCGCGGGCGGGGGGCGTGCAACTCATGGTCAACATCTGCGACCGGGTCTCGAACTACGCGGCGGTTCGCGAGGTGGCGCGTCATCCGGACATCTGGGCCACCGTCGGGACCCATCCGCACGAGGCCAAGGAGAACCCCGACCTGGCAGCCCAGACCCTCGTCGACCTGGCCCGGGATCCCCGGGTGGTCGGCATCGGCGAATGCGGCCTCGACTTCCACTACGACCTCAGCCCGCGAGACATTCAGGCCAAGGTGTTCGCCGCCCATATCGCCGCCGCGCAGCAAACAGGTCTTCCCCTGGTGGTTCATACCCGCGAGGCCGACGAGACGATGGGCGAGATGCTGGAGGCGGCTCATGCCCGCCGGCCCTTCCGAATCCTGATGCATTGTTACACCTCGGGTCCCGAGCTTGCCCGGCGGGCCGCGGCCCTGGGGGCCTGGTTTTCCGTGTCCGGCATCGCGACCTTCAAGGCCGCGGAGGACGTCCGCGAGGTGATCCGCCAGATGCCAGAGGATCGGATCATGGTGGAGACCGACTGCCCCTATCTGGCGCCCGTGCCTTACCGTGGACGACGCAACGAGCCTGCCTTTCTGCCCCACGTGCTGGCCAAGCTCGCCGAGGTGCGCGGCTGGAGCCTGGCAGAGGCCGAGACTCGCACGGAGAACGCCTTCTTCGCCGTGTTCGACAGGATTCCCCGGCCATGAGCGGGGCGCTGGAGGTCACCATCCTGGGCTGCGGCGCCTCGGGCGGCGTGCCGCGCGCGGACGGGGAGTGGGGCGTCTGCGACCCGGCCAATCCGAGGAACCGGCGCAACCGCTGCTCGCTGCTGGTGCGCCGCAAGGGGCCGGACGCCATGACCAGCGTGGTGGTGGACGCCTCGCCGGAGTTCCGCCTCCAGACCTCGATGGCCGGGGTAAGACGGCTCGACGCCGTGCTGTTCACCCATGACCACGCCGACCAGGCGCACGGGCTTGACGACGTGCGGGCCTTCTTTATCCGGCAGCGCCAGCGGATTCCCTTCTGGATGGACGCCGCGACCGACCGAACCCTGCGCCGGCGTTTCGACTACGCCTTCGAAGGCGAGGGGGGCTATCCGGCGATCTGCGAGGGCAATCTGATCCCGCCGCACGGCCAAGCCTGGGCGGTGGAGGGGCCCTCCGGGGCGATCCCCGTGGTCACCTTCGACCAGGATCATGGCGGGGTGCGCTCGGTGGGGTACCGGTTCGGCGGGGTGGCCTATTCCAGCGACGTGGTGGGCCTGGATGACGCGGCCTTCGAGGCGCTCAGCGGCCTGGACGTGTGGATCGTGGACTCCCTGCGGCGGGCGCCGCACCCGACGCACTCGCACCTGGCGCAGACCCTGGAGTGGATCGCGCGGGTGAAACCCAGGCGGGCGATCCTGACCAACATGCATCTCGATCTGGACTACGCCCAGCTTCTCGGGGAATTGCCAAAGGGCGTCGAGCCGGCCCACGACGGGCTTTCATTCGAACATCAACTGGGTCCGGAACGCGATTGATGAAGCTAGGTTTTCTGGCGTCCGGGAACGGCTCAAGCGCCCGCGCCATGGTGGACGCCATCGCCGCGGGCGAGCTGGCGGCCGAGGCAGGGTTAATGGCCAGCAACAAGCCGTCGGCGCCGGCCTTGGCCTGGGCGCAAGGCCTGGGGATACCGGCGGTCTGCGTGCCGACGGCGGCCGATCCGGAGGGCGCTGACAAGGCGATCACCGACGCGATGCAGGCGCGCGGCGTCGAGCTGATCGTTCTGTCGGGATACCTGCGGCGGCTAGGGCCGGTGCTGCTGAGCGCCTACCGCGGCAGGATCCTGAATATCCACCCGGCGCTGCTGCCGGCTTTCGGCGGGGAAGGCATGTATGGCCGGCGGGTGCATGAAGCGGTGCTGGCGGCCGGCGCGGCTGAAAGCGGCGCGACCATCCACGTCGTCGATGGCGACTACGATAGCGGACCCATCGTGGCGCAGCGCGCCGTGCCGGTGCTCGCTGGCGATACGCCGGCGGACCTTGAGGGCCGTGTGAAGCTCATGGAGCCGCAGTTCTTCGTGGAAACGATGAAGCGCATCGCGAACGGCGAGTTAGGGCTGCCCCGCCGATAACGGACCATATATTTCCGATAATATTCCTTAGGCGCGATACCCCGGACCTTTGCCCCTCCTCAGTACCGGAACGTCGCTCCCATATTGGCGTAGAACCCAGATGTCAGATTAACGTCCCGGAGCAGCTTCCCCGGCGTGAAGCGCTCCATGGCCACGAAAAGCGTGAGCCACGACCTCGGCGCCCAGGCGCCCTCGGCCCGCAAGAGCCGGCCTATGTCGGGGCTGCGCAGCGCTTCGGTCCCCTCGTAAGGCGACAGGCCGCCTGCGTAGGCGAAGTCATTCCGGTCGAAACGCCGGGCGACGCCGTACTCGACAAGGACCTCGGTGTTGGGCGTCGGCGTGGCCGAGACGCTCGGCACCAGGAAGACGAGGTTCGTCAGGCTCAGGAACCGCCCCTCGGACAGATAGCCGGCGCCGCCGTAGGGCGGCGTATAGGCCCTAAGCGCGCCCGGGCCGGCGGAGCCACCACCCGAGGCGACATCCAGGCGCAGGCCCAGGCGCGGGCTCCACGCCACATCTGACAGCTCGAAGCTCTGGATGGCGAAGAGGCCCCAGGCGTCCACCTCGCGGCCGTCGAACCCCCCGGTCTGGCGCACCACAGTCCAGTCGAACCGCACGGGACCGCGACGGCCCCAGAGCCGCGCGCCTCTATGGTCCCGCCGATCCAGCCCGACCTTGTCCGCCCACCGGCCTTCCGGCTGATCGGTGTGGAACCAGAACAGGTCGAGGTAGGCGGGGCCTGCCGGGCCGCTGGAAAGCACGGTGGCGACGTTGGCGCCCTGTAAGCGTTCGGACCAGTTGATCTCGTCGTCGAAGACGCCTGTCCCCAGACGCGTGGCGCGAAGATCCACCGCGCCAAACCGCACGCGCTCGCCATGGGCGTAGAGGCGCAGACCATTGAAGGTCCGGTGAAGGTTGGGCCCATCGCCGATGCCGATCAGCTGCCGGGGGGCGTCGGCAAATTCCTGCCGTCCGGCCATGGCGCCCACGAGCATCCCGTCCAGGTGGGCGCGCACATCGACGAAAAGCTGCTGGACGGCGGCCTCGTTGCGATAGTTGGAGGAGATCGGCGGGCGGCCGCTGACGACCTGGCCAGTGACGAGCTCGCCATAGACGCCGATCGACGGACTGAGCCGCAGGTCGGCGCCCAGGACGCCCCGGACCACCTCCTGGACGTTGTCGTCGCCCAGCGCCAGGCGGCCATTCCGGTCGCCGTCGACGCGCAGGCGCAACTCTCCGCTCAGGGTGAGGAACGACCCGCCCGGGAGCGGCGCGGCCTTCAGCGGGCTCTCGACGCGGGCGAGGCTTCCGGCCGACCAGTCCTCGGCCCAACGGCTCACGGTCCGGCCACCCGGCAGCGCGGGCCCCCAGCCCGCGGCGCCCGCGGGATAGGGATCCGGCAGGCGGATTTGCCCCCCTTCCCTCGCCGAGGCGGGCGCGGCCGGCACATCGGTCTGATCGACGGACACTTGCGCGCGCGCCAAAGGCGCGCTGGCCGCCAAAGCGACAAGGGCCAGGCCGAGCCGCAGCATCAGCCGCCGCGCAGGTTTGCGACCGGGGATACGCCCCACCTTTTCCCCGGAATTCACTGGCCCGACTTAGCCCGTCTTATTCATAGTGTGCCTAAAAATGTGCTGGCGGACGTAGCGTAACCGACTGATTTGGAATAGGTTTTGGTTGCTAAGGCCAACACTTTTCCAGGCCACGGAGGCGCCACGCCCGCCATGGATGACAATACCGATCTTCTGTTCGATCTGCCAAGCGTGTCGCGCAAGAAAGTCAGCGCGGCCTTCGATGGCGGGCGTATCACCTCCGATGGCGGCGTGGCGCTGTTGGCCCTGGCCGACCGGCGGATCGGCATTGTC
>CANJRI010000005.1 GCA_947476555.1 Caulobacteraceae bacterium
GCGTGAACGGGCCCACATCAAACGCCAGACCATCCAACATCGGCGCTTGCAACACCGCAAAATCGCCGCCTAAATATCAACCCCAGATGAGGCCATCTCTCCGCTAAATCCGGACCCCACCTGTCTCAAAACATCTGACGACGTACAATGATGTGGAATTGATAGAAATTCTATTTCGCGCCCCTCATGTTGTGACTTCTTCAGCATCGATCCTTCATCGACGCGCTTCATCAAGAAGCTCGCCTCAGTCTCGCGAGTAGTAAAATATGACCTGGCCCAGGAGCGGGTAACGGTCGGGAACATGACACAGGTAACAGCGTTCTGTGTGGGTCAGGGGACCCCATATGACTACCGCGCAGCCGGCCGGAGCACAGCTTGTGCTCGTCGTGGATGACGAACTCCTGGTTCAGGAACTGATGCAGGCTGCCCTGGAAGATGGTGGCTTCGCCGTTCAGACCGCCAGCAGCGATGACGAAGCTATCGCGGCCCTGGAGAAAAGCGGGCCGGCCTTCGCTGCCGTAGTGACCGACGTAAACCTGGGCCGGCCGGGGGCGGGCTGGAACGTAGCCAGACGAGCGCGCGAACTTAACGCCACGATCCCGGTCTTATTCGTGACGGGAGACAGCGAACACGAATGGACGGTCAATGGCGTACCCGGCTCCGCAATCCTGCCAAAGCCATTCGCCCCGGCCCAACTGGTGGTCGCCGTCGCCACACTGATCAATAGCGCGGCTTCGTCGCTTTCAAGCTGACGCTGATTACAGGTTGGAGCCCGGCCTTACTGGAGGGGGCAACGTCCGCTTGCCACCCTTAGCCGACGCTGGGATGGTTCGCTTCGCGCGTTATCGCGGTTCTGCGTTTCGCGCGCGCCGGCGCCTCAATCCTCGGCCATCCGGGTATGTTTCTGGGTGTCCGGCATGGCCCAGTAGATCATCAGGGACACGGCCATCACCACGGTGACGTAGACGAAGAAGCCGTTCTCATTGCCCTGGTTCTTGAACCACAGGGCGATGTATTCCGCCGACCCGCCGAACATCGCCGTGCCGATGGAGAAGGGAACGGCCACACCCATGGCGCGGACCTCGGTGGGGAACATCTCGGCCTTGACGATGGCGTTGATCGAGGTGTGCAGGGTCACGATGGTCAGGGCCACGATCAGCAACGCAAAGGCCGTCAGCGGGTCGCGCACCCCGGCCAGGGCGTTCAGCAGGGGCCAGAAGAGCAGGGTCCCCAGCACGCCGAACGCGATCAGCATGTTGCGCCGGCCCACCTTCTCGGAGAGCGCGCCCATAGGCATCTGCATCAGCATGAAGGCCACCAGGGCGGCGGCGGTGACCTGGGTGGCCGCCACCTTCGAAAAGCCCGAGGTGTTGACCAGGAACTTCTGCATGTAGGTCGAGAACGTATAGAAGCCGAGGGTGCCGGCCGCCGTCAGGCCCACCACCATCAGCGCCTCTTTCGGGTAGCGCGTGAACAGCAGGAACGGGCTGGGCTTCGGCCCCGACATCGCGTTGAAGGCCGGGGTCTCGTCCATGCCGCGCCGCAGCCAGAACACCGCCACCGCCAGGCCACCGCCGATCAGGAACGGGATCCGCCAGCCCCACGCTCCCAGCTGCTCCGCCGTCAGCAGGTTCTGCAGCACGATCAGGGTCGAGAGGGCCAGGAGCTGGCCGAGCATGAGGGTGGCGTAGAAGAAGCCGGACCAGAAGCCGCGGTGCTTTTTCCCCGACATCTCCAGCAGATAGGTGGCGGTGGTGCCGTACTCGGCGCCGTAGCTGAACCCCTGCAACAGTCGGGCGAAGGCCAGGATGATCGGGGCGGCGATGCCGATCGCCGCATAGCCGGGACACAGGGCGATGATCATCGAGCCGGCGCACATCATCACGATGGACAGCATCAACGCCGCCTTGCGACCGCGCCGGTCGGCGTACAGCCCGATCACCCAGGCGCCGAGTGGCCGGATGAAGAAGCCCACCCCGAACACCGCCGCGGCGTTCATCAGCTGGACGGTCTGGTTGCCGTTGGGAAAGAACTGCGCCGCGAAGTAGAGCGAAAAGGACGCATAGACGAACCAGTCGTACATCTCGACGAGGTTGCCCGCCGAGCCGGCCATGATGGAGGCCAGCCGGCTCCGCCTGGGGACCGCTCCACTGTCTGCGCCCTGCATCCGGCTCATCCCTTGGGGACGCAGTGGTCGATCAGCGTGCTCAGGTCGGCCATCTCCTCGATCCCCCAGCAGGCCGCGATCGCCGCGTCGGCCTGGGCGGGTGCGATCACGCCGGACTGGGCGCGGAACTTGGCCTCCAGCTGCGCGTCGCTCAGCGGGCGTTCCAGATTGCCCAGCGACTGGTCGAGCTTCATGCCGACCTTACGGCCGTCCTTCAGCCAGACGGTGATCACGACGGCGTCGTCCGAGACGCTGTCGTCCCCGACGGCTTCGGTCAGATCGCGCAGGCGCCGCATCGCCGGGTCATTGGCGGCCTCGTCGGTGAAGTCGGGGATGTTGGCCTGGCCGCGGCCCAGCCCCAGCGCCGCCGCGTGGTAGATGGAGAACTTGCCCTCCAGGCCCGTGGAGATGACCTTCTTGTTGCAGAGGTCCTTGACCAAGTGCGCGACCCGCAGCTCGACCTTTTCCACGTCGTCGGCGACGAAGCCGTGGGCCTCGCGCAGCTGGATGGCGGCGTCGATGGTGGGATGCACCACGATACCGCACGGGAAGGGTTTGTAGGCGTTGAAGCGCAGCTCGAAGGTTTCGCCCAGGCGGTCGGTGATCCTGGCCAGGTCGTAGGTCCCGGCCTGGACGGCGGCGAACCCGCGCGGGCTCTCCAGCGGGAATTTGCCGCCGGTGAAACCGTTCTGCGCCAGCAGCGCAGCCATGTAGCCGCTCTGGGCGGAACGGCCGGGATGGAACGCCTTGCCCATGGAGCCGAACATCTCACGCAGACCCGCGGACTGGGTGGCCGACAGGCTGACGGCATGGGTCATGGCTTCGGTCTGCAGCCCCAGGAGGCGGCCGATGGCGACGCCGGCGCCGAAGACGCCGATGGAGCCGGTGCTGTGCCAGCCGGCGGCGTAGTGGGCGGGATAGGTGGCCGCCCCGATGCGCGAGATCACTTCGAAGCCCAGGATGAAGGCATGGAGGAAGTCCGGGCCGCTGACCTTGTTCTCGCTGGCGTAGGCGAACAGGGCCGAGGCCACGGGCGAGCTGGCGTGGATGTAGTTGCTGGGCGTGGTGTCGTCGAAGTCGTGGACGTGCGAGCTGACGCCGTTCAGCAGCGCGGCGAACAGCGGATCATAGCGCTCGGCGCGCCCGAGGACGCGGGCGGTCGGGGGCCCGGCGAAGCGGCCCAGGGACGCGATGGCGATGTCCACCGCCGGCTCCCTGGCGCCGCCCAGGGCGCAGCCGACGATATTGACCAGCGCACGTTTGGCCTCATGCCGCACGTCGGACGGGATGTCCGAAAGTCGGCTCTTCACGACATACTCAACAAGCTCGGCGGTCGCGCTCACAATCACTCCTGTCCGCCCCCGTGGACGGTATGATGGTAAGACAGTTCTTGCCGCAACGGAGGGCGGTGTCTAGGGCTGAGCTCTCGACGTAAATGCCGTGCGTTCCGGGCCTTCCAGAGATATTCGGGCGCACATTCTCGGGGAACTTCTGATGAGCACGCTCGCGCGCCTTGGCGCTTCGCTGATCCTCACGCTGGCCGCCTCCAGCCCCGCGGCGGCGCAGATTTCCGCGGGCAATCCCAGCGGCGTCGCCATGGGCCACGTCCATTTCCTCGCCCGCGACGTCGCCGCGACGAAAGCCTGGTGGGTGAAGCTCGGCGGCGAGCCCGTGACGGTGTTCGGCGAGGAGGGTGTGAAATTCCCCGGGGTCCTCGTGCTCCTGCGGCAAGGCCAGCCGACCGGCACCAGCCTGGACGCGGTCGTGGCCCACCTGGCGTTCCGGGTGCAATCGCATGCGGCGATCAAGGCGAAGGGCTTCACCGTCGAGCCCAACGCCACCGTCCCGGGCGTGGGCTATATCTACAATCCGGATGGCGAGAAGGTCGAACTGTTCGACGACGGGGTCGCCACCAACACCGGTTTCGCGATCGAGGGCGGCGGAACCGACCCCGTCGCGGACCGGCATAACCGCAAGCTGGACGTCCCCATCGCGTCGCACCACCTGCACTTCTACGTCACCGAAGATCAGGTTCCGGCGATCCGTGACTGGTACGCGACCCACTTCGGCGGGGTGCGCGGCAAACGCTGGAACTACGACGCGGTGGATCTGCCCGGCATGAACCTCAACTTCTCGGCCGTGCCGAAGCCCCAGGTCCCGAACAAGGGGCGGATCATCGATCACATCGGCTTCGAGATCGAGAACCTCGAGGCCTTCTGCAGGAAGCTCGCGGCCGCCGGGGTGAAGTTCGACCGGCCCTACGCCAAGCTGCCTTCGGGCCTCGGGGCGGCCTATCTCACCGACCCCTGGGGCGCCTCCATCGAACTCCACGAAGGCATGCGCCAGTAGCCTTGAGGTGGCGCTTCGGGGCCGTAGGCTCTATCTGCAGAGGGGAGAGCCGGGGAACCCCACATGCCGTTGAATGTCGCCGTCCAGATGGACCCCATCGAGGGCATCAACATCGAGGGCGACACCACCTTCCTGATGATGGAGGCGGCGCAGGCGCGGGGGCATTCCCTGTTCGTCTACACCACCGACACCCTGGCCATGGAGGACGGCCGGGTGTTCGCGCGGGGACGCGACGTCACCGTCCAGCGGGTGAAGGGCGACCACGCCAAGGTGGGCGACTGGCGGCGGGTGGAGCTGTCAGAGTTCGACGTGGTGCTGATGCGCCAGGATCCGCCCTTCGACATGCGCTACATCGACGCCACCTTCTTCCTGGAGGCGATCCACCCGAAGACCCTGGTGGTGAACAATCCCCGCGAGGTGCGGTCCGCGCCCGAGAAGCTGTTCGTCACCCTCTACCCGCACCTGCAGCCGCCGACCCTGATCACTTGGGACCGGGCGGCGATCGCCGAGTTCCGGGCCCGGCACGGCGACGTGGTGCTCAAGCCCCTGAACGGCCGCGGCGGATCGGGCGTCACCCGGCACCTGCAGGACGACCCCAACCTCGACGCCCTGCTGGAGCTGCACGCCCAGATCGGCGCGGAGCCGGTGATCGTTCAGAAGTTCCTGCCCTCGGTGACCAAGGGCGACAAGCGCATCCTGCTGGTGGACGGCGAGGCGGTGGGGGCCATCAACCGGGTGCCGCAGAAGGGCCAGATCCGCTCCAACATGGCGGTCGGCGGGGCGCCGGAGCCCTGCGAGCTGACCGCCCGCGACCGGGAGATCTGCGAGACCATCGGGCCGGAGCTGAAGGCCCGGGGCCTGCTGTTCGTGGGCATCGACGTGATCGGGGAGTCGCTGACCGAGATCAACGTCACCTCGCCGACCGGCGCGGTGGCCCTGAAGCGGTTCAGCGGGATCGACGCGGCGGATCTGCTTTTCGCGAAGATTGAGGCGATCCGCGCAGGGGTTTGATCCCGTTACGAAAGTGACGGAATCCCGACACTGAACTGCGGGTTTTCCCTGAAAGTTCTTTATTTGTTCTTGATCTGAGCGCAGCTGCGTGCTGTCTGTTGTGGACAACTTTGCCGTGAGCACAAGGGATTGAGGATGGCGGCGCGGGTCGTGACCTTGGCCTTCCGGGGCGTCGAGGCGGCGCCGGTCGACGTGCAGGTCCAGTTCACCAGCGGGGAGTCGGCCTTCTTCATCGTCGGCCTGGGCGACAAGGCGGTGTCCGAGGCGCGCGAGCGGGTGCGGGCGGCCTTCACCGGGCTTGGGCTATCGCTGCCGGCCAAGCGGATCATCGCCAACCTCGCGCCGGCGGACCTGCCCAAGGAGGGCAGCCACTACGACCTGCCGGTTGCCCTGGCGATCATGGCCGGGATGGGCATCCTGCCGGAGGGCGCGCTGCAGGACTGGGCGGCGGTGGGCGAGCTGTCGCTGGACGGCCGGATCACCGCGGTGGCCGGCGCCCTGCCCGCCGCCGTGGCGGCCGCCGGCCTGGGGCTCGGCCTGATCTGCCCGGAAGCCTGCGGGCCGGAGGCGGCGTGGGCCGGCGAGGCGCGGATCCTGGCGGCGCCCTCGCTGATCGCGGTGGTCAACCATTTCCGGGGCACGCAGATCCTCTCGGCCCCCAAGCCCGGGCCAATGCTGGACGGCGCCGGCGGACCGGACCTGCGGGACGTGAAGGGCCAGGAGAGCGCCAAGCGGGCGTTGGAGATCGCCGCGGCCGGCGGCCACAACCTGTTGTTCATCGGCCCGCCGGGCTCGGGCAAGTCGATGATGGCCGCGCGCCTGCCGGGGCTGTTGCCGCCGCTGACGCCGGAGGAGCTGCTGGAGACCTCCATGGTGCATTCGGTGGCCGGGCTGATCGCCAAGGGCCAGCTCTCCAGGGCCCGGCCGTTCCGCAGCCCGCACCATTCGGCCAGCATGGCGGCGCTGACCGGCGGCGGCCTGCGGGCCAAGCCGGGCGAGGTGAGCCTGGCCCACAACGGGGTGCTGTTCCTGGACGAGCTGCCGGAATTCGGCGCCCAGGCGCTGGACTCCCTGCGCCAGCCGCTGGAGACCGGCGAGGTGATGGTGGCCCGGGCCAACGCCCACGTCCGCTATCCGGCCCGCGTGCAGCTGGTGGCGGCGATGAACCCGTGCCGCTGCGGGGTGGGCGGCATAGGCAAGGGCGCCTGCGGGCGAGCGCCGCGCTGCCAGGGCGACTACCAGCGCAAGATCTCCGGGCCGCTGATGGACCGCATCGACCTGACGGTTGAGGTCCCGCCGGTGACCGCCGCCGACCTGGCCCTGCCGGCGCCCGCGGAGGGCACGGCCGAGGCGGCCGCGCGGGTGGCCGCCGCGCGTGCGCTTCAGGCCGAGCGGGCCTCCGGCGGGGCCGGCGCGGCCCTGAACGCGCGGGCCGAAGGCGAATGGCTGGAGACGATCTGCGCCCTGGACGCGCCGGCCCGGGCGTTGCTGACGAAGGCGGCGGAGGCCGGCGGCCTCTCGGCGCGGGGCTGGACCCGCACCCTGCGCCTGGCCCGCACCATCGCCGACCTTGAGGGCGGCGGGCCGGTGCGGCGGGTGCACGTGGCCGAGGCGCTGATCTACCGCAAGGCGGCGGTGGAGACCGGGTCGAGCGCGCGCGCCATGGGCTGAGGAGGCCAGCGAACAGCCGGCCAAGGGCATCCCCCTGGCCGGCTCATCGTCTCCTCGAGAGTCAGACTAGTAGTTGATGCTCAGCTGGACGCCGAAGGTGCGCGGCGGATTGAAGTTGGCGTAGTCGCCGATCGTCCCGCGGTTGGCGCCCGAGATCCGGTAGATGTGCGACTCGTCCAAGAGGTTGCGGATCCAGAAGGCCAGGACGCCCGTCGCGCCGCCGGCGCTCATGTTGATGTCGGCCAGCGCGATACTGCCGTTCACGATGAAGCTGGAGTCCGTCTTCACGGCGACGTTCTGGACCAGTTTCCCGGTCGGTGAGACGTCGGCGAATTCGGTCTGGAAGGCGTATTGAGCGTCGGCGTAGGCCGCATCCAGGTGAGCGCGGAAACTCATAGCGCCGACCGGGGCTTCGTAGTCGATGTTAGCGCTGGCGGCGTGCGGCGGCGTGTAGACCACATGCACCGGGAAGGGCGAGCCGAGCGGAACGTCCGGATTGCCGGGGAAGGGGAAAGGCGCGGCCGGGATCTTCACGCTGGTGTAGGCGTAGGCGACCCCGACGGTGACGTATTCGTTGACCTTGGCCTGCAGGTCGGCCTCGAAACCCTTGATCTTCGAGGTTCCGGGCGCGTTGCGGGTGTCTTCGGTGTGGGCGCCCTGGGTGGGGCTGCCCGGGGTGGTGTCGACATTGTCGAAGTCGATCTGGGTGTTGGTGCGGTCCATGGCGTAGGCCGCCAGGTTCAGGCGAACGCGGTCGTCCAACAGGTCCATCTTGGCCCCGATTTCGTAGGACTTCACTTCTTCCGCGCCGAAGGCGGCGAAGGTGGCGGAACGGTCGTTGGCCCCGCCTGCGCGGTAACCGGTCGAGTACTTGGCGTAGAGATTCAAGCCGTCGGCCGCGTCGAAGGCGACATTGACCATCGGGTCGAAGCGGCTGTCGCTGATGTGCAGACCAAAGTCGGTCGCCCTGGCGTTGACCATATAGAGCGTCCCGTCGCGCTTATCCTTGGTCAGGCGGCCGCCGAGCGTCAGGTGAAGGGCCTGCATCGCGGCCGGCGTGTAGGTGCCTTGGCCATAGACCGCGGTGCTCGTGGCTTCGGCGTGGCTCGCGCGGATGATGAAGCGCGAGCCGTATTCCCACCCCGCGGTGGTCGCGCTCGCCGTCGAGGTGCCGTTCGAGGTCCGGATGGTATAGCCGGTGCCGTCGGCGTTCCACTGGTTGGTGATCGGGCTGGCGGCCGATTCCTTCACGTTTTCCTTGAAGTAATAGAGGCCGGCCACGTAGTTGAACGTATCTCCGATATTCCCGACGGCCTGGAATTCCTGGCTGAACTGACGCTGATAAAGGTCGGAGAGGCTGTAACGGCCGAACAGGGCGTTCGGGGCGAAGACGTTGCGCGATTCGACGCCGGAGTTGTCCCACTGGTTGGTGGCCACGCCGCGCCCGGCGGTGATCGAACGGATTTCCAGATCGTCGTTCGGGCTCCACTTCAGGGTGGCCGAGGCGCCGCCGGTCTCATCGACGCTGGGTTGCTGAACGGTCCCGAGGTCGGAGACGGTCTGGCGATCCGTGCGGACCTTCACCAGCGGCGCGAGCGGGTTGATCGTGCCCGCCGGCGCGGCGGCGGCGGCCAGCAGTTCGGCTTGGGTGCGCACGCGCTTGCCGTAGGGGTTGAAGTTGACCAGCTGGCTGAAGAACGGGGTGTTCTCGTCCCTGGCGTAGTCAGCGGATATCTCAGCGCTGAAGCTGTCGGTGGGCTTGTAAAGACCGGTGATACGGCCGCCCGCGCGGTGGTACTGGTTCCAGCCGGCCTGGCCCGCCATGGGGTTCTTGGTGGTCGGGCCCTGGTGCTGGATCAGGCCGTCGACCTTCACCGCCAAGTTGGAGAACGACTGGAAGTCCTGGTGAATTTCCGCGTCGTATTCGCCGAAGTTGCCAACGCCGGCGCTCATGCGACCGCCGAACTCGCCGGTCGGGGACTTGGTGACGATGCTGAGCGCGCCCCCCTCGGTGTTGCGGCCGAACAGGGTGCCTTGCGGACCGCGCAGAACCTCAATGCGCTGGACGTCGAAAAGGGCGGCGTTCAGGCCTTGCTGACGGCCGAGGTATACGCCGTCGATATAGACGCCGACGCCCTGATCACGTGCGGTCTGGTTGGCGTCGAAGGGCACGATGCCGCGGATGCCGACCGTCAGGGCCGACTGGCGGGCTTCGAAGGTCGCGATGCGCAGCGACGGCACGCTGCCGTCCTGCAGGGCGATCAGGCTGTCGGCGTGGCGCGCTTGAAGCGCCTCGCCCCCGACCACGGAGATGGCGATCGGGGTCCTTTGCAGGTCGGTTTCACGCTTGGTGGCGGTGACCATGACCTCCTCCAGGGTGGCGCCCTCATCGGCCGCATCGGCCGCGAGCGCGGGACTGGTGGCGGACAGCGCGAAACAGCTCCACGCGACAGTGGACATGAAGTTCTTCATCGTCGGGACCCCTCTTTTCGCCGGGCGTGGCGCAGCGTCCGCGCCCGGCTCTGGGGCCGCTATTAGGGATCGGCTGTGACACTACAGCTTCAGCTACATGACCGTTCTGCGTCGGTGGGGAACGGGCGCTGAACGCCGGCGGGGCCGGCCTGGCTAGGGCGCCGGCGGCTGAACCGCGCGGCCCTTGATGTCGTAGAGCAGGAGCCAGCGGCGGACGTCCGGATCGGTCACCGGCTCCACGCCGTGGAACGAGTTGTCGGTCTTGACGAAGGCGAACATGGAATTCGGCCGGAACGGCATGGTGGCCGCCCGATCGAAGTCCGCGTGCTGGTGGTGAGGCCCCCCGGGGCAGCGCCGGGCGGGATCCTTCGGGACGTAGATCGAGGTGCCCAGGTGGGCGAGGCTGTCGTCCCTGGGAAGATAGAACAGCACCGTCACCACCTTGGCCGGGGTGTCGGTGTGCGGGCCGAGCGCGTAGTTGGTGATGTCCTCGACCAGCAGGGTCTCTTCCGAAAGGGTCACGGCGGCGCTGGCGAACCGCTGCCGGAGCGTGGCCCCGAACTTATTGAGCAGAACGTCGCGGAACGGGCCGCTGGTGAGCATGGCGTGGGTTTCCGCCCAGAAGCGGCGCTGGCTGTCGGGGACGCCCGGCCCGGCGTCCCTGGGGTCGAGCACGAAGCGTTCCTTGTAGCCCTTCACCGGCCGGGCCTGCTCGATAGGGATCATGGCCGAGGGATCGGGGATGTTCTCCAGGAGCGTGGCGTAGAAGTCCGCCGGGAAGACGTCGGGAACGTAGATGTGCGGATAGGGGTGGGGCCGCAGCGGGGCGTTGGCGACGTTGTAGATCAGCTGGGGCTCGACAGGGCTCGGCATGGATTCAGGCAGGCCCGCGCCGGAAGACATATTCCGCCACGCCCTTGAAGGCGCCTTCCTTGCGCTCGGCCCGCCCGACCTGAGCGGGGTCGAAGGTGAAGCCCAGCGCGCCCAGCTCGGCGACCATCGCCCGGTGTTCGGGCAGGTTCTGGTTGGTCTCGATCAGCAGGGACTTCACCGCCGGGTCGCGCAGGATGCGGCGGGCGCCGGCGATGACCTTGTGCTCGAAGCCGTCCACGTCGATCTTGATGTGGGCCGGCATGGGAATGGAGCCGCCCCAGATAAGGTCGTCCAGCACGGCGGCGGCGCATCCCTGCACGAACGCGCTGTTCAGCGGCTCCAGCTTGAAGTCCAGCGGCTCGCCGACCGAATGGCAGGAGCCGCCCACGCGCATGTCGGCCATGTGCAGCTGCGACAGGCCGGCCGTGTCGGACAGCCCGAGGCAGTAGGCGATGACGCGATCGGCCAGCTTGTTGATGCGGATGTTGCGGTTCAGCAGGGCGTAGTTCTGGGCTTCCGGCTCGAAGGCGTAGACCCGGGCCTGGCGCGTGGCCGCCGCCCAGATGGTGTACATGCCGACGTTGGCGCCGACGTCGACCATCACCTCCCCGGGCTGGAAGGTCTCGATCCATTCCAGGGTGCAGGGCTCCTTGGTGCGGATCGACTGCGCCCGCCACACGGTGAACTTGGACGGGGTGGAGAAGGTCATGACCACGCCGCCATGCTCGATCCGGACGCCGGGATCGATCTTCTCGTACTCCTCGATCGTCAGCTTCGGGACCGCAGGCGCCGCTTCGTCCGTCATCATCACCGCTCCAGAAATCCGCCAAGGCCGGTGTGGCCGGATACACCAAACCCGCGCCGGATGGCGAACCCATTGTGGCCCCGTGTCGGCCAGGAGCGGGACCGGGGCTCAGCGTCGCGAGGGCGCGTCGCGCGGGGAATCGGGCCTGGACGTCCAGGCCCCGTAGCCGATGGTCGCGGCCAGCAGGTAGCCCCAGATGATCTCGGCGGTCAGATAGGCCCAGGCCCCGACCTTCACATCGACCATGTTGGCGACGTGGGTGACCGCCGCCAGGAGGTGGAAACCGGCGGCGAACAAGGGCCAGTAGCGAGCGCTGCGCAGGGCGATCCAGGTGAGCAGCGCCAGCATCGCGCCGTCGACGACGAAGATGCCCCACTCGGTCTGGGTGAACTGCGAGCGGTAGACCAGCATGGTCATCGCCCAGGCCGCCAACAGGCCGCCGGAGGCCAGCCGCTCGTAAGGCCCGCCACGCCGCACGGCCACGACGCAGACCAGGAGGACGGTGATGGCCCAGATCAGGGCGCGCATCTGGAACAGGGGGATCAATGCAAAAGGGCTCCCCGGAGAAACCGAGGAGCCCTAATTGCCAGACTGTCCGCCGAAGCGGAACGCGCCTTAGGCGGCCGCGACGGCCCGCAGGCGGGCGGCCGGGCGCAGGCCCAGGCCCGGATCGGGCTTCTCGCCGCCGGGATCGCCGGTCAGCTTCACGGCGCCGAGGCCGATCTGCTCCTGAGCGACGGTCAGCTCCTTGTGGGTCTCGACGATCGCCCGGCGGGCGTCGGCGAGGGCCGCGATGGCCTGGCTGGCGCGCTCCACGGCGTCCTGGCCGATCAGGGCCGAGGCGCCGGCGTTGGCGCGCAGCAGCGGCATGAAGCCGGTCAGCTGGGCGGTCTTGGCCAGGGCCGCGTCAATGGCGGTCTCGGCTTCGAACAGGGCGGCGGCGATTTGCTCGGCGGCCATGCGACGTTGCTTAAGCATGAGTTCTCTCCATGCGCGCCGGGAGTTCCGTGCGCGCCTCGATGATGACGGGTTAGGGTTTAGGGGCCGTTCAGGCTTTAGGTTAAAGTCACGGCCAGTTGCTGCAGGGCCTGGAGCCCGGCCAACATCCCCCCGAACGCAAGCGCGGTGATGATGGCGACGCCAACGATGACGCCCAGCCGTGCCGGCGCGCTTAGGTCATTGACGCCGATCCCGAAGCCGCCTCGGGCCTGAAGTTCTCGTCCAGGAGAACCCAGGTGAGACAAAGGATCTCGCGCAACACCATTTCCGGCGGCTTGAAAGGCGCCAGTTTGCGGGTGGCCGATACCAGATGCCTGGCCATGTCCGCTTGCGCCGGCGTCGCCGAAAGGTCGACGAGCTGGCGTTCCAGTTGGGTCCAGGAAAAGGCTGGCAGCGCCTCGTCCCGATTCATCGGAGCCGGCCAACGGGCTTCGAAGTCTTCGATCTCCCGGCGCAGCCGTAAGGCCCTGCCCACCACCGCTCGATCCTCGATCTTCCGCCAGTCGCCCATTGGACGTCCCCTCTGTTGCCGGCTCATCCAGCCAGCGGTCGGGGGCGGTGTCTGTCCTGATCGTGTCCTGTCCTGACGCGGTCAGGACAGAAACGCCGGACTGGCGAAGGATGCGCGCGGCCTCGTAACGGTCGGTGACGCCGAGCTTGCGGCGGGCGCGGTCGCAATAGGTGTCGACCGAGGTTTTCGACATGCCGAGCTCGCGCGCGATCTGCTTGGAGGACAGATGCTGATCGACCAGCGACAGGCATTCGCGCTCACGCGGGGTGAGCAGCTCCGCAAGGTTGGTCGAGGCGTCGGATCGCGGGCGCATACGGCTATAGTAAACGACGGCAATTAGGTTTCGTCTACTTTAAGGCGAGAAAATCCGCCCATTCGCGTTGTTTTGGGCGCGCTGCGGGCGTTTGACCGACCGTTAAGCGGTTGGGCTTAGACCTTATGTCGATGCGCCGACCTTTACGTCCCCTATCCGACAGAAGGCCCACTCGGGCCCAGATCAGCGCCGAGCAGCTGGCCTCGCTGAGCCATGAGTTCCGCACGCCCCTGAACGGCGTGTTGGGGATGGCGCGGCTGCTGGACTCCACCCAGCTGACGGCCGAGCAGCGGGCCTATGTGTCGGCGCTGCGGGAAAGCGGCCAGCACCTGCTGACCCTGGTCAACGACGTGCTCGATTTCGCCCGGCTGCGGGCGGGGAAGCTGGAGTTGCACGCCGGCGCGGTGGTCGTGGAGGAGGTGCTGCGCGGGGTCGCCGAGCTGCTGTCGCCCAGAGCCCGCGAGAAGGGCCTGGAGATCGCCTGGGCCGCCAAGGGCGCGCCGGCGGTGGTCCGGGCCGACGAGGCGCGCCTCAAACAGATCCTGCTCAATTTCGCCGGCAACGCCGTCAAGTTCACCGAGACCGGCGGGGTGCTGCTGGCCGTAACCGCCCCGGCGCCCGGCCGGCTGCGTTTCTCGGTGGAGGACACCGGCCCGGGGGTCTCGGCCTCGGACCGCGGCCGGATCTTCGAAGCCTTCGCCCAGGCCGAGGCGGCGCATGCCGACCTGGGCGGGGCCGGCCTGGGCCTGGCCATCGCCCGCCGGCTGGCGCACGCCATGGACGGCGAGGTCGGGGTGGAGCGCGCGCGGGGCGGCGGGGCCTGTTTCTGGTTCGAGGGGCCGCTGGCGGCCGTGTCCACTGCGCCCGAGGCGCCGGTCCTGGCGGGCCGGCGGGTGGCGGTGGTCTCGCCCAATCCGGTGGTGCGGGCGGCGGCCCGGCGGCAGATCGTCGCCAGCGGCGGGCGCGCGGTGGCCGCCGCGGACCTGGCCACGGCGGCGGCCCGGACATCGCCGGGCGACGTGTTGCTGGTGGACGTGACCCTGGCCCCGGCCGGCGAGGCGCTGAAGCTGCCGGAAGGCCGCCCGGCCATCGTCCTGCTGGCCGCCGAGGAGCGCGAGTTGATCGCCCTGTGGCGTGAGGCGGGCTGCGCCGGCTATCTGATCAAGCCGCTGCGCCGGGCCTCGCTGGCCGGGCGGGTGCTGGCGACGGCGAGCCGGCGGCGGACGAAACCGGCGGAGGACGACCGCATCGTGGTCCACACCGCCGCCGCCCCGGGCGCGCGGGTGCTGCTGGTGGAGGACAATCCGATCAACGCCCTCTTGGCCCGCGCCCTGCTGACCCGCGAGGGCTGCGAGGTGGAACACGTGGAGCGCGGCGAGGACGCCCTGGGGGCGGTGGCGGCCCAGGCCTTCGACCTGGTGCTGATGGACATGCGGATGCCGGGCCTGTCGGGGCCGGAGACCGCGCGGCGGATGCGGGCGGCGGGCCTTCTCACCCCGATCGTCGCCCTGACCGCCAACGCCTACGAGGACGACCGCCAGGCCTGCCTGGCGGCGGGCATGGACGACTTCCTGGTCAAGCCGCTGTCGCACGAGGCGCTGCGCGCCGCCCTGACCCGCTGGACCGGCCCCGGCTGGACGCGGACGACAACGCGCGCCAAGGTCGGCTGACCGGGCGCGGGGGCGCCCATCCTCGAGAGCCCGACCATGACCGAGACCACCCCGGCCGCGCCCCGCAAGAAGCGCACGGCGATGGAGGTGATCCGCTCGGTGCGCCAGCCAAAGGTCGCCGTGATGCTGGCCCTGGGCTTCGCGTCCGGCCTGCCGTTCCTGCTCACCGCCGGCACATTCGGCTATTGGCTGCGTGACGAGGACACCACCCTCAAGGCCATCGGCTTCATCTCCTGGGTCGGGATGGCCTACGTCCTGAAACCCTTCTGGGCGCCCGTGGTCGATCGGGTGGACCTGCCGATCCTGGGGCGCCTTGGACGACGACGCGGCTGGATGCTGTTCGCCCAGCTGCTGGTCGCGGTCGGGCTGGTCGGAATGGCCGCGGTCGGCACCGCGAACCTGACGACGATCGGCGCCTTCGCCCTGCTGGTCGCCTGGGCGTCCTCGACCCAGGATATCGTCGTCGACGCCTGGCGCATCGAGGCCTCGTCGGACCCCGAGGAGATCGGGCTGCTCGCCTCGACCTATTCCCTTGGCTACCGCGTCGCCATCATCGTCGCCGACGCGGCTATCATCGCCGTCGCCGCACGCGTCGGCTGGCCCCAGTCCTATGTGTGGATGGCGGTGCTTATGACGATCGGCGTCGTGGCCACCCTGTTCGCCTTCGAACCGGCCCGCGCCGACGCCGTCATGCACGGCAAGGCGCCGCTCTGGACGCCGCGGGGCTTCTTCGACGCCGTGGTCGGCCCGTTCATCGACTTCTTCACCACCCACAAGGCGGTGGGCCTGCTGATGCTCGCCGCGATCGCCGCCTACCGCCTGCCCGACTACCTGATGGGGCCGATGTACAACCCCTACTATCACGACCTCGGGCTGACCAAGGACACGGTGGCCGTGGTCCGCGCCGCCACCGGCCTTCCGGGGGCCTTCGCGGGAATCGCGGTCTCGGGGCTGTGCGCCGTACGTTTCGGGCTGTTCCGGACCCTGATCGCGGGCTCGGTCCTACAAGGCCTGGGCACGGCCGCCTTCGCCTTGCTGGCCCTGTCCCCGGACCTGAGGCTTTTCACGACGGTCATGGCGCTCGACAACTTCGCCCAGGCCTTCGCCGGGGTGGCCCTGGTGGCCTACATGTCGAGCCTCACGGGACTGGGCTACACGGCGACGCAGTACGCCCTGCTCTCCTCGACCTACGCCTTCCTGGGCAAGTTCCTGAAGGGCTTCTCCGGCGCGGCGGTTGACGGGATGACGCAGACCCAAGGCTTGATGGGCGCCTACCAGACCGCCTGGATCGTCACCGGACTGACGGCCATCCCGCCCATCCTGCTGTTCTTCCTGCTGGCCCGTATCCAGGCGCGCGAGCCGGCCGCAGCTAGTCGGTGAGGCACACCACCTGGGCGACGCGCAGCTCGCGGCGCAGGGCGTCGGCCACATAGAAATAGTTCTGCGGGGTGATCGACTCGCCCGCCGCCACCGGCTCCGGACTATGGGCGGTGGCGGTCAGGGTCGCGGTCACCACTTCCGGGGCGGTGGTGTAGATGCGGCCGCGGCGCGGGGCCTCGGCGATGGTGATGCCGACGACGCGGCCCTGGTCGTCCAGCGCCGGGGCGCCTGAGAGGCCGCCGAGGCCGCCCACCAGCCCTTCGGTGCGGCCGGCCTCGGCCCAGACCAGCACCGGCTCGGCCCGCGCGCCCCGCCCCCGCACCACCAGCCGCTCGCGGCCCAGCAGGCGCGAGGTCGCCTCGCCCGGCTCGCCCTGGGGGAAGCCCGGATGAAAGGCCCGCTGGCCGCGGCGCAGGGGCTCGGTGAGCGCCAGGGGCAGGGGCTCGACCCCGCCCTCGGTGATGAGCACCGCCGCCTCGCCGCGCGGATCGATCTCCACCTTGGCCGCCACCCCGGTTCCCGGGCCCACCACCACGGCGGCGCGGGCGCAGCCTTCGACCACATGGCGGGCGGTCAGCCAGACACCCCGTGAGATGGAGAAGGCGGTGCCGGTGGCCGGACCAGTCTGGTCGGGAACGTCGACGACCACGGCGGCGTCGAAGGCGGACGGCGGAGCCAAGGCCTCGCCGGGGGCGTCGGCGGTGGGCGGCGGCGGCGGGGCGTCGGCGCGCTCGCGCCGGCCCAGGGCCGCGAACAGCAAAGCGAAGACGATCGCCGCATAGACCAGCCAGTCCGGCAGCTTCGGGAAGTGCATGGGAGACTCAGCCCGCCACGGCGGCGGCCACGATCAGGGCGGTGGCGAGCTTGGCCCCCACAAGCAGGGTGGCCGCGGACATCTCGCCCTCCTGGATGCGGCGGGGGAGGCCCCGCAGGACCATGTCCACCAGCCGGAACACCAGGAGCTGGACCAGCACCGTGGCCGCGCCCCAGAGCCCGATCTCGATCAGGTTGGTGGAGGCCCTGAGCGACACCGCCAGCGGAATGGCCAGGCCCAGCATCACCCCGCCCAGGGACACCGCGGCGGCGGCGTTGCCCTCGCGGATCAGGGTGATCTCCTTGTGGGGGGTGAGCAGGATGTAGGCGGCGGAGCCGGCGATCAGGATCGCCACCGCGGCCAGGATATGAAGCAGGGCTATGGGGAAGCCGGCCGCGAAGGCCTGGATCTCCGGTGACGGCGTGGGCATGTTCAAGGTCCCCCGAACTTGAGGCGAGGAACCGTTAGCACAGGCGGCGTGCGCTTAGGCCAATTTCCGCCGGGCGCTGGCGCGGACCTTCTCGCTCTCGCTCTTGAGCTGGCCGCAGGCGGCGAGGATGTCGCGCCCGCGCGGGGTGCGGATCGGCGAGGCGTAGCCGCCCCGGTTGAGGATCGCGGCGAAGGCCTCGATGGTCCCCCAGTCGGAGCAGGTGTACTCGGTCCCCGGCCAGGGATTGAAGGGGATCAGGTTGATCTTGGCCGGGATGCCCTTGAGCAGCTGGACGAGGGCTTTCGCTTCGGCCGGGCTGTCGTTGACGCCCTTCAGCATGACGTACTCGAAGGTCACCCGCCGGGCATTCGAGAGGCCCGGGAAGGCGCGGATGCCGGCCATCAGCTCGGCCAGCGGGTACTTCTTGTTCAGCGGCACCAGCTTTTCGCGCAGCGCGTCGTTGGTGGCGTGCAGCGAGATGGCCAGCATCGCCTGGGTCTTCTCGCCAAGCGCCTGCAGCTCGGGGACCACGCCCGAGGTGGAGACGGTGATCCGGCGGCGGGAGATGGCGATGCCCTCGCCATCGGCGATGATGTCGATGGCGGCGGCCACGTGGTCCAGATTGTAGAGCGGCTCGCCCATGCCCATGAACACGACGTTGGAGAGCCGCCGGTCCTCCTTGGGGCTCGGCCATTCGCCGAGGTCGTCCCTGGCCACCTGGACCTGGGCGACGATCTCGGCGGCGGTGAGGTTGCGCACCAGGGCCTGGGTGCCGGTGTGGCAGAAGGTGCAGTTGAGGGTGCAGCCGACCTGCGAGGAGACACAGAGGGCGCCGGCCCGGCCGACGTCCGGGATATAGACGGTCTCGATCTCGATGCCCGGCGCGGTGCGGATCAGCCACTTGCGGGTGCCGTCCTTGGAGACCTGCCGCTCGACCACTTCGGGCCGGTCGATGGCGAAGGCGCCGGCCAGGGCGGCCCTCGTCTCCTTGGCCACGTCGGTCATGGCCGCGAAATCGGTGACGCCGTAGTGGTGGATCCAGCGCCACAGTTGGCCGGCGCGCATCTTCGCCTTGGCGGCGGGCACGACCTCGGCCGCCACCAGGGCGGCCGCCAGCTCCACCCGGGTGAGGCCCGAGAGGTTCGGCTTGCGGGGCGCGAGCGGCGAAGCCGGCCCGCGCGAGAGGTCGAGGGTCACGCCCAAGGGGAACATCCGATCTGGAAGGCGGCGAATATAGGGGGCTCCGCGCCCGGCTCCAAATCGGGCGCCTAGGATTCGTCCCGCAGGGCTTCCACGGCAGCCTTCGCCTGGGCGCGGTGGCGGGGCTTCAGGTTGCGGCCCACCACGCCCAGCAGGGCGGCGAAGACGGCCGCGTCGTCGGTGTAGCCCAGCACCGCGATGAAGTCGGGGATGGCGTCCACCGGCATCACGAAATAGGCCAGCGCCGCCAGCATCACCCCCTTGGCGGCCAGTGGCGTCTCCTCGTCGCGGGCGCAGAACCAGACCGCCAAGGCGTCGGAGGCGAACGGGATGGAGGCCGCCGCCTTGCGGATCTTCGGCCAGAACCCCTCTTCCACCCGCCGCTCATTGACCCGCAGCACCGCCGGGACCAGGGCGCGTTCGGGGGCGATCTCGCCCGCCGCGTCGAACTCGGCCTGCGGTGGTGCTTTCTTGGCGCCGGCCATCGGTCTAAGCCTCGTTTAAGGGCCGGGCGGGTCGCGGGCGCAAAAGTGGGGGCCACTTTTGCTCGACCCGCCGGGGCCAGCATCTAAGAGCAGGGACAGGTCGCATGGAACTCAATTCATCCGTTTCGGCCGTGGTCACCGGCGCCGCATCCGGCCTCGGCGCAGCCACCGCCCGCGCCCTGGCCGCCCAGGGCGTCAAGGTCGCGGTCTTCGACCTTAACGAACAAGCGGGCGAGACGGTGGCCAAGGAAATTGGCGGCGTCTTCTGCAAGGTCAACGTCACCAGCGAGGAAGAGGTCGACGCCGGCTTCGAGAAGGCGCGCGCCGCGCACGGCCAGGAGCGGCTCCTGATCAACTGCGCGGGCGTCGCCAACGGCTTCAGGACCGCCTGGCGGGACCGCACCACGGGAGAGGCCAAGCACTTCCCGCTGGAGGCCTTCGACTTCATCATCCAGATCAACCTGGTGGGCGCGATGCGCTGCATCGCCAAGTCGGCGCGCGGCATGCTGGCGCTGGAGCCGCTGGAGGACGGCGAGCGCGGGGTGATCATCAACACTGCCTCGGTGGCGGCCGAGGATGGCCAGATCGGCCAGGCGGCCTATTCGGCCTCGAAGGGCGGCATCGTCGCCATGACCCTGCCCATCGCCCGCGACCTGATGGGCGAGGGGATCCGGGTCAACGCCATCCTGCCGGGCATCTTCCAGACCCCGCTGATGATGGCGGTGAAGGAGGACATGAAGCAGGCCCTGGCGGCCTCCGTGCCCTTCCCCAAGCGGTTCGGGCGGCCCGAGGAATACGCCTCCCTGGCCCTGGAGATGATCCGCAACGGCTACTTCAACGGCGAGGTGGTGCGCCTGGACGGCGCGATCCGGATGGCGCCGCGGTAGGGGGCGATGAACGCCGCCTCACACGGCGGCGGCCACCGCGATGCGGCCGGCGTCGTCGAGCTTCTCGACATTCCAGCAAAGGTCCATCAGGCGGCGGGCCTTGGCGTCGGGCAACACGTCGCGGGCCAGGTCGGAGAACTTGGTCTCCAACATGGGGTCGGTCATCGGCTGTTCGAGGCTGCCGAGCGCGTGTTCGATATGCTTGGTGAGGACGCGGCCGTCCTTCAGGCGGACGACCATGTCGCACTTCTCCGGCGGCACGGCCGCGTCCAGCTTCAGGCCGACACGCGTGCGAAGGTCGACGACGCGCGGATCGCGCACCATGGCGTCGGAGAACTGGCGTTCCCCCGCGGCGCCGAAGATCAAGCCGACGGCCACGCAGTGGAAAATCGAGAACTTGCCTTCCAGGCCGGTGGCCGGATCGGTCTTGCCGGTCAGGGACTGGACGAGCGGGTTGGCGTGTAGCTCGACGGTCTCCACCTCGGCGCCGGTCAGGCGGTTCTCGTTGCGAAGCTGGATGGCCGCGTCGATGCCCGGATGGGTGACGATCCCACAGGCGAAGGGCTTGTAGGTGTTGAGCGCGGCCTCGTATCGCTCCCCCAGGCCCTCGGTGACCTCGGCCCAGTTGCGCCGTGTCGAGAGCGCCTGACCCCAGCCGTCCTTGCCCTCGATGGCCGCCTCGTTGGCCGTGAAGCCCTGCTGGGCCAGCAGCGCCGCCATCAGGCCGTTCTGCGCCGCGCGGCCGGGATGCAGGCTCTTGGTCATCGAGCCGAACTGGATCTTCAGCCCGACCGACTGCGACGCCGCGATGCCGAGCGCCCAGGTCATCTGCTGCTCGTCCAGCCCCAGCAGCTTGCCGCAGGCCGCGGCGGCGCCGAACACCCCGGCCGAGCCGGTGATGTGCCAACCCATGGCGTAGTGCTCCGGATAGACGGCGTTGCCGATCCTGCACTCGGTCTCGACGCCGAGAACCAGGGCGTTGAGGAACTCCGGCCCGCCGACTTTGCGGCGCTGGGCGAGGGCCAGGATCGCCGAGATCACCGGCCCGCCCGGATGGATGATGGTCTTCAGGTGAGTGTCGTCATAGTCGAAGACGTGGGACGAGACGCCGTTGAGGAAGGCGGCCGTCGAGATGTCGAACCGCTCGCGACGCCCCAGCACATTGGCTTGCGCCTTGCCGGAGAATGGACCCAGGGCGGCGATCGCCATGTCCATCGCCTCGTGCTCGGACCCCCCGACCGCGCAGCCGACATAGTTGAGCAACGTCCGCGCGGCCTCTTTTCGCACGTTGGCAGGCAGGGCGTCCGCCCGGGCGCCCACCACATAGCGGGCAAGGATGCGGGTCACGGGGGCCGGCGGCGGCGGAGACGGGGCCGGTGTCTGGGCCAGGGTGGCGGAGGGCAAGGCCCCGGCGCCGGCAAGGGCTGAGGCGACGCCCAACAAGGCGCGGCGATCGACAGTCGGCAGGGTGCTCAATGCTGGCTCCTGAATCGTCCCGGTGGGCGCGTAGGATCGACCGCCGGAAGCCAGGCGCGCAATACGCGCCTGACCGCCCGCGCCAAAAGCCTATTTGCGCCGCGGCGGAAGCGGTGGCTTCACATCGGCGCGCAGCGGGACGTTGTGGGCGACGAGGTTGATGGCCACGGTGATGTAGTAGCCGGTCAGGACGTTCATCTCGACGAGCTGTTGCGTGCCGATGAGGTTGGTCAGCCGGGCATAGGTTGCGTCCGAGACCTTACGGTCGCGCAGCAGCTCCTTCAGATACTGGTAGGCGGCGGCCTGTTTGGGGTCGGCGAATTTCGGGGTCCTGTCTACGCGGATCGCGTTGACGGCGGCGGCCGGCAGACCGGCCTTGATCCCCTGCGGTTCATGGACCCACCACTCGAACTGGGAGTCCCATTCGCGCGCGACCATCAGGATGGTCAGCTCGAAGAGGTCGGACTTCATCTCGCTGGTCTGCAGCGCCGGGAGCATGGTGTTCATGGCCGCCGCGACCTTGGGCGTGAACAACAGGGCCGCCCGCGGCCCGACCGGGGTGTAGAACCCCCGCCCGCCGCGGATGAATTCGTCCCGCATCGCCGGCTCCATCTTGTCGAGCGGCGGGAACGGCAGTCTGAGCCCGGGCGCCTGTGAATTCGCTTTCGCCGCCTCGATCGCCTCCGGCGTCGTTGGGGCGGTCAGCGCCGAGCCGGCGGCCAACTGATTTGATCCGGCCCGCCGGTCCTGCGCGGCGCTGGGGACCGCCGCCGCGCAAACGAGCAGGACGGCCAAGGTGGAGGCGACAGGTTTTCTAGTGAATTGCCGAAGCATAACAGACCCCATGGGCGGAAAATGAAACTGGCCCATTGGCGCTTGGACCGAGGGGCGGGCGGGATGCCGATGCGCCATCCCGCCCGCCGTCTATCGTAAGAACCCTGGCCGTGGCGCGGCTGGGCGAACCGCCCCCTCAACGAGGCGGGCTAGACCCGGATCAGCTGACGGCGAAGCAGTAGAAGAGACCCGCCCCGCCGGTGGCGACCAGGTTCGGCTGGCTGCAGCCTCGGCTGGGGTGCTGGGAATTCCAGGAACCGCCGCCGCCGCCCTGCTTGTCGTGGTGGCCGAGCTGGGCCGAGCCCACGCCGTCGGCGCTGCTGGTGTAGTTGCGGCAGGTGCGGTCGTCGGCGCCGGTGAAGGCGCGGCCCTCCGGCGTGGAGCCGGTGAGCATGTCGTGCGTGTTCGGCGAGTCCCCGACGCCAGGCATGACAGCGCCCTTCTCGTTCAGGGAGAAGGCCTTGCCGAAGATCACGCCGCCGCGGGCCTGTTCGATGGTGTCGCCGTGGATGGCGGCGACGCTCTGGCCGACCAGCTGGCCGCGGGCGTTGTACCAGGGCCCGGGTCCGATGCGGTCGCGGGCGTTCACCGCGCCGGGCCCCTGGGTGGAGAGGTAGGCGCGCCAGGTGGCCGCGCCCCGACCCACCGCGGCCGCCAGCTTCTGGCAATGGGCGTCGGCCCCGGCCAGGCCGCCCAGATTGGCGCCGGCGCCCGTCCCGACGCTGGTGACGAAAAAGGTCATCGGCTGGGCCGGGGGCGCCTGGGCCAGGGCGACATACGACGTCGCACCGACCGCGAGCATTGCAACGCCGGCAACCGTGATCGCGAGTGATTTCATGGCTCAGCCCCTATGTTGGTTGGTGTTCTTCAACCCCGTCTGGCTCGGGGAGACGCATACCGAGGATATCCTATACGCGGGAGGCGGCAGGCGGATGTCGGCCCGGCAACCAAGCCGCGACCTATGCGGCGATCTCGTCCGCAAGCATGCTCAGCACCGGGCACTCCGGGGCCGGCATCGAGCCCGTGCAGGCCGATAGCGCCTGGGCGAGCATGGCTTCAAAGCGCTTCAGGTCGGCGATCTTGCGCCGCACGTTCGCCAGGTGCGGGCCGGCCACCTTCGCCACCTTGCCGCAGACCGGGCCGTCCTGGCCGGCTATGACCAACAGCTCGCGGATGTCCTCCAGACTGAACGCCAGCTCCCGACCCCGCCGGATGAACGCCAGGCGCCGAAGATGTTCGGCCTCGTACACGCGGTGGCCACCGGATGTCCGGGGCGGCGAGATCATCAGGCCGATCCGTTCATAGTAGCGGATCGTCTCCAACCGGACCCCGCGCGCCCGCGCGAACTGACCTATGCTCAGCTGACCGTTCATCCGCCCTCCCCACGCCCGCTAAAAAGGGGCTTGCATCCGTAGTCCCTACAGCTTGCACGACCAAGGCCGGGGCTCAACCGAGTGGGCCGTCAGGGGCGCGTCGGGTTGATGAGCGAGACGAGCAAGGAAACGGCCGATCTGCGTCGATTGGCCCACGCCGTCTACGACCTCGCCAAGGAAGCCCAACAGCCCGAGATCATTGGGGAGTTCCTACTTCTCGCGGGCAAGATCCTGGCGCGCGCCGAAGGCCTCGAGGCCAGCGACGAGGCGGCGGGCGATGGGGCCAAGCGCCCGCGCCGTCGCTAGCGGAAGCCACGAATCTCCGGAGCCGCTATAGCTCGTCCATGGAGATGTTCCTGCTGTTGGCCGGCGCGGGGTTCCTCGCCGGCGGGATGAACGCGGTGGCGGGCGGCGGCTCGTTCATCGCCTTCCCGGCCATGGTGCTGGCCGGCGTGCCGTCGGTGCCGGCCAACGCCTCGACCACCGTGGCCCTGTTCCCCGGCACCGTCGCCAGCGTGATGGCCTATCGCAAGGACCCCAAGGGGTTCGCCGAGGTCTCGACGCGGGGCCTGTTCATCACCAGCATCTCCGGCGGCCTGGTCGGCGCGCTGCTGCTGTTGTCGACCCCCTCGCCGACCTTCGACTTCATCGTGCCCTGGTTGCTGCTGGTCGCAACCCTGACCTTCACCTTCGGGCAGAAGCTGGGGACCTGGCTGCGCCGCTGGGTGCGGATCGGCGCGCGCGAACTGCTGGGCGTGCAGTTCGTGCTGGGGATCTACTCGGGTTATTTCGGCGGCGGGGTCGGCATCATGATGCTGGCGGCCTGGAGCCTGTTGATCAGCGCCGACGTGATGCGGCTGAATCCCACCCGGATCATGATGGTTTCGGCGGCCAACGGCGTGGCGGTGATCTGCTTCGCCTTCTCCGGCCAGATCTGGTGGACCCAGACCCTGGCCATGCTGGCCGGCTCGACGGTCGGCGGCTACGCCGGGGCCAGCATCGCCCGGCGCGCCAACCCCCAGGTCCTGCGCACCACCATCATCGTCATCGGCGCGGTGATGACGGCGGTGTTCTTCTATCGCGCGATGTAGCCGCCCGGATCAGGACGGGGGCGGCAGGGACGCGATGTAGGCGGCGACGGAGGTGATCTCGTCCGCCTTCAGACTGGTGGCGATCTCCATCTGCGCGGAGTACGGCCCCTTGCGGGCGCCCTGCTTATAGTCGTTGAGCTGGCGGGCGATGTAGCTGGGCGAGCGGCCAAACAGCGACGGGGCGAGGCCCTGACCCACCAGGCCCTGGCCGTGGCAGGAGGCGCAACCCCGGTCCTCGACCAGGAGCCGGCCGGCCTCCACCGCGCCGGGGGGCACATAGGCCACGAAGCCGGAGCGCGGATCGCGCAGCCGCTCGCTGCGCTCCAGCTTCTCCGGGGTCTCGATGATGCGGCCGGCGATCGGCTCGACGCCCGCGGCGGGGCCGGTCAGGGGATAATAGAGGGCATGTCCCCCGGGCCGGTGCTTCGCCACGGTCTCGGTCTCGACCACGCGGATCCAGGGCGTCCACTTGATCGCGGCGTAGTAGTCGGCCGCCGCCTCGATCTCGGCGTCGGTCATGGCCTTGGACATGCCCGCCATCATACCGGCGTTGCGCTTTTGCGGCTCGGCGCTGTGGCGCAGCCCGGCCTTCATGTCCTTCATCGTCTGGATGAAGTAGGCGCGGGAGAGGCCAGAAACGCCGGCGTTCTCCGGCCGGCCCTTGCCGTTGGGATAGTGGCAGAGGGCGCAGGCCATGATGCCGCGGCTGGCGTCGCCCTTGGCGACGATCGGCGGCATGGCCGGGTGGTCTTCCGGATACCAGTCCGCCGGGCCGGTGGAAGAGCCGATCTGGGCGACGGTGAACCTGCCCTTTGCTCCCGGCAGGTTGAAACGATAGCTCGCGGCGCGCTTCGGGAACACCGGCTCCGGGGCGTCGGCGCCGGGAATGGCGTAGGCCCATTGAGGCTCCTGCAGCGGGCCCGCCGCAGCGTCGGGCGCGTGCTGCTGGGCCATGCCCATGGCGGCGATGGCGAGGGCGAGCGTCGCCACGCCCGAGCCGAGGGCGAGCCGAATTCCAACGCGCTTCATGATCTGTCTCTGGTTGAGGGTTTCGGGACGGGGCGAGCCCCGTCCCGAAGGATTGACCTAGCTTATTTGACGAGGTCCCAGCGCTGGATGCGGGCGCCGGAGGCGGCTTCGCCGGTGTAGACGTTGCCGGCCGTGTCGGCGGCGGTGACGTGCACATGGTTGAAGCAGCCGGGCATCTGGCCGCCGCAGCCGCCAAAGGAGCCGACTTCCTGCAGGGTCGCGCGCTCGAGGATGTGGACCTTCTTGTTCCCGCCGTCGGCGATGTAGACGTACTTCATGTCCTTATCGTTGGAGAAGGCGAAGCCGTAGACCGTGCCGGTGCCGTTCGTGGACTTCCGCGAGACGAAGGCCTCGCGGATGAAGGTGCCGTCGATCTTGAACTGCTGGATGCGGTTGCCGACCCGGTCGGCGATCCAGACCACCCCGTCGGGGAGGATGGTGACGCCGTGCAGGGTGTCGAACTCGGTGGCGCCGGGTCCCTCATGGACGCGGGTGGGCTTGGGCGAAACCATGTCGCCGGTGCGCTCGTCGAGCACGGAGGGTTGCGGCTGCTTGCCGTAGGCGCCCCACATCCGCTTGAAGGCGCCGGTGTCGGCGTCAAACACGATGACGCGGCGATTGATGTAGCCGTCGGTGACGAACACTTCGTTGGTGGGCGCCCAGTAGGCGATGCCCGTGCCGCCGCCCTGGCTGCCCGCGCCGAGGTTGTTCTTGTCCTGGTTGCCGCAGCAGCCCTTGGTGTTGTCGCCGCCGATCTGCAGCAGGAACTTGCCGTTGTAGTCGAACTTCAGGATGTGGCTGTCGCCGCGGCCGTTGCCGACCACCCAGACGTTGTCCTTGCTGTCGACGTACACCGAGTGAACGTTGGAGATGCATTTGAAGCCGGGGCAGGTGGTCGGATAGACCTTGGCGTTGGGCATGACCGGCGGGTCGAACGGTCCGCGCGGCCGAGTGGTGTTGCGCGGCGGCGGGACCGACACGAACCAGGATTTGACGACATTGCCCGCCTGGTCGAAGGCGATGATCTGCGGCGCGATGGTGCAGCAATCGCCGTTGCCCAGATCCTGGGACAGGTCGTAATCGCCCAGCCGGTTCGACTGGCTGGAGGTCCAGACCAGGCCGTGCCGGTCGCCGTAGATGCCGGTGAGCGGGCCAATGTGCCAGTTGTTCGGCAACGCCTTGGGCCAGTCGGTGTTGAGCTTGAACTTCGGGCCCGCGCCCACTTGCGGGGGCGGCGCGGCCTGGGTGAGGCCAGCCGATCCGGCGACCAGCAGCATCGCGAGCATCGCCGCGCCGGCCAGCTTCTTCTTGAACACCTGCAACATAGACTCTCGTCCCCTCGCTCTTATCGGCACTGATTTGCCAGAAAGCCTGACTATGCGCTGTCAGGGGGGTGCACGGGAACTGTAAGGATTTGGAAAAGCTCGATCAGGCTGGGACGTAGGTCAGCCTGACCACGTCTTCGTCGACCCGCTCGCGGGCCGCCAAGCGGAGCGGCGGCCGGGGCCCGGCGAAGTAGGGGCTGCCCTGACCCAGGACGACGGGGTGGAGGTATATCCGATACTCGTCGATGAGGCCGAGGTCGCCGAGGCTCCGCGCCAGGACCGGGCCGCCCACTTCGATCTCGCCGGGGTGTTCGTCCTTCAGCCGGCGCACGACCGCCTCGAAGTCGTCGCCTAAAAGGGTGGCGTTCGGCCCGACGGACGTCAGCGAGCGGGAAACGACCCACTTCGGCTGGCGCCGCCACGCTTCGGCGAACTCCCGTCTCGGCGCGTCCCAGCTGGCGTCGTCCTGATCAAAGTAACGCATGATCTCGTAGAGCCCGCGGCCATAGAGGGCGCCCGTCTGCTCGCGGGCCTGGTCGATGAAGTGACGGAAAAGCGCCGGGCTGGGCCCGAAGCCCATGTGATCGACGTAGCCGTCCAGCGACTGGTTCATTCCGAAGACGAGCTTGGCCATGGGCTAGCGCCTCCGGATTCCACCGAGCACGCCGCGGATGATCTCGCGGCCGACCTGGCTGCCGATGGTGCGGAGCATGGACTTGGCGAAGGCTTCGCCCATGCCCTGGCGCTGGCGGGCCGGGGCCCTGCGGGCGGGCTCGCGCTCCGGGGCCTCGCCGCCCCAGGGGGAGCCGGCGGGGGCCTGTGGGACGGAGGCTGCGGCGGCGGCGGCCGTGGCGGCGCGCTTTTGCAGCATCTCATAGGCGGACTCGCGGTCCTTGGTTTCGTCGTAGAGGCCGCGCACCGGGCTTTCGGCCATCACCGCCGCGCGTTCCGACGGGGTGAGCGGGCCGAGGCGGGAGGCCGGCGGGCGGACCAGGGTCTTCTGGACCACGGTGGGCGCGCCCTTCTCGTCCAGCACCGAGACCAAGGCCTCGCCGACGCCCAGGCCCTGGATGGCCTCGGCGGTGTCGAAGGCGGGGTTGGCGCGGAAACTGTCGGAGGCCGCCTTGAGGCCGCGCTGCTCGACGGGGGTGTAGGCGCGCAGGGCGTGCTGGATGCGGTTGCCGAGCTGGCCCAGCACGGTGTCGGGGATGTCGGCCGGGTTCTGGGTGACGAAATAGACGCCGACCCCCTTGGAGCGGATCAGCCGCACCACCTGCTCGACCTTCTCCAGCAGCGGCCGGGGCGCGTCGCGGAACAAGAGGTGGGCCTCGTCGAAGAAGAAGGCCAGGCGCGGCTTTTCCGGATCACCCACCTCGGGCAGCTCCTCGAACAGCTCGGACAACAGCCAGAGCAGGAAGGTGGCGTAGAGCCGGGGGCTAGAGATCAGCCGCTGGCCGGCGAGGATCGAGACATAGCCGCGGCCCGAGCCGTCGGTCCGCATCAGGTCGGAGAGCTGCAGGGCCGGCTCGCCGAACAGGTTGGCGCCGCCCTGGTCCTCCAGCACCAGCAGCTTGCGCTGGATGGTGGCGACGGTGGCGGCGGCGATGGCGCCGTAGCGGGCCGAGAGGCTCTTGGCGTTGTCGGCGGCGAAGGTCAGGGCGGCCTGCAGGTCCTTCAGGTCCAGCAGCAGCAGGCCCTCCTCGTCGGCGGCGCGGAAGACTACGCTCAGCACGCCCTCCTGGATGTCGGACAGCTCCAGCATCCGGGACAGCAGCACCGGGCCCATCTCCGACACCGTGGCGCGGATCGGGTGGCCGTCCTGGCCGAACAGATCCCAGAAGACCGTGGGGGCGGCGGCGGGATTGATGGTCAGGCCCATGCCGGCCGCCCGGGCCAGCATCTTCTCGTTCGGGGCGCCGGCCATGGCGATCCCCGAGAGATCGCCCTTCACGTCGGCGGCGAACACCGGGACGCCGGCGTCGGAGAGGCCCTGGGCCAGGATCTGCAGGGTTACGGTCTTGCCGGTGCCGGTGGCGCCGGCCACCAGGCCGTGGCGGTTGGCGCGGTCCAGGCGCAGCAGCTCGGCATGATCCGAAAAACCAATCAGGACGCCGTCGTCGGCCATGGGGAGCTCCTAGCGGGCCGCTAGGCTTAGCACGGCGGGGCGGGTCCCCAACCCCCGCGAACCGGGGTAGAGACCGATCGGTCAGAGGGCGGGAACACCAATGCCGCGGCGCCTGTTCGAACTGCTGGAACTGAACCGGCCGCTGCAGGTCGCCGACATCGGCGCCGCCTATATTTCCGAGACCCCGACCTACAAGGCGATGCTCGACCAGGGCGTGGCGGAGCTGAACGCCTTCGACGCCGACGTCCGCCAGCACGCCCCGATGCGGACCTTCTACGGCGAGGGCCTGCGGATATTCCCCCAGGTGGTCGGGGACGGGACGGTCCAGACCCTGCACCTGGCGAGCCCGGCGTCCGGCATGACCTCGCTCCTGAGGCCGTCGGCGGCGCACCTGGCCTTCTTCAACGGCTTCCAGCAGTTCGGCGAGATCGAGTCCGAGACGCAGGTCGAGACCAGCCGGCTGGACGACGTGCCGGGGCTTCCGGACCTGGACTTCCTGAAGATGGATATCCAGGGCGCGGAGCTGCAGGTGCTGAAGCACGGGCGCGAGCGGCTCGCGCGGTGCGCGATGGTGCAGCTCGAGGTCTCGTTCGTCCCGCTCTACGAGGGGCAGCCGTGTTTCGGCGAGGTGGACGTCTGGATGCGAAGCCAGGGGTTCATCCCGCACTGCTTCACCGAGGTGAAGCGCTGGTCCATCGCCCCGGTGGTGCGGCAGGGTAATTTCCGCATGCCGTTCAACCAGCTGCTCGAGGCCGACATCGTCTACGTCCGCGACCCGGTTTCGCCCGGCGCGCTGGACACCGAATTGATGAAGATCACGGCGCTGCTGGCGCACAGCCAGTACGGGAGCATCGACCTGGCGGGACGCCTGATCCTGCAGATGACCCAGGCCGGCGTGCTGCCCGAGGCGGCGCTGGCCGCGTACATGGCGCTTACCAACGGGCCGGCCCAGGCCAGGTAGTCAGGTGGCCACCGGAGGGGCGGTGAATTCTGTCCCCAACCCCCGCGAACGGCGTTAGAGACCGATCATAGTTGGACGGTGAAGCCGCATGCCCGCACCCGCCTTCGATCCGGTCTCGCGCAACGCCCTGGTGATCCTGGCGGCCATCGCGGCCGGCGGGGCGCTCTACTGGCTGGCGCCGATCCTGACGCCCCTGGCCCTGGCGATCTTCCTGGCGATCCTGATCGACGGGTTCGCGCGGGTCCTGGAGCGCAACCTGCCGGTGGTCTCGCGGCGCGCGGCCACGCCGCTGGCGGTGATCCTGTCGGTGATCATCTTCGCCGTGACGAGCTTCTTCGTGGCGGACAACGCCTCCAGTTTCGCCGGCGAGCTGGTGACCTATGCGCCCCGCATCGACGGTTTGCTGGCGCGGCTGGCCGCCCTGATGGGCATCGACGTGCCGCCGACCATCACCCAGCTCATGCAACGGCTCAATCCGACCCAGTACCTCGGCCAACTGGCCCGCGGCCTGCAGTCCTTCCTCTCCAACGCCGCCTTCGTGCTGATCTACCTGGGTTTCATCCTGGCCTCCCGGCGGGGCTGGGGGCGCAAGGTGATCGACCTGTTCCCGCACCGCGAGGAACGGCAGGAGGCGGTCAACGTCTTCCTGCGCATCCGCAACGGGGTCGAGCAGTACCTGTGGGTGCAGACCGTCACCGGCCTGATGATCGCGGTGGCCTCCTGGGCGGCGATGGCGCTGGTGGGGCTCGACAACGCCCTGTTCTGGGCGATCCTGATCTTCATCGTCTCCTACATCCCGATCATCGGCGGCGCTGTGGGCGTGATGGTTCCGCCGATCTTCGCCCTGGTGCAGTTCGAGACCCCCTGGCAGGCCTTCGCCCTGCTGGTCTTCCTACAGGCGCTGACCATGTTCATGGGCAATGTCATCCAGCCGCGCATGCAGAGCCGCAGCCTGAACATGGACCCCATCGTCCTGCTGCTGGCCCTGGCCTTCTGGGGCGCGGTCTGGGGGATGCCGGGGGCGTTCCTGTCGACGCCGCTGACGGTGATGGCGATGGTGATCCTGGCCCAGTTCCCCGGCACGCGCTGGCTGGCGGTGCTGATCTCCGACGATGGCGACCCGGCCCAGCTGAAGCATGGCCAGCTGGAGCCGGAAAAACCCCCCGTCCCGCCGCAGGCGTCCCGAAAGAAACAGGCTTGAGCCGGGGGAGCTTCACATTGCCGATGCGCTTCCTATCTAAAGTGGGTCGGACCGTCCCCCCGTCCGACATTTGCGCCCCGAAAGGGGAGCGAGCCCAGAGCGCTTCGCCGGCCCCCCGCGGCGGAGCCACGCGCCGCCGGAAACTCTCCTCCGGCGGCGCCCTCGTATCTGGCGTAGAGTTTGCCACATGAGCGCTTCAGCCCCCGCCGGACCGGGACTGGTCCGGGCCTTCCTCGCCGAACTGAAAGGCGACCCCGCACGCGAGGCCGCCAGGGCCTTCGCCCAGCAGGCCGTGGCCGACACGGTGGCGGGCGAGCTGCCCGAACTCACCGGACTCGCCCTCGCCCGCCGCTGGGCCGACTTCTGGCGCTGGAGCGAGCGCCGGCGCGGCCAGGCCCCGCAGATCCGCATCCTGTCCCTAGAGGGCGGGCTCGACCTGCTGGAGATCGTGCAGGACGACGCGCCCTTCCTGGTCGACAGCGTGATGGGCGAGATCGCCGACCAGGGCCTGTCGGTGCGGGCCATGTTCCACCCGCTGGTGACCGTGCGGCGCGACCGCGCGGGCGTGCGGGGCGAGACGGGAAACCCGCGCCGGGAGTCGATGAACCAGGTGATCCTCGATCCGGTCGGCGCCGACCGCGAGCAGGCCCTGAAGGCCGGGATCGCCGAGACCCTGAAGGACGTGCGCGCGGCCGTGGCGGACTTCCCAGCCATGCTGGCGCTGATGGGCCGAAGCCTCGGCGAACTGGAGGCCTCGCCCCGGGCGCGCCAGGAGGACGTGGCGTTCCTGGCCTGGCTGCACGCCGAGCATTTCGTCTTCCTGGGCGCGCGGGTCTACGAATACCCGCGGCTGAAGAACGGCGACTACGCCGCCGAGGAACCGCTCTACCAGCCGAAGGACGGCCTGGGGGTGCTGCGCGATCCGACCCGCACGGTGCTGCGCCGGGCCAACGAGCCGGCGATCCTGGTGCGGCAGGTGAAGGACCGGCTGGCCGCCGATCCGCCGCTGACCATCGCCAAGTCGAACATCAAGAGCCGCGTCCACCGGCGTGGCTACATGGATTATATCGGCATCAAGCGCTACGACGCGGCCGGCCTGCCGATCGGCGAGGTGCGTTTCGTGGGGCTGTTCACCGCCGAGGCCTACGACCAGCCGGCCGTGAACGTGCCGCTGATCCGCGAGAAGGTGGCGCGGGTCATCCAGCGGGCCGGCGCGGCCCCCGGCAGCCATAACGAAAAACGCCTGAAGAACCTCGTCGAGAACCATCCGCGCGACGAGCTCTTCCAGATGACCGAGGACGAGCTGCTGGCTCAGGCGCTCGGCATCCTGCACGTCCACGACAGGCCACGGGTGGCGGTGTTCGAGCGCCGCGATCCCTTCGACCGCTTCGTCTCGGTGCTGCTGTACGTGCCCCGCGACCGCTACGATTCCGACGTCAGGCGACGGGCCGGCGACATCCTGGCCAGAGCCTACGACGGACGGATTTCCGCCCACTACCCCTGGTTCTCGGACAGTCCGCTGGCGCGGGTGCATTTCATCCTCGGCGTCACGCCGGGCAAACACCCCTGGCCCGACATCCACGCCCTGGAGGCGGAGATCGCCGAGGCGGCGCGCACCTGGGAGGACCGGTTCGCCGCCGCGGTGCGGGCCGGCGGCCAGCCGCCCGAGGCGGTGACGGCGGCGCTGGAGCGTCACCTCGGCGCCTTCCCGGCCGGCTATCGCGACCGCTTCGCGCCCGACGAAGCCCTGGCCGACGTCGCCGCCATCGAGGGCTTCACTGAGGGTGAGCCGGTGCGCACCCGCGCCTATCGCACCGCCCAAGACGGCGCGATCAACTTCCGCTTCAAGCTCTATCGCCTGGGCCAGCCGGCGCCGCTGGCCGAGGTGCTGCCGATCCTGGAGAACATGGGCTTGAAGGCCATCGCCGAGGCCGGTTTCCCGATCAGCCGGCCCGGCGAGCCGACTGTCTGGGTGCACGACTTCGAGATCGAGGATCCGCGCGGCGCGGACCTGGTGTTCTCGGAGGTGAAGCCGGCGTTCGAGGCGGCGGTGACGGCGGTGTGGTCCGGCCGCACGGAGAACGACGGCTTCAACCGCCTGGTGATGGAGCTGTCGATTCCCTGGCGGGAGGTGGCCCTGGTGCGGGCCCTGGCGCGTTATCGCCAGCAGTCGGGCCTCGACCCCAGCCAACGGGTGCAGGAGCAGGCGCTTTCCAACCATCCGGGCGTCAGCCGGCTGATCCTCGACCTCTTCCGCATCAAGTTCCACACGGGGCTGAAGGCCGACCTCGCCGAGCGCCAGCGTCAGGGCGAGGCGGTGATGACCCAGATCCTGGAGGCCCTGCAGGCCGTGGAGAGCCTGGACGACGACCGGGTGCTGCGGCGCCTGGCCCTGCTGGTCGGGGCAATCCAACGGACCAACTTCTACCAGACCGGCGAGGGCGGCGAGCCCAAGCCCTACATCGCCTTCAAGGTGGCGAGCGGCCAACTGGCCGACCTGCCGGCGCCCAAGCCGTTCCGCGAGATCTATGTCTGGTCGACGGTGGTGGAAGGCGTCCACTGCCGGTTTGGGCCGGTGGCGCGGGGCGGCTTGCGCTGGAGCGACCGCCGCGACGACTTCCGCACCGAGGTGCTCGGCCTGGTGAAGGCCCAGCAGGTGAAGAACGCGGTGATCGTGCCGGTCGGCTCGAAGGGCGGCTTCTTCCCCAAGCAGTTGCCGAAGGGACCGCCGGATGCGGTGCGCGCCGAAGGGGTTCGGGCCTACACCGTCTTCCTGTCGGGGCTGCTGGACATCACCGACAACCTGACGCCCGACGGCAAGGTGATCCACCCCAAGGGCGTGGTGGTCCACGACGGAGACGATCCCTACCTGGTGGTGGCCGCCGACAAGGGCACCGCCACCTTCTCCGACATCGCCAACGGGATCGCCGAGTCCTACGGCTTCTGGCTGGGCGACGCCTTCGCCTCGGGTGGTTCGGCGGGCTACGACCACAAGGAGATGGCGATCACCGCCCGCGGCGCCTGGGAGGCGGTGAAGCGCCACTTCCGCGAGCTGGGCAAGGACATCCAGACCGAGCCGTTCACGGCCATCGGCGTGGGCGACATGTCGGGCGACGTGTTCGGCAACGGCATGCTGCTGTCGAAGCAGACCCGGCTGCTGGCCGCGTTCGACCACCGGCATGTGTTCCTCGACCCCGATCCGGACCCGGCGAAATCCTACGCCGAGCGGGAGCGCCTGTTCGCCCTGCCCCGGTCATCCTGGGACGACTACGACCGCAAGAAGATCTCGAAGGGCGGCGGGGTGTTCTCCCGCAGCCTGAAGTCGATCCCGCTGTCCGCCGAGGTGCGGAGCTGGCTGGGGGTGAGCGCCGAGTCCATGCCGCCGGCCGACCTGTTGCACGCCATCCTGGGGGCGCCCGCCGAGCTGCTCTACCTGGGCGGCATCGGCACCTATGTGAAGAGCCGGACCGAGGCCAACGCCCAGGTGGGCGACAAGGCCAACGACGCCATCCGGGTGAACGGCGCGGACCTCAAGGCCAAGGTGGTCGGCGAGGGCGCCAACCTCGGGTTCACCCAGGCGGGCCGCATCGAGTTCGCCCTGGCCGGCGGCAAGATCAACACCGACGCCATCGACAATTCCGGCGGGGTGGATTCCTCGGACCACGAGGTGAACATCAAGATCGTCACCGGCACGCTGGAGCGTAGCGGGCAGCTTTCCCGGCCCCGCCGCGACGTGCTGTTGCGCTCGATGATGGGCGAACTGGCCGAGCACGTGCTGGAGCACAACTACAGCCAGACCCTGGCGCTTTCCCTGCTGGAGATGGACGCCGCCGGCGAGCTGGAGCCGCACGCGCGGTTCATGGCGCAGCTGAAGGCCGCCGGCCGGCTGGACCGCGCCGTGGAGGGCCTGCCCGATCCCCTGGCCATCGCCGAGCGGGCCAAGGCCGGCGCCGGCCTCACGCGGCCGGAACTGGCGGTGATGCTGGCCTACGGCAAGCTGGAGCTGAAGCGGGAGATGGCGGCGGTCGGCGCGCCGGACGATCCGTTCTTCGACAGCTGCCTGAGCGCCTATTTCCCCAAGCCCTTGCGGAAATACCGGGCGGCGATCGACGGGCACCGGCTCCGGCGGGACATCATCGCCACGGTGCTGGCCAACGACATGATCGACCGCTGCGGGCCGAGCTTCCCCTCCCGGCTGATGGCGGCGGCTGGGTGCGACGTGGCGGCCCTGGCTTCGGGCTACGAGGCGGCCAAGGCGGCGCTCGACTTCGACGCGCTCTGGGACGCGGCCGAGGCGCTGGACCTCAAGGCGCCGGCCGCCGGGCAGATGGCGCTGTTCCGCCGGCTCTCGGCGGGCCTGCGCGGGACCACCTTCTGGCTGGCCCGACGTTCGTTCCGCGAAGGGTTGTCGGTGGCCGAGCTGGAGGCCCGCTACGCTCCGGACTTCAAGAAGCTGCGGGCCATGATGCCGGCGGTGCTGTCGCCAGTGGAACAGGCCCAGGTGGAGCGCCGCGTCGCCCAGCTGGTGGAGGCCGGGGCGCCGGAGGACCAGGCCCGCGAGGCCGCCGTCCTGCAGCCGCTCTCCACCGCCGCGGACCTGGTGGACCTGGCGGAAGCCTCCTCCTGGCCGCTGGCCAATGTGGCGCGGCTCTATGCGGCGGCGGGCGCGGCGTTCGCCTTCGACCGCTTGCGGGCGGCGGCGGGCGAGTTCACCGCCGGGGACATCTTCGAGCGCACGGCGTTGCGCCGGCTGATCGAGGACCTGCTGGCCGAGCAGGCCAGCCTGACCCGGGCGATCATGGGCTTCGCCGCGGGGCCGGCGGGCGCGGCCGACGCCGAAGCCGCGCGCAAGACCGTGGAGGCCTGGACCGCGCTGCGCGCGGAACCGGCCATGGCGGCGGCCCGCACGGTCGAGGAGATCGAGGCCGGGGGCGGCGCCTGGACCTTCGCCAAGCTGACCATCGCCAACGCCGCGCTCAGGGAGCTGGCGGTGGTGGCGGTGAGCGGGAAGCGACGGAAGGGGTCTTAGGGCCTTCCCCTCATCCGTCAGCCGTCGGCTGACACCTTCTCCCGCAAGGGGAGAAGGGGGCTCCGTGCTAGTGCCGGAACACCCGTACGCCGGTGAAGACCATGGCGAGGCCCCGTTCGTCGGCGGCGGCGATGACCGCGGGATCGCCGATGGAGCCGCCGGGCTGGATCACCGCGGTGCAGCCGGCGTCGGCGGCCTGCAGCAATCCGTCCGGAAACGGGAAGAAGGCTTCGGAGGCGCAGGCCGAGCCCTTCAGGTCCAGGCCGAAATCGGCGGCGCGGAGCGCGGCGATGCGGGCCGAATCCTTGCGGTTCATCTGGCCGGCGCCGACACCCAGCGTCTGGCCGTTCTTCGCATAGACGATGGCGTTCGACTTCACGTGCTTGGCGATGGTGAAGGCGAACAGCATGTCGCGGATCTCGGCGTCGGTGGGCGTGCGCTTGGTCACCACCTTCAGGTCGAGGGAGGTGAGGCGGGCGGTGTCGCGGGACTGCACCAGGAAGCCGCCGGCCACCGACTTGAAGGTGTCGCCGGCCGCCATCGGGTCAGGCAGGCCGCCGGTGACCAGCAGGCGGACGTTCTTCTTCTTGCGAAACAGCTCGACGGCGTCCTCGTCGGCGTCCGGCGCGATCACAACCTCGGTGAAGATCTCCAGGGCCTTGGCGGCGGTGGCCGCGTCCAGCCGCGAGTTCATGGCGACGATGCCGCCGAAGGCGCTGGTTGGGTCGCAGGCCAGCGCCCGCTCATAGGCTTCGAGCAAGCTGGAGCCGGTGGCCACGCCGCAGGGGTTGGCGTGCTTGATGATGGCGCAGGCGGGACCTGCCGCGGGATCGAACTCGGCGATCAGCTCGAAGGCCGCGTCGGTGTCGTTGATATTGTTGTAGCTGAGCTCCTTGCCCTGCAGCTGGCGGGCGGTGGCGACGCCGGTGCGGGGGTTGGGGAAGCGGTAGAAGGCGGCCGCCTGGTGAGGGTTCTCGCCATAGCGCATGGTCTGGGCCAGCTCGCCGGCGATGGCCTTGCGGGTCGGGGCGGCGTCGCCGAGCGCGTTCGCGAACCAGGCGGAGATCGCCGCGTCATAGGCCGCCGTGCGGGCGTAGGCGCGGGCCGCCAGGGTCTTGCGCAGGGAAAGCGGCGTGGCGCCGCCGGCCTCCATCGCCGCCAGCACCTCGGCGATGTCGGAGGGGGCTGTGCAGACCGCCACATAGCCGTGGTTCTTGGCGGCCGAACGGATCATCGCCGGGCCGCCGATGTCGATGTTCTCGACGCAGGTGTCGTAGTCGGCGCCGCCGGCCACGGTCTGCTCGAAGGGGTAGAGGTTGACGTAGACGAGATCGATGGCCCCGATCCCGTGGGCCTCCATGGCCGCCTTGTGCTCGGGCGCGTCGCGCACGCCCAGCAGGCCGCCGTGGACGATGGGATGCAGGGTCTTCACCCGGCCGTCCATCATCTCGGGGAAGCCGGTGAGGTCGGAGATGTCCTTCACCGGCACGCCGGCGTCGGCGATAGCCTTGCGGGTGCCGCCGGTGGAGACCAGCTCCACACCCATGGCGGCCAGGGCCTTGGCGGCCTCGACGAGGCCGGTCTTGTCGGAGACCGAGATCAGGGCGCGGCGGACCTTCACCAGATCGGGGGCGGGGGGAAAGTCGGGGGCGGCGGGCACGGCGGACTCCTGGTGTCGGATGAGGAGCCCAGGCGAGCGGCAAGTCTATGGGCCTCGTGCTCCCCGGTGGTCGCCCACCTCGATTCGCCAGTCACACGGGATGGGTTCCGATAGGCCCGGCGCCGGGCGGCGTCAACGCGAGTCCAGCAGACTCCCGATCTCGTAGGCCGGCGCCATCGCGGTGTCGGCGGGAAGCGCTGGGGCGGGGGCGAGTTTCCAGCGGATCCGGGCGCCGGAATCCGCCCGCGCCTGGCCACGCAGGACGATCTGCTGGGTGCGGCGGGGCTGGCCGTCCTCGTGGTGGAGGGAGGGCTCGATGGCGGCGTCCAGCGCGTCGTTGCGCAACTGCCAGCCGGCCTCGTCGTCGCCGAGCTTCAGGAGGACGCTGCGGCGGTCGCGGGAGACGAGGGCGCTGACCCCGGGCGCCAGGTGGAAACGGACCACGAAGGGGATGAAGCGCCGGCCGGCTGCGCCCGACACCGGCCTGGCCGGGGCGAAACGGTCCTCGCCGCGCAGCTCGCCGGTGGCGGTGTCGAGGTAGAGCCGCCGATGATGGACGAGGCCCGAGCGGGCGGCCCAGCCGTCGTGGGACAGCTCCACCAGCACCGCTCCGTCAGCCTCCTGGCGGTCGGCCTGGACCCGGCAGGCGCCGGTGAGGCGGGGTCCGAGCGCTTCGGCCGCGAACCCGCCCAGGGGCTCGCCGCAGGGGGCCTCGCCGAGGGTGGCGGTGGAGGCGGCGTCGGCGAGCCTGAGGGCCTGCGGGCCCTGGGCGTCCGGCGACCAGGCGACGCCGGTCACCAGCCGGTGGCCCCCGGCCAGGGCCTCCATCGCCAGGGGCTGGGCGCAGGCGGCCTGGCTCCAGGGACCGGCGGCCGGCGCGGCGGCGTCGACCATCACCTGCAGACGGGGGGAATCCAGCCGTTGGTAGCCGCCCAGGCCCTTGGGGACGCGCTCGCCCAGTTCCTCGGCGCGGGCGGCAGCGACGTAGGCGGCCGTGAGCGGCTCGCCGCCCTGGAAGGCCGGCAGGCGGCCGTCAGCGAGGGTGAAGAACCGCACCGCCCCGGCCAGCCGATCGATGGCCCGCTGCACAGCTTCCGGCGCGGCCTGGGAGCGGTGGGTGAGGGCCTCGTCCAGGGTCTGCAGGTCGAACAGCAGTTCCAGCGCCGCCTGCGGGCTGCGCGAGGCGTGGCCGCCGTCCTCGGCGACGCTGGCCGCCAGGGCGGGTTCGAGGCGGCGCAGGGCGCGGGCGAGCAGCCGGTCGCCGGCTGGGCCGCCCAGGGCCGCGCCCGCCACGGCCGCCGCCGCCGCCCGTTCAGCGGCGCGCGCGGGCCCGCCGCCCACGTCCAGAAGATGCCGGGCCTGGCGGGCCAGGAGGGTGGCGATCAGGGCGGCCTCGGCCTCGGAGGCCCGGGCGCAGATGCGTTTGGCGGCGCAGGCCAGGTTGAACACCCGCCGTTCCAGGGCTTCCGGACTCCAGGAGAAGGCGTTCCAGCGGCCGAACACGCGTCGCCAGTCGAGCACCAGCCGCAGGCCGTCAGCGGCGCCTTGCTCACCCTGGGCCGCCAGGTCGCGCAGCCAGGCGAAACGGTGGAGGGCCAGGGCGAACCGGCGATCTGGGCTGGGCCGGTCCCAGGGATCGCCGCCGGGGCCCACGGCCAGGGTCACGCCGGCGAAGACGAAGCCGCCGGCCAGGATGCGGCGGGCGTTCTCCAGGTCTGGCGGGCGAAGGTCCCGGGGCTGGGCGGCGAAGCCGTGGGGGGCCGGCAGGCTGGTCAGCCAGCGATGCGGCGGCGAGGCCAGCCAATCCTGATGGAGCGCGCGGCCGGCCGCGACGAAGAGCGCCAGGACCGCGTCGGGCCCCACCACCTATCCCCTCAGGGCCGCGATGTTGGCGGCGTAGCGCTCCGGCCCGCCACGGAAAACCGCGCTGCCGGCCACCAGGGCGGTGGCGCCGGCGGCGATGCACCGGGGCGCGGTGTCGGGCGTGACGCCGCCGTCCACCTCCAGCACGATCTCGCGGCCCGAGGCGTCGATCATCTTGCGGAGCGCCTCCACCTTGCGCAGCTGCGAGGAAATGAAGCTCTGGCCGCCGAACCCCGGGTTGACGCTCATCACCAGCACCAGGTCGATGTCCTCGATCATCCATTGGAGCGCCTGGATGTCGCTGCCGGGGTTGAGGACCACCCCGGCCTTCGCCCCCAGCTCGCGGATACGGCGCAGGGTGCGGTGCAGGTGGGGGCCGGCCTCGGGGTGGACGCTGATCCAGTCGGCGCCGGCTTCGCGGAAGGCTTCCAGATAGGGGTCGGCTGGCGAGATCATCAGGTGGACGTCGAAGGGGATGGTGGCGTGTGGGCGGAGCGCCTTCACCACGTCTGGGCCGATGGTGATGTTGGGCACGAAGTGGCCGTCCATGACGTCGACGTGGACCCAGTCGGCGCCGGCCGCCTCGATGGCGCGGACCTCCTCGCCCAGGCGCGAGAAGTCGGACGCCAGGATGGAGGGTGCGATGAGGGTGCGCGCGGCCATGACCCGCCTTTAATCTGATCCGCCCCGTCAGCCCAGAGGGGCTTGCTAAGCGGCTTCCCCGGCGGGACCTCGCCCGAACAGGTAGGTGATGTTGATGCGGCGGTTCTCGTAGCCTTCCTTGAAGTGGATGGCGTCGGTCTCGTGGAAGAGATTGGAGTTGAACAGCACCGCGCGGTTGCATCGATAGGGCACGACCCGCTTCTTCGATCTGCGGGTCTTCAGGAAGTCATGGATGCGCTTGGAATCGTTGTTGTACTCCTGGAATGTCCAGGAGGTCGGCGCGGGCACGTCATAGACCACAAGCCCACCGGACGAAGGGTCGAGATTGGCCTCGTCGGGGGTGATCCAGAAATTCAGATTCACCCGGGCGAAATCAGCATGGACGTTGATCCCCCGCCGCATCCTTGAATCGTATTTGAAGGCCCAGAGCTGCTCCAGCGGATGGGGGAAGAAGATGCGCGGCATCCGCTCGCGGAGCTCCTCGGCGATGCGCAGGAGCAGGGGGTTCACGAAGCCATCGGCGGCGAACGCGCCGAGGTAGTGATTGTCGTACTCGCTCCGCCAGACGGTGGAGGCCAGGCAGAACCGCCGCAGCGCGAGCAGCGCCGGCCCGGTCAGGAGCTCGTCGATCACCACGACCTCGGGCGTGCCGGACAGGTACTGTTTCTCCAGGGCGGCCCAATCGTTCCCAGGATTGAGCAGATGGGTCAGGTCGTCGCCGACCTCCTGACGCAGCACCCGCCCGCGGGCGTGGTTGATGGTCGCGATCTCGCTATCCAGGAGCTGGAATTCACCGCCGTGCGCCTCGCGGGCCGCAATGCCCTTCAGGGCCTCGTGGGCCTGGCGCATGTCCTCGTGACCCTGGGCGAGGAGGTAGGCGCTCTGTTCCGCGTCGTGGTGGACGCGGAAGGTGGGAATGGTCCCCGCGGCCACCAGCGCGTTTGCCTCCGCCGCCACCGTGGCGGCGCAGGTTTCGGTGATGAGGGTCTCAAGGTCGGTGTCCGGCGACGGGTCGGTGATCGCCAGCCACAGGATGCTCTTGCGCGCTTCGGTATGGCCGGGATCCAGCGCCACCGCGCGCTGGTAGCTTCCCAGGGCCTCGCCGCGACGGCCATGCCTCACCAGCGCATTGCCGCGATCGAAATGCGCGGCCGCGAAACCGCCGTCCAGCGCTATCGCGCGATCGAAGGCGTCCACCGCTTCGCCGTACCGGCCGAGCGCGTCCAGGACGAGCGCCCGGTTGTAGTGGGTCGCGGCGAGGTCCGGCTGCAAGGCCAGGGCGCGATCATAGCTTTCGAGAGCGTTCCGGGGCCGCTGCAGGTCCTGCAGGACGTTGCCGAGGTTGGAGTGGAAAATAGCCTTCGGCGCGCCGACCGAGATGGCCTTGGCGATGAGGCGGCGCGCGTCGTCGAGCCGGCCGGACTGATGGGCCAGGATGCCCAGGATGTGCAGGGCGTCGGGCTGCCGCGAATTGGTCTTCAGCAAAGCCTGGCACAGCGCCCGGGACTGCTCCAGCTGGCCGGCGTGCAGGAAGGCCACGGCCTGTTGAAGCTGGGCCTGTTCCACAACGGAGAATGCGGGTCTGTCGTCGGCCATCTTTCCAAATCCCGGCGCGCGTATGGCTTTTACAAGGCCTGAGCGCTGCGCCGCATCCGCGCGATGAAGAAGCCGTCGGTTCCGCCGGCCCGATGATGAGGGAGGATGCGCAGGGTCCCGTCCGGCAGACGGCTGGCCTCGGGCGCGCCGCCTTCCCCGGAGGCCACGGGATCGAGGGCGAAGGCGGGGGTGCGGGCGAGGAAGGCCGCGAGCTGGGCCTCGCCCTCCTCCGGCTCCAGCGAGCAGACGCAATAGACCAGCCGGCCGCCGGGCTTCACCCGCCGGGCCGCCGCGTCGAGCAGCCGGCTCTGCAGGGCGGCGAGCTTGGGGATATCGGCGGGGCTGGCCATCCACAGGACGTCGGGGTGGCGCCTGAAGGTGCCGGTGGCCGAGCAGGGGGCGTCGAGCAGGACGGCGTCGAAAGTCCGCGCGCCGGGCCAGGCGGTGGCGTCGGCGGCGATGATCTCGGCGGACAGCCCGGTGCGGGCGAGGTTCTCGGCCACCCGCTTCAGCCGCGCGGCGGACTTGTCGACAGCGGTCACCTGGGCGCCGGCCGCGGCCAGCTGCAGGGTCTTGCCGCCCGGGGCGGCGCAGAGGTCGAGCGCGATCTCGCCCGCCTGCACGGCCAGCAGCCGGGCGGGGACGGCGGCGGAAGCGTCCTGCACCCACCATCCGCCCTCGGCGAAGCCGGGCCACAGCCCAAGGTCGCCCTTCAGACCGGCGCGCAGGGTTGCGCCGGGCAGGACTTCGGCCTCGAAGGCGGGCGCGAGGTCGTCGGCCTGTCCCGGGTCCTTGAGGGTGAGATCGGTGGCCGGCTCCGCCGCGACCTGGGCCGCGATCGCCAGCGCCGCTTCCGGCCCGAAGGCCGCGCGCCAGCGGGCCAGCAGCCAGGGCGGGACCATCAGCTCCGCATCGTCCAGCGCCGGCGGCTCGCGGGTCAGGCCGCGCAGGACGGCGTTGACCAGGCCCTTCATCGGCCGGCTGGAGGCGTGGGCGGCGGCCAGGTCCACGGTGGCGCCCACGGCCGCGTGCGCGGGGGTCTTGAGGACAAGCAGCTGGGCCGCCCCCAGGCGCAGGATATTGACCACCCTTTCCGGCGGGGGGCGCTGGAGTCGGGCCTGGAGGGCGGCGTCGATAGGGCCCAGCCAGCGCAGGGCCGCCATCGCCAGGGCGCGGGCGAAGCCCCGGTCGCGCGGCGACAGGTCGGCCAGGGACGGATGGCTCAGCCCGTCCTCCAGCCCCGCGCGGCGCGACAGGGCGGCGGTCAGCAGCTCGAGCGCGGCGGAGCGGGCCGGCAGGCCCTGGGCATCTTGGTTCTCACTCACGCGCGGCGGGGTGCCCTGTCGGGGCCGCCAGCGCAAGGGGCTTCAGTTCGGGGCGGCGCGCCAGCCGGACAGCACGGTGATGACGAAGGTCAACATCCCGAGCAGCGCCAGCACCCCGCCGACCGCCACCCCCACATGGGCGCCGGGGTCGCCGAGCAGATAGCGGGCGAGGAACGGGATCATCACCACGACACCACTGGTCGAGAGGCCGAAATTAGCCCAGCCGAGGCGGCCGCTCTTGCCGGAGAGCGCGTAGAAGGTCCCCATGATGGCCAGGCTGGCCCAGCCGACGAGGTTGAGGTGGGCGTGGGCCGGCGAGAGGGTGAAATCCCCGGTCGCGCCCATGTAGTTGCCCCAGATCATGCCGCCCAGCGCGCAGAGGGCGCCGGCCGAAAAGAACGATAGCGACAGCTTGTTCATGTGCATTCCCCCGAATGGAGGGCGGACGACATCAGGGTTCGGGGCGCTTGGCAACGCCGGCGCGGGCGCCTAGATGACGGCCATGGACGACATCCCGCCCAACGCCGCGCCCGGCAAGGCGCTCACCCCGGCGGCCCGCAGGGCGCTGGAAGAAGCCGAGGCCCGCCGCCTGGCCGCCGAAGGCCAGGCGCTCGCCCCCGAGGACGGCGGCCCGAAGGGTCCCGAGCCGACCCGCTTCGGCGACTGGGAGCGCAAGGGCCTGGCCGTCGACTTCTAGCCCCCCGCCATCTCCGCGATCACCTTGAGCGCGGCGGCGCGGGGATCTTCCGCCGCCGTGATCGGCCGGCCGCAGACGATGTGGCTGGCGCCGGCTGTGAGGGCTTCCAACGGCGTCGCCGCCCGGGCCTGATCGTTCTTCGCCGACCAGTCCGGCCGCACGCCCGGGGTCACCACCAGGAAATCCGGCCCGCCGATGGCGCGGGCCAGGGCCGCCTCGTGCGGGCTGGCCACGATGCCGTCGCAGCCGGCGTCCACCGCCTGGCGGATGCGGCGCTCGACCAGGGCCTTGGCCCCGAAGGCGTAGCCCATCTGCGCGAGGTCCTCGTCGGTCAGGCTGGTGAGGACGGTGACCGCCAGGATCTTCAAGGCCGAGCCGGCCCGGCCTTTCACGGCGGCGGCCATCACCTGGGGCTCGCCGTGCACGGTGAGCAGGTCGCAGCCCGCGCCCGCCAGGGCGGCGGCCGAGCGCTGCACGGTGGCGCCGATGTCGTGCAGCTTCCAGTCCAGGAACACCTGCTTGCCGCCCGCCTTCAGCTCCCGCGCCAGGGCCATGCCGTCGGTGGCGAAGAGCTCCAGGCCGACCTTGTAGAAGCTCACCGTGTCGCCGAGCGCGGCGACCAGGACGCGGGCCTCGCCGGTGGTCCGCACGTCCAGGGGCACGATCAGGCGCGGGTCGGCGGCGGCGGCCATGCGTGGCTCCGTGGGCGAAGGCTGCGGTTTGGGCTAAGACGCGTGCATGAGCCAGGCCGAGTTCGCGGTCAACTTCTTCGTCGCCCTGTTCGCCCTGATCGACCCGATCGGGAACGTGCCGCTGTTCGCCGCGGCGACGGCGGGAGCGCGCCCGAGGGACCGGGCGATGATCGCCCTCTACATCAGCGTCTTCGTGCTGGTCTTCCTGACCTTCTTCTATTTCACCGGCGTCAGCCTGCTGGAGTTCTTCGGCATCTCCCTGCCGGCCTTCCGCATCGCCGGTGGGGTGATCCTGTTCCTGCTGGGTCTGCAGATGGCCAGGGACGACTTCACCGCCACCTTCGCGGACGCCGCTGACGCCGCCTCGGGCGACCCGCGCCAGTTCGCGCGGCGCCGGTTCGAACGGATGATCGTGCCCTTCGCCATGCCGCTGCTGATCGGGCCGGGCGCGATCTCCACGGTCGTGATCTACGCCGGCCAGGCCCGCCCGCTGGGGGCCTCAGGGGCGCTGGCCAGCGCCGGGGCGATCTCGGCGGTGGCCGTGGTGACCCTGGTCTGCTTCCTGGCGACGCCGATCATCACAAGGTTGCTAGGCCGGATCGGCCTGACCATCGTGGTGCGGGTGCTGGGCCTGATCCTCTGCGCCCTGGCGGTGCAGTTCATCCTGGCGGGCCTGGCGGAATCGACGCTGGGCCTCATCGATCCCAGCGCCGCCCACCCCTACGGACCCTGACTTTTGAGTTGCGCGCCCTCCGGGCGCCGAACCGGTTCCCACTTCGCCTGAGGGCGCTAAACCTTCCGGAACCGCCCGCCCTGCGAGGCCATCAAAGCCAGGGCCCATTCGTCGGGGACGAGTTTCGCCAGCGCGGCCACCGCCTTGTTGGGGGCGCCGGGCACGCAGACCGCCCGGTTGGCCTCCACCGCCTCGTAGCCGGCGGCGGCGACCTCGTCGGCCCCCATCCAGGCCCATTCGGGGGTGTTTGCGGTGACGGCGGCGCGCATGCCGTTGACGTCGTGGAACTCCGACCAGGTGAAACCGGGGCAGAGGGCGGTGACGTGGACCCCCTCCGGCGCCAGCTCCAGGTGCAGGCTCTGGGAGAACTTGATCAGGAAGGCCTTGGTCGCCCCGTAGAGGGTGTGGCCCGCCGAGCCCGGGATCATGCCGGCCAGGGAGGCGACGTTGACGATCCGGCCGAAGCCGCCCTGGCTCATGGCCGGAACCAACCGGTGCGCCAGTTCGCAGGGGGCGGTGACCATCACCTGCAGCAAGGCCGCCTGGTCGCGCCAGCGGGTGTCGGCATAGGCGCCGGGCAGGCCATAGCCGGCGTTGTTGATCAGGGCGTCGACCGTGCGGCCGTGGGCGGTCAGGTGGTCGATGATCTGGCCCGGCGCCTCCGGCTCGGCCAGATCGGCCGCGAGGGTCAGGACCTCGACGCCGTGCTGCAGCTTGATCTCCTCGGCCAAGGCGTCCAGCCGGTCCGCACGGCGGGCGGTCAGCGCCAGGTCATAGCCGTGGCTCGCCAGGATGCGGGCGAAGGCCGCCCCGATTCCGGCCGAGGCGCCCGTGACCAGCGCCAGTTTACGATCCATGCGACCTACCCCTGAACCCGCTTGAAACTACGGCCTTGGTCCTAACGTTCAAGCCGCACCTTCGCCGTGGCATTGTATGGCGCGGGCTTTGGGTGTACCCCGCCGGCCGCGTGACGGCATCGGGCCGCCCAGGGAACAGGTAAGCGTTCCCGGAGATGATGGATGGCTGATCCGGCCGGCGCTCCTGAAAATGGGGCGGAGGGGGGGCATCACGCACCCCGGGACAAGTTCCTGGCCCTGGCCCTGGGCTCGGTGGGCGTGGTGTTCGGCGATATCGGCACCAGCCCGCTCTATGCGATGCGCGAGGCCCTGCATCACAGCCACTCGGGCGATCCGGAGCTGGCGGTGCTGGGGGTGGTCTCGCTGATCACCTGGGCGCTGATCCTCATCGTCACCATCAAATACGTCGTCTTCCTGATGCGGGCGGACAACAAGGGCGAGGGCGGGACCCTGGCCCTGATGGCCCTGGCCCAGCGCCTGCTGCCCCGCCGCTCGGGCATGGTGTTCGTGCTCGGCATGGTCGGCGCCGCACTTTTCTACGGCGACGGCATCATCACCCCGGCGGTCTCGGTGCTCTCGGCGGTCGAGGGCCTGAAGGACGCGCCGGGGGTGGGGGGCCGTCTCGACACCTACATGGTCCCGATTTCGGCGGGTATCCTGATCGCCCTATTCCTGGTGCAGTCGCGGGGCACGGCCAGCGTCGCCCGCTTCTTCGGCCCGATCACCGCGGCCTGGTTCCTGGTGATCGCGGGACTGGGGCTGTTTCATATCACCGACGACCTCTCGATCTTCCGGGCGCTATCGCCTCACTGGGGCGTGCTGTTCCTGCTGGACAACGGCTTCATCGGCTTTGTCATCCTGGGCAGCGTCTTCCTGGCGGTCACCGGCGCCGAAGCGCTCTACGCGGACATGGGACATTTCGGGAAGAAGCCCATCCGGGCGGCGTGGCTGTTGTTCGTGCTGCCAGCCCTGCTGCTCAATTATCTCGGCCAGGGCGCCCTGGTGTTGTCCGACCCCTCGGCCGCCGGGAACCCGTTCTTCCGGATGATCCCCGAGGCGGTGTACTGGCCGGTCCTTCTCCTGGCGACCATCGCCGCGGTCATCGCCAGCCAGGCGGTGATCACCGGGGCCTTCTCCATGACCCAGCAGGCGGTTTCGCTCGGTCTCCTGCCCCGTATCGACATCCGCCGCACCAGCGAGACCCAGGCCGGCCAAATCTACGTCCCGCAGGTCAACACCATCCTGCTGATCGGCGTTCTGGTGCTTCTGGTGATGTTCAAGACCTCGTCCAACCTCGCCGCCGCCTACGGGATCGCGGTGACCGGGGCGATGTTCATCGACACCCTGCTGTTCTACTTCATCGTCCGTTACATGTGGAAGCGGCCGGCCTGGCAGGCGTTCGCCGCCGCCGGCGTCTTCGGCGTGCTGGACGTGGTGTTCATCTCCTCGAACCTGCTGAAGATCCCGCAGGGGGCCTGGCTGCCGCTGGTGCTGGGCGCGGCCCTGGTGCTGATCATGTGGACCTGGACCCGGGGCGCCCAGATCCTCTCGGAGAAGACCCGGCGGGATTCGGTGTCCCTGGTCGAACTGGCCGAGATCCTGCGCGCCCGCAGCCCCCACCGTGCGCCCGGCACCGCGATCTTCCTGACCTCGGACCCCGAGACCGCGCCGGTCGCCCTGATGCACAACCTCAAGCACAACAAGGTGCTGCACGAGAAGAACATCGTCCTGACCCTCGAGACGGCCGAAACGCCACGGGTGCGCGACGAGAACCGCATCCGGATCGCGCCGCTGAACGACGATTTCAAGAGGGTGACCATCGTCTACGGCTTCATGGAGACCCCCAACGTCCCCAAGGCGCTGGGCCTGTGCCGCAAGCAGGGGCTGAAGTTCGACATCATGGCCACCAGCTTCTTCCTGGGAAGACGCTCGGTGGTGCCCTCGGCGCAGTCGGGCATGCCCCTTTGGCAAGATAAGTTGTTCATCTTCCTGATGCGCAACGCCGCCAACCCCACCGACTTCTACAAGATCCCCCCCGGCCGCGTGGTCGAGTTGGGCACCCAGGTCACCGTCTGATGCAGGTCGATCTGCTTGCGATCCTCGGCGACGCGATGTGGATACTGGTGCTCGCCACCATCGCGTCGAGTTCGCGGCGCCTGTCACAGGCGCTGCCGCCCGGCGTCCGGCTGCCCATGCAATGGAGCCTGACGCGCAAGCCGGCCTGGCGGGCGCCCCAGCGGTTGGCGTTCACCCTGATGGTGGGCGTCCCCCTGCTGGTGGGCCTGACGCTCTCGACGATCGCTCGCGACCCCCGGATCGGGCCGCAGGGCGATCTGATCGTCTTCCTCGTGAGGGCTGTCGTGGCGCCGCTGCACATGCTGATCCACTGGGGTTGGATGCGGGCCGTGGCGCGGACCCTCGAGGCCGAGGGCGCACTGAAGCCTTGAACCCGCGGCTCATTCGCCCTTAAAGGCGCGCGACCTCTAAGCTTCCTCCTCAAGGCTTCCCTCCCATGGCCGACAAGTCCGTCAAGAAGGTCGTGCTCGCCTACTCCGGCGGGCTCGACACCTCGATCATCCTGAAGTGGCTGCAGACCGAGTACGGCGCCGAGGTGGTGACCTTCACCGCGGACCTCGGCCAAGGCGGCGAGATCGAGCCGGCGCGGGCCAAGGCGCTGGCCGCCGGGGTGAAGCCGGAGAACATCTACATCGAGGACCTGCGCGAGGAGTTCGTCCGCGACTACGTCTTCCCGATGTTCCGGGCCAACACGGTCTACGAGGGCCAGTACCTCTTGGGCACCTCCATCGCCCGCCCGCTGATCGCCAAGAAGCAGATCGACATCGCCCGGGCCACCGGCGCCGACGCGGTCAGCCACGGCGCCACCGGCAAGGGCAACGACCAGGTCCGCTTCGAGCTCGGCTACTACGCCCTGGAGCCGGACATCCACGTTATCGCGCCCTGGCGGGAGTGGGACTTCAAGAGCCGCGAGGCCCTGCTCGACTTCGCCGAGAAGCACCAGATCCAGATCGCCAAGGACAAGCGCGGCGACGCGCCGTTCAGCGTCGACGCCAACCTGCTGCACTCTTCCTCCGAGGGGAAGGTGCTGGAGGACCCGGCCGTCGAGGCGCCGGAATTCGTGCACATGCGCACCATCTCGCCCGAGGACGCGCCCGATAAGCCCACCGTCTTCACCATGAATTTCGAGAAGGGCGATCCCGTCGCGATCGATGGGAAAAAGCTGTCGCCGGCCGCCCTGCTCACCGAACTAAACCGCCTGGGCCACGACAACGGCGTCGGGCGCCTGGACCTGGTGGAGAACCGCTTCGTCGGCATGAAGTCGCGCGGCGTCTACGAGACGCCGGGCGGGACCATCCTGCTGGCCGCCCACCGGGGCATTGAATCCATCACCCTCGACCGCGGGTCCATGCACCTGAAGGACGAGCTGATGCCGAGGTACGCCAGCCTGATCTACAACGGCTTCTGGTTCGCGCCCGAGCGGACCATGCTGCAGGCGGCCATCGACGACTCCCAGGCCATGGTCACCGGCCAGGTGCGGGTGAAGCTCTACAAGGGCAACGTCAGCGTCATCGGCCGCACCAGTCCCTATTCGCTCTACGACCAGGACCTGGTGACCTTCGAGGAAGGCAAGGTGGCCTACGACCACCGCGACGCCGCGGGCTTCATCAAGCTCAACGCGCTGCGCCTGCGGGTGGCCGCCAAGCGGGATCGGCGAATCTAGCTGTCGAGCTTGTTGTAGGGGTAACGGTCGCGGATCTCGGCCTGGAAGAAGCGGCCCTTAGACTCGGCTTCCAGGAACGAGCGGCAAACCTCGCCCGGCACGCCCACATAGACGTAGCGCTCGCCGCTGGCGAAGCGGACCAACAGCTTGGCGACCTCGGGATCGTAATCGATCTCGCTTATCGCCGTGGATTCGACTTCCATCGACAGGCTCCCGGTCCGACATCCCCTCAACAACGCCCAAACCTCGGGCGCCGGTTCCCCAGGCCGCCGAAAGCGTGGCAAGCTCGACCGTCACGGAGGAGACCCGAATGCAATCCCACGCCCTCGTCGCGGTGGTCAGCCTGTTGGCGGTGATGGTCCCATTCTGGATGGGCCTGCGCGTCGCCCTCACCCGCAAGGCCTGCGGCGTCGCCGCCCCCGCCATGACTGGCGACGCGGTCCTCGAGCGCACCATCCGCGCCCACTACAACACCCTGGAATGGTTGCCGATCTTCCTGACCGGCCTGTGGCTCTTCGCCATCTACGGCAACGACCGGATCGCCGCCGTCGTGGGGGTGGTGTGGATCGTCGGCCGGGTGATCTACCAGCTGGGCTATGTCGCCGAGGCGAAGAAGCGCTTTCCCGGGTTCCTGATCCAGGCCCTGGCGACCGCGGTCCTGGTGATCGGGGCTCTGGTGCTGGCGATCCAGGCCATGCTGGTCACCGGGGCCTGACCGCCCTGATCGACCCCGCCCTCTACGCCGCCTATCTGAGCATCGCCGTCCTGATGGTGGTGACGCCGGGGCCGGCCAACCTGTTCGCCATCGCGGTAGGCGCGCGCCTCGGCCGCCGCGCGGTCCTGGCGGCCGTCCTGGGCATGAACCTGGCCACCGTCGTCTGGCTGGTGGCGGCGGGCCTCGGGCTTTCGGCCCTGGCGCGGGCCACTCCCGGCCTGTTCCGCGCCATGGCCCTGGCCGGCGGGGCCTACCTGGCCTGGCTGGCCTGGCTGGGCGCGCGGTCGCTGATCGGGGCCTGGCGCGGCGACGCCCGGGAGGCGCACGCGGCGCGGGCCGTGGGGCGCCGGGCTTTCCGCGACGGCCTGATGGTGCAGCTCTCGAACCCCAAGGCCCTGCTCTACACCACGGTGGTGCTGCCGCCGTTCCTAGACCTGTCACACCCCGTCCCGCCCCAGGTCGCGGTGTTCGGCGCCACCGGCGTCGTCCTCGACGTGGTGGTGATGACCGCCTACGGTTTCTCGGGCGCGGCGATCGCGCGGCGAATGAACGGCGAACGGTTCCAGCGCGGATTCGCCGCGTTTTCCGGGCTGATGTTCCTGGCCATCGCCGCCCTCATCGTCCTTAGGACCTAGCAACCAGAATTGCGCTAGCGTGTTCAAGCACTTACATATGGTCCCGAAGAGGGACGCTTCGAGTTCGAGACGCAAGAGAATGTCAAAGAAATCAGCCGCGCTCGCCCTGGTCCTGGCCCTTGGGGTCGGCCTGACGGCCTGCGCCACCGCCACGCCCTACCAACCGAACATCCCCGGCCAGAAGGCGACGGGCGGCTATTCCGAGCTGCGCCTGGAGACCAACCGCTTCCGGGTGAACTTCCAGGGCAACACCCTGACCTCCCGCGAGACGGTCGAGGGCTACCTGCTGTTCCGGGCCGCCGAGCTGACGGTGCAGCAGGGCTACGACTGGTTCGCCATGGTCGACCGCAACACCGACCGCGAAAGCCGGACCTATGTCGATCCCGACCCGCTCTACAGCCCCTGGTACGGCGGCGGCTATTCGTGGTGGCGGCCGTCCTGGCGCTATTACGGCTCGCCCTACGGCTGGCGGACCTGGGACCCCTTCTGGGGTGGGCCGTTCTGGGCCAACCGGGTGGACGTGCGCACCGTCGATCGGTTCGAGGCCAGCGCCGAGGTCCTCATGGGCAAGGGCGAAAAGCCAGCCAACGATCCCAAGGCCTTCGACGCCCGGGCGGTGATGGAAAACCTGCGGCCCCGCATCCAGTATCCGGTGGCCAGCCGCTAGACCTTCCGAGGCCGCGCCGGGCTGAAAGCCAGGGCGCGGCCTTCGTTGTTTCCCTGCTCGCCATCGAACGAAGGCTTGCTGTAGCGTCCCCATGGCCCGCGGCGCCCTGCGACTGCGGGGCCGGTTCTAGGGCGGGGTGGCGGGATCTCGAAATCTGGAGCGGGCGATGAGATTCGAACTCACGACCCCAACCTTGGCAAGGTTGTGCTCTACCACTGAGCTACGCCCGCGCTCCTCAAGGACCCGAAAGCCCCCGAAATCGAGAGGCGGCCTTATGGCAGACGGTCCGGGCGTTTGCAAGCGCCCGCCGAGGGGTTTCAACGCCCGAGTTTGGGGGCCTTCAGACGCCGCTTGTTGACGTGGCCTTCGGGGGCCGGCGCGACGTCCTCGGGGAACTCGCCCTTGAAGTAATAGCGCTGCCAGGCCTCCTTGGTGGCCTCGGGGTCGCCGCGGAAGATCTTCTGATTGAACTCGGCCCGGTGCTTCAGCCAGGTCTCGTACTGGTGGCGCAGCTCGTCGTCGGTTTCGATCCGCCGGATGACCGGCTGGATCTCGTGGAGCGCCTTGTCCTGAACCAGGGTGATGAAGCAGAAGGGCTCGCCCTTCTCGAACCGCACCGTGCCCGGCCGGGTGAACTTCCAGTTCATGGTGAAGGGGAAGGGAAGCCAGTCGGTCTCCACCACCCCCGAGAGCGGCTGGATGCCGTCCTTGATGTGGTTGGGCGCGCCCATGGCCATCATCGACCAGCCGGGCGGGGTACGGAAGAGGTAGCCCGGGTGGAAGGTCACCACGCCGTGGCTGAAGTGGCTCTTCACGAAGTCATGCAGGTGCGGGTGGCGGTGGTCCGTCCGGATCGTGATGTCCTCCTGCCGGATACCGCCATTCCAATCGAGGATCACCGGCATGGGGCAGAGGATTTCCCAGCCGGAGCAGTTGGCCATGGTCAGCGGCAGGCAGCGATAGGGGTGGCGGGAGGCGAAGACGTCCATCCACTCGCGCGAGGGGCGGCCAGGCACGATCTCCGGCGGCGGCACCCCGCGCTCCACGGTGGGGAAGCATTCCAGTTCGAACGGCTTCTGGCTCACGGGGGACTCCTGATGTCCCCCACCCTTAGAGCGGCTGTCGCGCCGGCGTCCAGTTCGGCTATTAGCGAGGCATGAGGACGCCCGCCGAACTGCTCGCCTTTCTGGACCGGATCTGCGTCGCCTACGAAAACCATGCGCACCCGGCGGTGTTCACGGTGGCCGAGGGCGAGGCGATCAAGCTGGCCATACCCGGCGCCCACACCAAGAACCTGTTCCTGAAAGACGCCAAGGATCAGCTCTGGCTGATCTCCGCCGAGGGCCAGGCGAGCATCGACCTGAAGCGTCTGCACCCGGTGATCGGCTCGGCCCGCCTGTCGTTCGGCAGCGCCGTGCTGATGGAGGCGGTGCTGGGCGTCACCCCCGGGTCGGTCACCGCCTTCGCCCTGGCCAACGACACCGGACACAAGGTGCGCTTCGTGCTGGACCGCACCCTGGCGGAGGCCGGCCAGGTCAATTTCCATCCCCTGACCAACACCGCCACCACCACCATCTCCCAGGCCGGCTTCAGGGACTTCCTGGCGACGATCGGGGTCACGCCCCTGGTGGTGGATTTTTCGGCCATGACGGTCGTCGAAAACCCGCTTGCGCGTTGAAGCCGGCGCCGCTTGCGCCCATCTTGCCGAGCACGACAAGGATTTAGAGAGCTACCGATGACCCTGATTGGCGAAACCGCCGGCCCGCCGCCCGGCGACCTCATCAAGGACGCCACCGACGCCAGCTTCGCGGCTGACGTGCTGGAGGCGTCCAAGAGCGTCCCGGTGGTCGTGGATTTCTGGGCGCCCTGGTGCGGGCCCTGTCGACAGCTCGGCCCGGCGCTGGAGAAGGCGGTGCAGGCGGCCGGCGGCAAGGTGAAGCTGGTCAAGATCGATATCGACAAGAACCCGGCCTACGCGGGCCAGCTGCGCGTGCAATCCATCCCCGCCGTGTTCGCCTTCGTGGACGGACGGCCGGTGGACGGGTTCATGGGCGCGCTGCCGGACAGCCAGGTGCAGGACTTCATCACCAAGGTGATCAAGGCCGGCGGCGGCGGCGGAACGCCGGCGGAAGAGCTGCTCGCCCTGGCCAAGGAGTTGTTGGAGGCGGACGACCTCGGCGGCGCGGCCCAGGCCTATGTCCAGGTCCTGCATAACGAGCCCGAGAACCTGAAGGCCATCGGCGGACTCGCCCGGATGTACCAGCAGGCCGGCGAGCTGGAGCAGGCGAGGGAGATCCTCGCCATGACGCCCGAGGGCGCCAAGGACCCGGAGATCGAAGGCGTGCGCGCCGCCCTGGCCCTGGCGGCCGAAGGCCCGATCGACACCGCTCCGATCGAGGCGCGTCTGGCGAAGGATCCGGCCGACCATGACGCGCGGCTGACGCTGGCCAAGGCCCTGGCGGCCAACGGCGACATGGCCGGGGCCGTCGACCAGTTGTTGGAGAGCATCCGGCAGGACCGTGAGTGGGACGAGCAGGCCGCCCGCAAGCAGCTGCTGATCGTCTTCGAGGCCGCCGGCCATGGCTCGGAGGTCGCCAAGGTCGGCCGACGCAAGCTCTCGGCTATCCTGTTCAGTTGAAAAAGCCCCTGCCCGGCTACCGTCGTATCGGCGACCTGCCCCAGTTGATCCCGGTGTTCCCGCTGGATGGCGCGCTGCTGTTACCCGGGGGAGAGCTGCCGCTGCAGATCTTCGAGCCGCGCTACCTGAACATGGTGGACGACGTGATGGCCGGCGAGCGGGTCATCGGCATGATCCAGAGCCGGCCCGGCGGCGACCGCGCCCGGCCGGCCCTCGCCAAGGTGGGGTGCCTGGGCCGGGTGACCAGCTACGCAGAGACCCAGGACGGCCGCTACCTGGTCACCCTCACCGGCGTCTGCCGCTTCCACGCCGGCGACGAGCTCGGTCTGAAGACCCCCTACCGGCAGCTCCGCGCGAACTACGCCGCCTATGAAAGCGACCTGGCCCGCGACGAGGCGGTCGAGGCCCCCGAGGCCGCCCGAGCCCGCTTCGCCCGGGCCCTGAAAAGCTACCTGAACCACCGCGAACTGGACATCGACTGGGAGACCGCCAGGACCGCGCCCCTGGAGGCCCTGGTCAACAGCCTATCCATGGGCCTGCCCTTCGAGCCCCGGGAGAAGCAGGCCTTGCTGGAGGCCGACGGCCTGGTGCGCCGGTTCGAGACCCTGACGGCGCTGCTGGAGATCGACGCCAGCGAATCCGATGACGAGCCGCATTCGGTGCAGTAGAGATCGGGCATGAGCGAAAGCCCCGAAAGCCCCGCCGCCGAGGTTGACCCCCGTCTGCTGGAGATCCTGGTCTGTCCGGTGACGCGCGGGCCGCTGACCTACGACCGCGCCAAGGCCGAACTGGTCAGCAAGTCGGCCAAGCTGGCCTATCCGATCCGCGACGGGGTGCCGATCATGCTGCCTGAGGAAGCCCGCGAGCTCGGCTAGAGCGCCTCGCCCTTTAACAACCGGGGGAGGTCGCCCACCGCCCCGCCGGCCTGCTGCATGAAGAACCGCCGGGCCGGGCCGATGCGGCCCACCGCCGACATGCCCACGCCCCGGACCAGCCGCAGCAAGGGGTTGTCGTTGGAGAACAGCCGCACGAAGGCGTCCATGCCGGCGGACAGCGTCGCGGTGTCGAACCGGCGCCAGGCGGCGTAGCGCTCCAGCACGATCTCCGAGCCGATGTCCTCGCCGAGCCGGGCGGCGTCCACCAGGGTCTCGGCCAGGGCGGCGGCGGCTTTCAGCCCCAGGTTCAGCCCCTGGCCGGCGATGGGGTGCACCGCGTGCGCCGAGTCGCCCAGCAGGGCCACGCGCGGGGCCGCCAGCCGCTCGGCCAACTGCAGGCCCAGGGGATAGGTGAACACCGGCCCCTCCACCGCGATCGTCCCGAGGAAGTCGCCGAACCGCCGCTCCAGGTGGGCCTGGAACACCTCCGGCCGCGCGGTCTTCAGCGCCGCGCCGCGCGAGACGCTCTCGGTCCACACCAGGCTGGCGCGGTTGTCGGTGAGCGGCAGGATGGCGAACGGCCCGCCGGGCAGGAAATATTCGTGCGCCACCCCCTCGTGCGGCCGTTGCAGGCGCACGGTGGCGACCACGCCGGTCTGGCGATAGTCCCAGCCGATGGTCCCGATCCCGGCCTCGCGGCGGATCACCGAACCTCGCCCCTCGGCGCCCACCACCAGCGGCGCCTCGATCACCCGGCCGTCCTCCAGGGTCACGGCGGCGGCGCGCGGCCCGAAGACCGCCGAGGCCACCCGGGCGGGGGCCAGCACCTCGATGCCGGCGGCCTGAACCGCGGCGGCCAGGGCGGCGCGGATGTGGCGGTTCTCCAGAAGGTAGCCCAGCGGCTCGCCGTCCGAACGGTCGGCGATCTCCTCGGCGTCGAAGCGCAGGTGGAACGGCGTCTGGGGGCCGGCGGCCGCGCCCGGCGCCTTGCCGTCGGTCACCAGGATCTGCTCGATCCGCTGGGCGTGGGGATCGAGCGCCTGAGCAACGCCCAGCGTCCGCCACTGGCGGTAGGCGGCGTAGGCGATGGCGGAGGCTCGGCCGTCGAAGGTGGGCTCTACCTGGGCGTCGAACGGCACGGGGTCGATCAGGACGGGCTTCAGGCCCGCGCGCGCCAGGGCCAGGGCCAGGGTGGCGCCGGGGATGCCGGCGCCGGCGATGATGACGTCGTAGCCTTCGGCCGCCTTGGCGGCCTTACGCGTCGGTGTCCTCGTCATCGGAGAAGCCCATGATGTGGAAGCCGGCGTCGACGTGGATCACCTCGCCGGTGGTGGACTTGCCGAGGTCGGAGAGCAGCCACAGGGCGCAGCCGGCGACGCCCTCCATGGAGGTGTCCTCCTTCATGGCCGACAGGTTGCGGCCCTTGGCCAGCATGCCGCGCCCGCCGGAGATGCCGGCCAGCGACAGGGTGCGCATGGCGCCGGGCGAGACGGCGTTGACCCGGATGCCCTTGGGGCCGAGGTCGCGGGCGGCGTAGCGCACGGCGGCCTCCAGGGCGGCCTTGGCCACCCCCATGGTGTTGTAGTTCGGGATCGCCCGCTCCGAGCCCATGTAGGTGAGGGTGATGATCGAGCCGCCGTCCGGCATCAGGGCCGCGGCCCGCCGGGCGGTGTCCACGAAGCTGAAGGCGGAGATGTTGAGCGCCCGCAGGAAGCCCTCTCGGGTGGTGTTCTCCACGAACGAGCCCTTCAGCTCGTCCTTGTTGGCGAAGGCGATGGCGTGGACGAAGAAGTCGATGGTCCCGAAGGCGGCCTTCACCGTCTCGAAGGCGGCGTCCACGGAAGCGTCGTCGGTGACGTCGACGGGCGCCAGGGTCTTGACCCCGATGCTGTCCCCCAGTGGCTGCACGCGCCGCTCCATGCCGGGCAGGTGGAGCAGGGCGATCTCGGCGCCCTGGGCGGCGAGCTGGGCGGCGATCCCCCAGGCGATGGACTGGTGGTTGGCCACGCCGGTGACGATCCCGCGCTTGCCCTTCATGAGCTCGCCCTTGGGCATCTGATAGTCGTCGGCCACGGCGGCTTCACTCCCTCGTTCGAGGGGGTTTTGGACGATCAGGCCGCGGGTGTCATCCCGGAAAGGCGCGCTAGACCCTGGCCATCACCAGCGAGCCGTTCGTCCCGCCGAAGCCGAACGAGTTGCTCATCACCGTCTCGATGGGCTTGTCGATGCGCTGGCGGACGATGGGCATGCCTTCGAAAGCCGGGTCGAGGGTCTCGATGTGGGCGCTCTCGGCGACGAAGCCGTTGTTGAGCATCAAGAGGCTGTAGATCGCCTCCTGCGCCCCCGCCGCGCCGAGACTGTGGCCGGTGAGGGACTTGGTGGAGGAGATCAACGGGGCCTTGTCGCCGAACACCTCGCGGACCGCCGCCATCTCCCTGGCGTCGCCCACGGGGGTCGAGGTGCCATGGGGGTTCAGGTAGTCGACCGGGCGGTTCACCCCCTGAAGGGCCAGGCGCATGCAGCGCACGGCGCCCTCGCCGGAGGGCGCGACCATGTCGAAGCCGTCGGAATTGGCGGCGTAGCCGATGACCTCGCCGTAGATCTTCGCGCCCCGCGCCTTGGCCCGCTCGTATTCCTCCAGCACCACGATCCCGGCGCCGCCGGCGATCACGAAGCCGTCGCGGTTCAGGTCATAGGCCCGGCTGGCGGTGGAGGGCCGGTCGTTGAAGTTGCTGCTCATGGCGCCCATCGCGTCGAAGAGCACGCTGAGGGTCCAGTCCAGCTCCTCGGTCCCGCCGGCGAAGACCACGTCCTGCTTGCCCATGAGGATCTGCTCGTAGGCCGAGCCGATGCAATGGGTGGAGGTGGCGCAGGCCGAGCTGATGGAGAAGTTCAGGCCCTTGATCTTGAACCAGGTGGCCAGCGTCGCCGACGGGCCGGAGCTCATCGCCTTGGGCACCGCGAAGGGCCCGACCCGCTTGGGGCCGCGCTCACGGGCGGTCTGGGCGGATTCGATGATGGCTCTTGTGGAGGCGCCGCCCGAGCCGACGATCAGGCCGGTCCGCTCGTTGGAGACCTCGGCCTCCTCCAGCCCGGAGTCGGCCACCGCCTGCTCCATGGCGATGTGGGCGAAGGCGGTGCCCTGGGCCAGGAACCGGGCGGCGCGGCGATCGACCATCGACTCCCAGTCGATGTCCGGTGAGGCGTGGACCTGCGAACGGAAGCCGAGGTCGGCGTATTCCTGGGTGAAGGTGACCCCGCTTTTCGCGTCCCTCAGCGAGGCGACGACTTCGTTGGCGTTCGCCCCGATGGACGAGACGATGCCGATCCCGGTGACGACGACGCGGCGCATCAGCAGGCCTCCTGCGGCTTCACGAACGCGGACTTAGACAAGGTCTTCGGGCCGGAACAGGCCTACCCGCAAGTCCTTGGCCTCATAGATGGGCTTGCCATCGGCCAAGAGAAGCCCGTCGCCGACACCCATGACCAGCTTGCGCATGATCACCCGCTTGAGGTCGATCTTGTAGACCAGCTTCTTGACCTTGGGCGTGACCTGGCCGGTGAACTTGACCTCGCCCACGCCCAGGGCGCGGCCCTTGCCGGGCGCTCCCGACCAGCCGAGGAAGAAGCCGACCAGCTGCCACATGGCGTCCAGGCCCAGGCAGCCCGGCATCACCGGATCGCCGATGAAGTGACAGGCGAAGAACCAGAGGTCGGGGTGGATATCGAGCTCAGCCTCGACGTGGCCCTTGCCGGCCGAGCCGCCGTCCGAGTTGATCTGGGTGATCCGGTCGAACATCAGCATGGGCGGGGCGGGAAGCTGGGCGTTGCCCGGCCCGAACATCTCGCCGCGGGCGCAAGCCAGCAACTCCTCGAGCGAGAAGCTGGAAGGCCGGGTCGCAACGTCGGTGATCATGGTTCTGCCTTCCGAAACGGGGTCTGGCCCTACCACAACGCGCGAGGACGCCTCAACGACATTGGCGGGTCTCGGCGGTTCCCCAGAGGGCGCCTTCGCGAGCCCAGCCCTGGCCGCCCTGGGCCTTGACCCTACACCAGCCCTTCTGACACCGGACCAGTTGGGCCATCGCCTGGGGCCTGAGGTAGGCGGCGGCTTCGGCGTCCGCGGCGGGCCGTCGCATCAGCGGTTGCGGGCTGGTTCTCAGGTTGATCACCGAGCGGCGGCCGTCGGTGACGCGGCGGTGCACCCAGGCAAGGCCCCCCTTCGGATCGCAGACCCGCCGCCACTCGGCGGTTTCGGCCACGATCTGCACAGGCAAGCCGCGCGCCTGGTAGACCCAGAGCAGGCGATGGTCGTCCCCGGGGCCGGCGCGTGCGTTCACCCGGTCGAACTTCAGGGTCACATAGCGCGGGACCGGCAGGCCCGAGGGGGTCGGCCGATCCGCGGCCGCGCCGCCGGCGAGAACGGCGACCAGGACCAGCCCCGCCCACTTCGGCGCCTGGGAAAACCTGGACCCGCCCTTTTCCACCTTGCCTTGGCCCGTCATGGCCCCTTTGCTACAGGAACTTGAGCGCGCCGGTCCGGCGCAGGAATCGTTCCCTTTTCAAGTTGGTCATGCACGCCCGCAAGCCGAAAGTCATCGTCACGCGCAAACTCCCCGATCCGGTGGAGACGCGGATGCGTGAACTGTTCGATGCGGAACTGAACGTCACGGACGCGCCGATGGGGCGGGAAGCCCTGCTTGACGCCATCGGCCGCGCCGAGGTCCTGGCCCCCACCATCACCGACCGGATCGACGCCGAACTGATCGCTGCGGCCGGCGACCAGCTGAAGCTGATCGCCAACTATGGCGCCGGCGTCGACCACATCGATATCGCCGCCGCCACCGAGCGGGGGATCACCGTCACCAATACGCCGGGCGTGCTCACCGAGGACACCGCAGACCTGACCATGGCCCTGGTGCTGGCGGTGAGCCGCCGGAGCATGGAGGGCGAGAGCATGCTGCGGGCCGGGAAATTCGTCGGCTGGGCGCCCACGCTGATGCTGGGGCGCAGCCTGACCGGCAAGCAGCTGGGCATCGTCGGCATGGGGCGGATCGGCCAGGCCGTGGCCCGCCGGGCGCGCGCCTTCGGCATGCACATTCACTATCACAACCGGAAGCCGGTGAGCCCCCGGCTGGCCGAGGAGCTGGACGCCACCTACTGGGAAAATCTCGACCAGATGCTGGCCCGGGTGGACATCGTCAGCCTGCACTCCCCCTACACCCCGGCCACCCACAACCTGCTTTCGGCGCGCCGGCTGAAGCTGCTGCAGCCGCACGCCTTCGTGATCAACACGGCGCGCGGCGACCTGCTCGACGAAGAGGCGCTGGCCGATCTTCTGAACGAAGGCGCCATCGCTGGCGCGGGGCTCGACGTCTATCGAAACGAGCCGAACGTGAACCAGAAGCTGCTGAACGCGCCCAACATCGTCCTCCTGCCCCACCTGGGCTCGGCCACGATGGAAGCCCGGACGGCGATGGGCGAGAAGGTGATCGTCAACATCAAGACCTGGATGGACGGCCACCGGCCGCCGGACCGGGTCCTGCCGCAGATGCTCTAGGGCCCGCAGACCGGGCAGTCCGGATCGCCGGCCACCTTCACGGTGCGGGTCTCCCCCGCCAGGGCGTCATAGATCAGCAGCCGGCCGGTCAGCGGCTGGCCGGCGCCGGCGATCAGCTTGATCGCCTCCAGGGCCATCATCGAGCCCATCACTCCGGCCAAGGCGCCAACCACGCCCACCGCCACGCAGGTCTCCGCGTCGGGCGGGATTTCCGGCACCAGGCAGCGGTAGCAGGGCCGGCGGCCGAACACCCCCACCTGGCCGGTCCAGCGGCCGATGGCGCCGGAGATCAGCGGCTTGCCGTGGCGCACGCAGGCCGCGTTGACCGCGAACCGGGTCTCGAAATTGTCGGTGCCGTCCAGGACCAGGTCGACGCCCTGCACCAGCTCGTCTGCGGTGGCCTCGTCGAAGGCGCCGTTGTAGCCGGCCACGAAGATGTGCGGGTTGAGGCTCGCCAGCCGGTCGGCGGCGGCCTCGGCCTTGGGCCGGCCGATGTCGTCCTCGCCGTAGATCACCTGCCGCTGGAGATTGGAGCGGTCCACGACGTCGGGGTCGGCCAGGAAGATGGCGCCGACGCCGGCCGCCGCCAGGTAAAGCGCCACCGGCGAGCCGAGGCCGCCCGCCCCCACCACCAGGACGCTGGCGGTCTTGAGTTTCTGCTGTCCGGGACCGCCCACCTCGCGCAGCACCAGGTGCCGGGCGTAGCGCTCGATCTCCTCGTCCGTAAAGCTCATCCGGCTTGACCTACTCTGCCGCCCTGCTCACATCGCGGCGATGTCGAACACCGCGAATTTCCCTGATTGGCATGGGACCACCATCCTGGCCGTGCGCAAAGGGGGCGCCACCGTGATCGCCGGCGACGGCCAGGTTTCCATGGGCCAGACCGTCGTCAAGGGCAACGCCAAGAAGATCCGCCGCCTGGCCGGCGGGCGGGTGGTGGCGGGCTTCGCCGGCGCCACGGCCGACGCCTTCACCCTGCTGGAGCGGCTGGAGGCCAAGCTGGAGCAGTATCCCGACCAGCTGGCCCGCGCCTGCGTGGACCTGGCCAAGGACTGGCGCACCGACCGCTACCTGCGCCGGCTGGAGGCGATGCTGATCGTCGCCGACAAGGATTCCATGTTCACCGTCACCGGGGTGGGCGACGTGCTGGAGCCGGACGGCGGCGTGGCGGCCATCGGCTCGGGGGGCAACTACGCCCTGGCCGCCGCCAAGGCGCTGATGGATTCCGACCTCACCGCCGAGGCCGTGGCCCGCAAGGCGATGGGGATCGCCGCCGAGATCTGCGTCTACACCAACGGGGAGCTGACGGTTGAGAGCCTGTAGGCTGGCCATCGCTCTTGCGCTTCTCGCCGCCCCGGCGGCGGCTCAGGAAGCAGCTCCCGTGATCGCCGCCGAGCGGGCGTTCGCGGCGCGGGCGGCTGAGGTCGGCGTCGCGCAGAGCTTCCTGGATTTCATGACCGCCGAGGCCATCGTGTTCGCGCCCGAGCCGGTGAACGCCAAGGCGCTCTATAGTTCGCAGCCGCCGGGCAGGGCGCCGAAGGACGGCGGGCCCACCCTGGCCTGGTGGCCCAACTGGGCGGGGATCGCCCGCTCCGGCGACCTCGGCTTCACCACCGGCCCAGCCGAGGTGAACGGCAAGCGCACCGTCAACTATTTCACGGTCTGGAAGAAGCAGCCCGACGGCGCCTGGAAGTGGGTCTACGACGGCGGGGCCTCGGACGCGACCGGTGGGAGCCCCGCTGCGGCGCCCGTGGCCCAGCTCGGGCCGGGCGATCCCAGGCCGCTCGATATCCGCCAGGCCTTCGCCCAGGTGGACGCCGCCGAGACCCTGCTGGCCACCCGGGCCGCCCGCGCCGCCGTCCCGGCCTATCGCTCGGTGCTGGCCCCCGACGCCCACATGCAGGGCTCGCCTCGGCGGCCGGCCACGACACCCGCCGAGATCGCCGAGGAGCTGGCCACCCGCGCGCCCGCCATCCAGTTCAAGCACCTGGGCGGCGAGGTCTCCGACGCCGGGGACCTGGCCTGGACCTTCGGCTCGGCGGGCTGGACCAAGGCTGGCGTCCCCGGCCGGGGACACTATGTACGCATCTGGCAGCGGCGCGCCGGCCAGTGGAAGCTGGTGTTCGACCAGCTGCTGGACGCCCCGCCGCCCAAGCCCCAGGCCTGATGACCGAATTTTCCCCCCGAGAGATCGTCTCCGAGCTGGACCGCTTCATCGTCGGCCACCCGGAGGCCAAGCGCGCCGTGGCCGTGGCCCTGCGCAACCGCTGGCGGCGCAAGCGCACGCCCGCCGACCTGCAGGACGAGATCACCCCGAAGAACATCCTGATGATTGGGCCGACGGGTGTGGGCAAGACCGAGATCGCCCGCCGGCTGGCCAAGCTCGCCCAGGCGCCGTTCCTGAAGGTCGAGGCCACCAAGTTCACCGAGGTCGGCTACGTCGGCCGCGACGTCGATCAGATCGTCCGCGACCTGGTGGAGAGCGCCCTGCAGATGGTGCGCGACAAGCGAAGGGCCGGCGTCCGCGCCCGGGCCGAGGCCGCCGCCGAGGAACGGATCCTCGACGCCCTGACCGGGCCCGGCTCGACGGCGGCGCGGGAATCCTTCCGCAAGAAGCTCCGCGCCGGCGAGCTGGACGACAAGGAGGTGGAGCTGCAGCTGGCCGACACCGCCTCGCCGTTCGGCATGATGGAGATCCCCGGCCAGCAGGGCATGGGCGCGCTCAATCTCGGCGACATGTTCGGCAAGGCGTTCCGCGGCCGGACCAAGACCCACAAGACCACCGTCGCCGGCGCCCATGCGCCGCTGATCGCCGAAGAGAGCGACAAGCTGCTCGACCAGGAGGCCCTGACCCAGGAAGCCCTGTCGCTGGCCGAGAACCAGGGGATCGTGTTCCTGGACGAGATCGACAAGGTGGCCTCCAGCCGCGACCGGGCGGGGGCCGACGTCTCCCGCGAGGGGGTGCAGCGGGACCTGCTGCCGCTGATCGAGGGGACCACTGTCTCCACCAAGTACGGGCCGGTGAAGACCGACCACATCCTGTTCATCGCCTCCGGCGCCTTCCACGTGGCCAAGCCTTCGGACCTGCTGCCCGAATTGCAGGGCCGGCTGCCGATCCGCGTGGAGCTGAAGGCCCTGACCCGTGAGGACCTGCGCCGCATCCTCGTCGAGCCCGAGGCCAACCTGATCCGCCAGCACCAGGCGCTGCTGCTCACCGAAGGCGTGACCCTGACCTTCACCGAGGACGCCATCGACGCCCTGGCCGACGCCGCCGTGGCGGTGAACGGCTCGGTGGAGAACATCGGCGCGCGGCGGCTGCAGACCATCCTGGAGCGGGTGCTGGAGGAGATCAGCTTCAGCGCCGCCGACCGCCAGGGCGAGACGCTTACGGTGGACGCCGCCTACGTCCAGGCGCGGATCGGCGACCTGGCCGCCGACGCCGATCTGTCGAGGTTCATCCTCTAGGGACTAGGCGCCGCGCTTGGCCTGCCAGAGCGCGGCCTCCAGCGCCCGCGCGAACTCGCCCCGCTCGGCCGGGCTGAGGGCGGCCGCCACCGCGGTCTCCCGACCGGACAGCGCCAGGCGCAGGTCCATGACCTGCTCGTCCTCGTCCCGCTCGACGTTGACCCGCGTGAAGGCGGTGGGACTCTCCCAGATCACCTGGGACCCCTTGGGTGTCTCGTAGGTGACCACCACGTCCCGGGCGCTGACCCGCACCCGCTCGATCCGGCGCGCCCGGCGGAAGGAGACGATGAAGGCCACCAGCAGGGCCAGGACGTCCAGACCGAGGAACAGCGGCACCAGGGTCGCGCCCATCGCCAGGAAGACCGCCGCCGACGCGCAGTTGGCCAGGGTGACCACGGTGATGAGGATGATGAAGCCCCGCTCGGTGAGAGAGCGGTTGGGCCTGATCTCGGCGTCCATGTAGTAGAGCGAGAGGAGCATCCCTTCCCCAATACGCCCGGGGTCTTCGCCTGTCATCCGGCCGGTTTGCGAAGGCCGGCGGCGCACGCCATCCTGCATGCTCCATGGCCAAAGCTGCGCAGAAACGCCTCAAACCCGCCGAGCAGGCGCGGCTCGCCGAGCTCTTCGACCGCTTCGAGGCGCAGGAGAGCAACCCCTCCACTGAGCTCGACTACGACAGTCCCTACACCCTGGTGGTGGCGGTGGCCCTCTCGGCCCAGGCCACGGACGTCTCGGTGAACAAGGCCACGGCCAGGCTCTTCCAGGTGGCGAACACCCCGCAGGCGATGCTGGCGCTCGGCGAGGATGGCCTCAAGCCGTTCATCTCCTCCATCGGCCTCTACAACACCAAGGCCAAGAACGTGATCGCCGCCGCCCGGATCATCCTGGAGGAACACGGGGGCGAGGTTCCCCTGGACCGGGCCAAGCTGCAGGCCCTGCCGGGGGTCGGACGAAAGACCGCCTCGGTGGTGCTGAACGAACTGGGGATCGAGCCGGCCATCGCCGTGGACACGCATGTCTTCCGCGTCTCGCACCGGCTGGGCCTCGCGTTCGGCAAGACGCCCGACCAGGTGGAGGCCGAGCTGATGGCGATCGTGCCGCAGCCCTACCTGACGCGGGCCCACCACTGGCTGATCCTGCACGGGCGCTACGTCTGCGTGGCGCGGCGGCCCAAGTGCGAGGAATGCACGGTGAGCGACCTGTGCCCGAGCCGGCATCTGTTCATCGGCGGCCAATCCGGCTAAGCCCCGCGCGACCTTTGGCCGAAAGCTCAGCAATGCCAGACCTCTACGACGTCGCCGCGATCGGCAACGCCATCGTCGACGTGATCGCCCCGGCGAGCGACGCCTTCCTCGCCGAGAACCGCCTCGACAAGGGCGCGATGATGCTGGTCGACGCGGCCCAGAGCGCGGCGCTGTACGGCAAGATGGCCAAGGGAATCGAGGCCTCGGGCGGCTCTGCGGCCAACACCATCGCCGGCCTCGCCAGCTTCGGCGGTAAGGGCGCCTTCATGGGCAAGGTGGCGAGCGACCCCCTGGGCGAGACCTTCGCCCGGGACATGCGCGCTATCGGGGCGCGGTTCGAGAACGCCCCGCTGGAGGGCGGCCCGGCCACCGCCGTCTCGATGATCAACGTCACGCCCGACGGCCAGCGCACCATGTGCACCTTCCTGGGCGCCTCGGTGGAATTCACCGACGCCGACGTGGACGTCGCCACCGTCGAGGCGGCGAAGATCGTCTATCTGGAGGGCTATCTGTTCGACGCCGAACAGGCGCGCCGGGCCTTCGCCAAGGCCGCCGCCCTGGCCAGGGGCTCCGGGCGCACCCTGGCGCTGACCTTGTCCGACAGCTTCGTGGTGGAGCGGCACCGGGACGGCCTGCTCGGCTTCATCGAGAGCCAGGTGGGCCTGCTGTTCGCCAATGAGGCGGAGCTGCTGGCGATGTTCCAGACCGACGACTTCGAGGAGGCGAGCGAACAGCTGCTGCGCCGCTGCGAACTGGCCGCGGTGACCCGCTCCGAAAAGGGCAGCGTGATCCTCTCCAAAGGCGAGACCCTCCACATCCCCGCCGAACGGGTAGAGAAAGTCGTGGACACGACGGGCGCGGGCGACCAATACGCGGCCGGATTCATGTACGGGCTCTCCGGGGGGCGCTCGCTGGCCGATTGCGGTCGGCTGGCCTCGCTGGCGGCGGCCGAGGTGATCTCGCACTACGGGCCGCGCCCGCAGGTCTCGCTGAAGGACCTGGCCGCGGCGAAGGGGTTATGACGATGGCTCGCACGGCCACGGTCGAGCGCAACACCAAGGAAACCCAGATCCGCGTCGTCCTCGACGTGGATGGGACCGGGGTGTCGAAGGTTTCCACCGGCATCGGGTTCTACGACCACATGCTGGAGAGCTTCATCCGGCACGGCGGGTTCGACATCGAGATCGAAACCCGGGGCGATCTGCACATCGACATGCACCACACAGTGGAGGACACCGCGATCGTGCTGGGCCAGGCGTTCAAGCAGGCGCTGGACGGCTTCAAGGGCGTGCGCCGGTTCGGCCACGCCTACATCCCGATGGACGAGACCCTGACGCGCTGCGCCCTGGACCTCTCCAACCGGCCCTACCTGATCCACACGGTCGATTATGCCACCCCGAAGGTCGGCGACATGGACACCGAGCTGTTCAAGGAATTCCACCACGCCTTCGCCATGAACGCCGGCGCCTGCGTGCACCTGGAGACGCTCTACGGGAAGAACTCGCACCACATCGCCGAGAGCGGGTTCAAGGCCCTGGCCCGGGCGCTGCGGCAGGCGGTGGAGATCGACCCCAAGACCGGCGGCCAGGCGCCGTCGACGAAGGGCGTGCTCTAGACCGTCATGCAAAGGCTCGCCCTGATCGACTACGGGTCGGGCAACCTCCGCTCAGCCGAAAAGGCGCTGATCCGCGCCGCGGACGGGAAGGCGGAGATTGTCGTCACCCATGATCCCGAGACGGTCGCCAAGGCCGATCGGATCGTGCTGCCCGGCGTCGGCGCCTTCAAGGCCTGCATGGAAGCCCTGCAGGCCAGGTCGGGCGTGATCGAGGCCATGACCGAGGCGGTGCAGAAGCGCGGGGCGCCGTTCCTGGGCGTCTGCGTGGGAATGCAGCTCTTGGCCTCGCGGGGCCTGGAGTTCGGGGTGACGCCGGGGCTCGGCTGGATCGACGGCGAAGTCCGCAAGCTGGAGCCGGGCGACGCGGCGGTGAAGATCCCGCACATGGGCTGGAACGCTCTGACCGGCGTGGCGGACCATCCAGTGTTCACCAGCCTCAAGGGCGGGGCTGCGGTCTATTTCACCCACTCCTTCGCCTTCTATCCTGAGGACCCGGCGGACGTGGCCGCCTTCGTGGAACACGGCGGGCGCTTTCCCGCCGCTGTCGCACGGGGCAATGTGGCCGGCGTCCAGTTCCACCCGGAAAAATCACAGGCCCCGGGGCTCACCCTGCTTTCCGACTTCCTGGAGTGGCGACCTTGATCCTCTATCCGGCCATCGACCTGAAGGACGGCCAGTGCGTCCGCGTCGTCCACGGCGACCTGGACACCGCCACCGTGTTCAACGCCTCCCCCGCCGACCAGGCCAGGGCCTGGGCCGCCTCCGGCTTCCATTGGATCCATGTGGTCGACCTGAACGGGGCGGTTTCCGGCAAGGCGGTGAACGCCGACGCCGTCGAGGCCATCCTGGGTTCGGTGTCCATTCCCGTGCAGCTGGGCGGCGGCATCCGCACCCTGGCCGACATCGAGGGCTGGATCGAGGCCGGGGTCTCCCGCGTCATCCTCGGCACCGTGGCGGTGCGCGAGCCGCAGATCGTGCGGGAGGCCGCCAAGCGCTGGCCCGAGCAGATCGCGGTCAGCGTGGATGTCCGGGGCGGCAAGGTCGCGGTCCAGGGCTGGACCGAGGATTCCGACCTGGACGCCGTGACCGTGGCCAAACGGTTCGAGGACGCGGGCGTCGGCGCCCTGATCATCACCGACATCGACCGTGACGGCACGGTTATGGGCTTCAATGTCGACGCCTTCGGGGCCATCGCCGACGCGGTGAACATCCCGGTGATCGCGGCCGGGGGCCTGGCCACCGTCGAGGACATCGTCAGGCTGAAGGCGCGCAAGGGCGTGAAGATCGCCGGGGCCATCCTGGGCCGCGCGCTCTACAACGGCGCCATCGTCCCGGCCGAGGCCCTGAGGGTGGCCGCCTGACATGCTGAACGTGCGCGTCATCCCCTGCCTGGACGTCAAGGACGGCCGCGTGGTGAAGGGCGTGCAGTTCGTCTCCCTGCGCGACGCCGGCGATCCGGTGGAACAGGCCCGGGCCTATGACGCGGCCGGCGCCGACGAGCTGATGTTCCTGGACATCACCGCCAGCCATGAGAACCGCGGCACCATCCTGGACGTGGTGGCCCGCACCGCCGAGGTCTGTTTCATGCCGGTCTCGGTGGGCGGGGGCATCCGCCAGGTCGAGGACGCCCGCCGCCTGCTGTTGGCCGGCGCCGACAAGATCTCGATCAACACCGCCGCGGTGGAGAACCGCACCCTGGTCAGCGCCTGCGCCGACGCCTTCGGCAGCCAGGCCACGGTGGTCGCCATCGACGCCAAGCGGACTGGTGATCGCTGGAACATCTTCACCTATGGCGGTCGCAACGACACCGGGATCGACGCGGTGGACTACGCCGTGGACGTGGTGGCCAAGGGCGCGGGCGAGATCCTGCTCACCTCCATGGACCGCGACGGGGCCAAGACCGGCTACGACCTTGGCCTGCTGAAAGCCATCAGCTCGGCGGTCTCGGTGCCGGTGATCGCCTCGGGCGGGGCGGGCAACGCACAGCACATGGTCGATGCGGTGAAGGCCGGCGCCGACGCCGTCCTGGCGGCCTCGATCTTCCACTTCGGCGAGGTCTCGATCGGCGAGGTCAAGCGCGCCATGGCCGCCGGGGGCGTGCCGGTCCGCATCACGGAGCCCGCATGAGCCGCTTTGATGAAGTCCTGACCCGGCTCGCCGCCACCATTGAGGCGCGCAAGGGCGGCGACACATCCGCCTCCTACACCGCCCAACTGCTGTCCGATCCGGCCAGAGCCGCCAAGAAGCTCGGCGAAGAGGCGGTGGAGACGGTGATCGCCGCCGCCCGGGGCCAGCCGGAAGAGCTGGCCGCCGAGAGCGCCGATCTGATCTACCATTGGCTGGTGGTGCTGGCCGCCGCCGGCGTCAGCCTGGACGAGGTGGCGGCCAAGCTGGAGGCCCGCGAAGGGACATCCGGGTTAGCCGAGAAGGCTGGCCGTACGCCGTGACCCTTCTTCCACGAGGGGAGAAGGCGCTAACTCCGGCTTTTGCGCTTCAGCGCCACGTATAACGCGCCCTCGCCGCCGTGGCGGCGGTGGGCCTCGGAAATCCCCGCGACGATGTCGGCCAGGTGCGGCGCGCCTAGCCATTCGGGGGCTTTGCGACGTAGGACGCCGTCGCCGGTGACGCCCTTACCGGTGATCACCAGGACGGCGCGATAGCCGTCGTCCCAAGCGCGGCGGACGAAGGCCTCGAGCGCGGCGCGGGCGCGGTCCTGGGTCATGCCGTGCAGGTCGAGGCGCGCCCCGATGGGGTCGCGCTCGCGGGCGATGCGATGCTTGCGGCGAGGTTCGATGTCCTCCACCGCCTCCCGCGACGAGGTCGGGCCGACCGCCGGGCGCTTGGGGACGATGCGGGCCGCCGCGTCCAGGGTCTGGGGCTTGGCGGGTTTCGGCGCGCCGCGGCCGGTGAGCGGGTGGACGGTGGCCGCCACCATCGACCAGATCCGCTGTTCCTCGGGGCGGAGCGGGCGTTTCATCGGGGGACCAGCCGCCAGAGCCGAAGCGCATGCCGCACCCGCCCGGCCTCAGCGCCGGCGGCGTCACCCTGGCCAAGGTAAAGGTCGGCCCGGACCTCGCCGCGGATGGCGCCCCCGGTGTCCAGCGCCATCACCATCCGCCGATAGGTGGGAAAGGCGCCGGCCAGGAGCGGCGCCTCGCCGTCGATCCAGACCGGCTGGCCATAGGCGTGGCGGGCGGGGTCGATGGCGATGGCCCGGCCGGCGGGCAAGGGGATGTTGGCCGCCCCGCGCGGCGGGACGCCGTCGTCCGGCGCCAGGCTGAAGAAGGCGTAGCGCGGATTCAGCCGCATGATCGCCTCGGCCTGGGGGCCACGGTGGGCGGCGAGCCAGGCGCGGATGGCGTCGCCGGAGGTCTGGTCCCTCGGCAGCAGGCCCCTGTCGCGCATGGGGTTGGCGATGGCCTGGAAGGGCCGGCCGTTGTGGGCGGCGTAGAGCACCTTCATCCGCCGCCCGCCGTCGAAGGTCAGGACGCCGGAGCCCTGGACCTGCAGAAAGAACAGCTCCTCCGGGCGCATCCAGGCCAGCGCGGCTGTGGGTGGGGTGGTTTCGATGACCGCCCGATCCGGATAGGGCGCGGTCCGTCCGTCGGGCAGCAGCTGGACGACGGCCGAGCCTGTCACCCGCAGGTCGGCCGGCTTCGGCCGGACCGGGGCGCTGAATTCGGCGTCGGGCTTGGCGCGGGCGGGATAGACCGGGGCGAAATAGGCGGTCAGCACGCCTTCGCCCGGCGCGGCTTCGGCCTGGTAGTGGGCTTCCAGCCACGCCCTGGCCTCAGCGCCGCCCAGCGTCGGCTGGGCCTTCGCCTTACGGCAGATCTCGGCCAGCGGCTCGGCGCGCGCGGCCTGGCAAGTGTCGCGCAGCGTCTTGAAGGCGGCGGCGTGGTCTTCCTGCGACCAGCCTCTCAGCTGGGCGA
>CANJRI010000006.1 GCA_947476555.1 Caulobacteraceae bacterium
ACGGCGTGCTGATCGCGGCCAACTGCACCCTGGCCCCCACCAACCACGAATTCGGCGACATCGGCCGGCCAATCCGCGAGCAGGGGTTCCAGGCCAGCCGGGGCGGGATCGTCATCGAGGACGACGTCTGGCTGGGGGCGGGGGTGGTGGTGCTCGACGGGGCGGTGATCGGCAAGGGCTGCGTCGTGGGGGCGGGCTCGGTCGTGCGGGGGACGCTGGAGCCCTATTCGATCTACGCGGGCGTCCCGGCCCGGCGGGTCGGCGAGCGCGGCGGCCCGCGGGGATGACGCTCTATACGGTGATCGGCGCCCGCGGGTTTATCGGCTCGCGCCTGGCGGCGGCGCTGGCTGCGGACGGCTCCGACGTCCGGACGCCGGCGCGGGGGGCCGATCTGACGACGAGCGACCTTGGCCGCGTGATCTACTGCGCTGGCCTGACCGGCGACTACCGCACCCGCCCGTTCGATACGGTGGAGGCGCACGTCTCATTGCTATCGAGACTCCTCGAGGCCGGGCGATACGAGCGGCTGGTCTATCTCTCCTCCACGCGTCTGTACCAGACCACTCGGGCGGCGGTCGGGCGCGAGGATGAGCCCCTGCGACTGGATCCCAACGACATCGAGCAGGTCTACGAACTCTCCAAGGCCCTGGGGGAGAATCTGGCCGTCAACCGGTCGGACGGCCGCGGCTGCGCGGCGCGCCTGGCCTATGTCTTCGACTGGCGCCCAGGCGCGGAGGGATTCCTCGCGGACTGGCTGGCCCAGGCGAGGGCCGGAAAATCCATCACCGTGGCCTCGACCCCCGAGGACGGGCGCGACTTCATCCATGTGGACGATGTGACCCGGGCGCTCAGGGCCATGGCCGACCAGCCCGTGAACGCGATCGTCAATGTGGCGGCCGGGCGGACCACCACCAACGCCGAGATCGCGGCGGTGTTCGAGGCCGCCGGCTGGGGAGTGACCTTCACCGGAAGCCGGGCCGCCGCCGCCCCCACCACGGCGGACATCGCCAGCTTACGGGCGTTGGGCGTCGATCCTCGCTCCGCCCTCGACCTGATCGGCGAATACCTCGCGACCCTCTAGCGGCGTTTCTTCGGCGCCGGTTCGGAGAGCGTTCGCGCGACCATGTCGTAGAAGTCCTTCGCGAACTGCTGGGTCTGGCCCAACGGGCTGGCCTTCAGTCGCGCGCGCTGGTTGGCGCGGATGTCCAGGATGCGCGCCCGGTCTGCCGACAGTGCGACCGCCTTGGCCACATAGTCGTCGACGCTGGTCACGCAGAGGTCCTCAAGCCCACCGTTGACCAGAATGGAATAGCTGAGCCGTTCGTAGAGCGTGGGCCCTACCAGACTGATCGTCGGCGCCCCCATCCACAGGGCCTCGCAGGTCGTCGTGCCGCCGGTCTGGGGGAAGGTGTCGAGGCAGATGTCGATCTTGTTGTAGTGCTGCATGTGGGCGCCGCGCACGGTCACGAAGTCTACGCGCTCCGGTCCAACGCCCCCGGCCCCGAAATGGCGGATCACGTTGTCGCGGAAGGTCGCGGTGCCGCCCTCTGGCCGCACGAACAGGAAGCGTGATCCGGGAGTCTGTATCAGAATCCGCGCCCAGGCCTCGAACATGGGCGGCGTGTATTTGTAGCTGTTGTTGGCGGTGCCGAACGTGATGGATCCGTGCCGTTCGAACGGCGCGCCCGGCTCGATCACATGGGCTTCCGGAAAAGCCTGGCGGCCCAGGGCGATCCAGCTCGAAGGCATCAGCATCGGCGCTTCGATGAGGAACTCCTCGCGCTCCGGCTTCAGGTAGGGATCGACGATCAGGTAGTCGATGGTCGAGAGCCCTGAGGAGTGGGGGTAGCCCAGCCAACTGGCCTGCCGCGCGGCCGGGCGGTAGGCCATCACGTCGAGCTTGTTCATGTGGGTCGATCCCCCGAGCTCGACCAGAAGATCGAGCTCGTCGTTGGCGATCGCCTGGGCCGCGTCGCGGGACGAGATGTCGGGCCACCAGCGATAGGCGGTCACCTTCTGGGTGATCCAGTCCTGCATCGCGTCCTTCTCGCCCTGATTGTAGGAGTAGATGAAGACCTCGAAGCGTTCGTGATCCAGGTGCTCGAAAAGGGGCTCGGTGAAGTAGCCGACCGGATGTCGCCGCAGGTCCGAGGACATGAATCCCAGCCGGATCTTGCCGCCGGCGGCCCGAGGGGGTGGCCGGACGATGGGCTGCTCGGCGGCTTTCCTCTCGACGTCACGTCCCCAGATGCGGTGAGCCTCGAGGATACTGAGCCGGTCGGCGTCCGTGCGGATCTGCGGAAGCTGCTTGAGCAGGGCGGTGTGCCTGCCGCTCTCGGCGAGGGCGCGGGCGATGGTCCCGGGATCACCGAGCTCGGCCATATCCTCGAAGGCGCAGACTCGGACGAGGACCTCCTGCATCACCTTGAGGTGGACGGGCGTGAACTCGGCCTTGCGGGCTAGCGCTCTGTGCGCGAGGCGCGCGGACTCTTCGATGTTGGCGCCCTCGTCCCCGGCGCGGGTCCGTTCAAGGCTCTCGATCAGGGCCATGAGATAGTCGAGGTTGTCCGGAGCCAACTCGACCGCGCGCCGCATGTGCACATTGGCCCGATCCCGGTCGTAGTCGCTGATCGAGGTGCCCAGTTGGTATTGCAGCCAGGCCGCATCGGGAAGGCTTGGCACGAGTTCCAGCAGGTAGGCCTCGGCCCGGCGGGCCTGGCCGGCCCGGCGGACGACGATCGCCTTGGCCTCAAGGAGGCGCTCGTTGCCCGGATTCGCCTCGAGGGCCCTCTCGCAGAGCGCCTCCGCCTCCTGCGACAGGTTCTTGTCGTTCAGGTCCCCGACCATATCGAGCCAGGCGTCGATGAAATCCTTCTTGAGGGCGACCGCGCTGCGGAACCGGACCAGGGCGGCCTCCCGCTTGCCCTGCTTCTGCAAGGTGCGGCCCAGCTGCCGCTGAACCTCGGCGTTGCGGGGGTCCTGGCGGGCCAGCTTGGCGAAGTATTGCTCGGCGCGCGCGGCCGCGCCCATGTCGAGCAGCACGTTGCCGAGATTGCTCGGGGCGGCGGTGTTCTTGGGATTGACCTTGATGGCCCGCTCCAGGACGGCGGCGGCCTCGGGATAGCGTTTGAGTTTGCGGAGGATCACGCCGCGGGTGTTCAGCAGGTCGAATTCCCGTGGATGCTGCGCCACTCCGATGGCGGAATAGACATCCCCCTCGTCGAACCGGTTTGCCTGGTAGAGTTGAACGCTGAGGACCCGATAGGCGCCCGCCGGCTGGGCCGGATTGTCGTCGATCGCGGACTTGAGCAGCTCGATGGCCTCGTCCTTGCGTCCCGCGTTCAGGGCCGCCTGCGCCGCCGCAAGCCGATCGTTCATTTGGGCAACCTTCCGCCTCGGGGCCCACGCGGCCCGGCGCCAGGACTTAAGGGGCTGGCGCGGCGATGGCTAGTGGCCTGCGGCGCGGCGTCCGGAGAAGCGCCATTTCAGGGTGAGGAGGGTGGCCGACAGCACCAGGCAGACGATGTTGGCCACGGTCACCGGCCAGCTTGCGGTCATCACCCCGTAGGCCGTCCAGAGGGAGAAACCGGTGAAGGTGACCACGTACATCTTCAGCGAGACCGAGGTCGCATCCTTCTCGCGCCAGACCTTCACGATCTGCGGCACGAAACTGATCATCGAGCAGGCGGCCGCGGTGGTCCCGACAACCTCGGCGGCGGACATCACGGCGGAGCGGCTTGGGTTTCCATCGGAACGCTAACGGAATGGGTCACGCCCGGTTGCGCGTCGGTGGTCGTAAGGGTCCCGCGCAACTGCTGGGTCATGAGCTGGAGGATGGTGAGGCCAAAGCCCTTGGCCGCCGCACCCATGCCGACACCGTCGTCACCGACCGAGAGCGTGAATCCCTCCGGGCCGCGCGCCAGGCTCACCGCGACCCGCCCGGTCCGGCCGTCGGGGAAGGCGTGGGCGAAGGCGTTGCCGATCATCTCCCCGGCCATGAGCGCCAACGGCGCGCCTTGCCGCGCGGGGATGATCACGGGCTCCAAGACGAGTTCCACCCCGACGCCGGCCGGCGGCGACAAATCCCGGGCAAGGTCGCGGACCAGGGCGGCGGCGTCGGTCCACTCCTGCCCCCCGCGCCGGACGAGATGGCGGCTGGCCAGGCTGACGGCGCCGATGCGCCGTCCAAGGGCCTGGAAGGCGGTGCGGGCGGCTTCGCCCTCGGCGCGGCGGGCATGCAGCCCGACGAGCGAGCTTATGAGCTGCAGGTCGTTGCGGACCCGGTGATCGGCTTCGCGCAGCAGCGGCGGCCGCTCGTCATCGTGACCCTCGGTCATGGCCCCTTCTTAGCGCAACCGCGCGGCGGGGTCTGCTTGACCGCGCCGGCCCGCCACGCCAAAGCGGCGGCATGAACATCCTCCTCGTCGGCTCGGGCGGGCGCGAACATGCCCTGGCCTGGAAGATCGCCGCCTCGCCGCTGGTGAGCCGCCTGGTGGCGGCGCCCGGCAATCCCGGGATGGCGGCGCAATGCGAGCTGCGGGACGTGAGCCCCACGGACGTGTCGGCGCTGGTCGTCCTGGCCCGCGAGATCGCCGCCGACCTGGTGGTTATCGGCCCGGAGATGAGTGTGGCGGCCGGTCTCGCCGACGCGCTGGAGGCGGCCGGGATCGCCTGCTTCGGGCCCACCGCCGCCGCCGGTCAGCTGGAATCCTCCAAGGCCTTCGCCAAGGGCTTTGCAGACCGCCACGGCCTGCCGACCGCGGCCTACCGGGTCTGCGAGACCGCCGAGGCCGCCAAGGCCGCCCTGGCCCACTTCTCGCCGCCCTATGTGGTGAAGGCGGACGGGCTGGCGGCCGGAAAGGGTGTGGTGATCGCCGAGGGCAGGGCCGAGGCCGAGGCGGCCATCGACGACGCCTTCGGGGGCCGGTTCGGCGCCTCCGGCGCCCGGGTGGTGATCGAGGAATTCCTGGAGGGCGAGATCGGCTCGCTGTTCGCCCTCTGCGACGGCAAGCACTCCACCCTGTTCGGCTGGGCCCAGGACCACAAGCGCGCCTTCGACGGCGAGCAAGGGCCCAACACCGGCGGCATGGGGACCTATTCCCCCGCACCCGTCTTCACGGACGCCCTGGTGGAGCAGACGCGAACGCGGCTCGCCGAGCCGGCGTTCGCCGGGATCGCCGAGGAGGGCTCGCCCTATCGCGGCGTGCTGTTCGTCGAGCTGATGGCCACCCGCGACGGTCCCAAGCTGGTGGAGTTCAACGCCAGGTTCGGCGACCCGGAATGCCAGGTGCTGATGCTGCGGCTGAAGAGCGACATCGTCCCCTACCTGATGGCCTGCGCCACCGGCCGGCTGGCCGAGGCGCCGGCGCTGGAATGGACTGACGACCATGCCGCCTGCGTGGTGTTGGCCGCCAAGGGCTATCCGGACAAGCCGTTGTCGGGGACGCGCATCAGTGGCCTGGACCAGGACTTCGGACCCGACGTGGTGGTGTTCCACGCCGGCACCCGGCGCGAAGCGGACGGGAACCTGGTGGCGGCCGGCGGCCGGGTCCTGAACGTCTGCGCGCGGGGCGCTACCCTGCAGCAGGCCCGCGACCGCGCCTATGCCGCCGTCGACCGGATCGACTGGCCCGAAGGCTTCCACCGTCGGGATATCGGCTGGCGCGTCCTCGGCCCGCCGGCTAGGCCGTGACCCAGGCCGCCGACCAGGCGCGCGAGGCGGCCAACACCGGCCTCAAGGCGGTGGCGGCGGCGCACCGCTTCGATGAGGCGGCCCTGGACCGGTGGATGGCGTCCCACGTGGACGGATACGCGGGCCCGCTGGAGGTGCGCCAGTTCCGCGGCGGCCAGTCCAACCCCACCTACCAGCTCACCACGCCCGGGCGGGTCTATGTCCTGCGACGCAAGCCCCCTGGAGCGCTGCTACCCTCCGCGCACGCCGTGGACCGCGAATACCGGGTGATCTCGGCGCTGGGCGGGACAGGCTTTCCAGTGCCGCGCACTTATGGGCTTTGCACCGACCAGGCGGTGATCGGCTCCTGGTTCTACGTCATGGACAAGGTCGAGGGCCGGATACTCTGGGATCTGACGCTGCCCCGCTGCGAACCGGCCGAGCGCCGGGCCATCTACCAGGCGCAGATCGACACCCTGGCCGACCTGCACAACACCGACTACGCCGCCATCGGCCTTTCGGACTTCGGCAAGCCCGGCAACTACATGGGCCGCCAGCTGGAGCGCTGGGCCCGCCAGTACCGCGCCTCCGTCAGTCCGGACCCGGGCATGGAGCGGCTGATCGAGGGCCTCGGCGGCACCGTGCCGGCCCAGGAACGCACCGCCATCGTCCACGGCGACTACCGGCTGGACAACCTGATCGTCCATGACACCGAGCCGCGCATCGCCGCGGTCCTGGACTGGGAGCTATCCACGCTCGGCGAGCCGCTCGCCGATTTCACCTACTTCCTGATGAGCTGGCTGACGTCGGGGATCGCCGATATCGCGGACCTGCGCGCCCACGGGATGCCAACCGTTGAGGAGACGGTGGAGGCCTATTGCCTTCGTACCGGCCGAACCGGCCTGCCGGCGCTGGACTGGTACTTCGCCTACAACTGCTTCCGGCTGGCGGCGATCCTCTACGGCATCCAGGGCCGCGTGCGGGATGGCACCGCCAGCCACCCGGACGCCGAGGCCCAGGCCGCCCGTATTCCGCTTCTGGTGGACACCGCCCTGAGCTACGCCGGTCGGGCCGGGGCGATCTGAGCCAGGAGGGCGTCCAGCGCCGTCAGATCCTCGAACACCGCTCGCACCGGCCAGGGCGTCACCCGCGCCCGCCAGTCGGCGGGCAGCCGCGCCCAGTCCTTCTCGGTGGTGACCAGCCCCGCGCCGTGGTCCGCCGCCCGCCCGGCGAGCCATTGGAGATCGCGTGCGGTGTAGGGGTGGTGATCCGGGAAGGGGGCGAAGTCCGCCAGGTCGCACCCGGCGGCCTTCAGGGCGCGCTCCACCTTCCAGGGTTTGCCGATCCCCGCGAAGCCGAGTTGGGGCCCCGAGGGCGGGGGTTCTGTGGGCTTAAGCCGGGCGATCAACAACGGAGGGCCGGCGAGGAGGCGGGTCAGTTCCGGATCGACCTGCGGCAGATCCTGCGGCAGCAGCACGATCACCGCGTCGGCGCGGGCGAGTCCGGCCTTCAGCGGCTCGCGCATGGGGCCCGCCGGGACCACGCGGCCGTCGCCGAACGGCCACTCATGCCCCCGCGTCTCGCCGTCCACCACCACCAGGGACAGGGTCTTGGCGACGGCGGGATTCTGGTGGCCATCGTCCATCACCACGACGCCGGCGCCGGCGTGGGCGGCCGCGCGGGCGCCGGCCAACCGGTCGCGGGCGACCCACACGCGAAGGTCCCGGGCCAGCATCACCGGCTCGTCGCCGACCTCGCGGGCCGTGTGCAGCGCCGGATCGACGCGCACCGGGCCTTCCAGGGTCCCGCCGTAGCCGCGCGCCAGGACATGGGCGGAGAGCCGGTGGGCGATCTCCCGGACGATCGGGGTCTTGCCGGCGCCGCCCACGGTCAGGTTGCCGACACAGATCACCGGGACGCCGGGATCGGCGGGTTCGGCGGCGGCGATCCGCCGGGCCGTCACCGCGGCCCAGATCCACGAGGCCGGCGTCAGCAACGCCCGGGTCATCGGCATGACCCGCTCACGGCTGTACCACCACTCGGGTGTCGACAGCCTCATGCCTGCAGCATGGGTTCGAGCACGGCCAGGGCGCCATCCAGGGCGGCGGTCTGGCCGCCGGCGTAGGCCAGGGCCGCCTCGCCCATGCGGCGGGCGATAGCGGGGTTGTCCAGGAGCCCACGAATATGTCGCGCCAGGTCCTCCGCGGGGGTCTCGATGGCGCAGGCCCGGGCCAGCATCTCGTCGTAGAGATCGCGGGCGTTGAAGGGGTGGGGACCGGTGATCACCGCCCGGCCCAGACGCGCAGCCTCCAGGGGATTATGCCCGCCGACCCCGGGGGTGAACGCCCCACCCATCACCACCACCTCGGCGGCGCGGAAGAACAGGCCGAGCTCGCCCAGGGTGTCGGCCACATAGATCCCGCCGCCCGGCGGGTCGCCGGCGCTCCTACGGGCGGCGCGGAAGCGGGCGGTCAGCTCGGCCCCGCGCTCGGGATGGCGTGGAGCGAGGATCAGGGCCGCCTCGCGGGGGTCGGGCGCGGCCTTGCGGAAGGCCTCGACGATCAGCGCCTCCTCGCCCGGATGGGTGCTGGCGGCCAGCACCAGTTTCCGGCCGCCGAGGCTGGCGGTGAAGCGGGACAGGGCGGCTTCGTCGCAGGGCAGGGGTTCCCCAATCCGCTTGAGGTTCAGGGGTGGGCCGGTGCGGGCGCCCAGGCTGTCCAGCCGCGCCGCGCTGGCGGCGTCCTGCGGCAGCACCGCACGGAAGCTCCCCAGCAGTTCCCGGGCCGCGCCGGGCCATTTCGCCCAGCCGGCGGCGCTTTTCGCCGTCATCCGCGCCGAGGCCAGCACCAGGGGCGTCTTCCGCCTTCCGGCGGCGCGGATCAGGTTCGGCCAGAGTTCGCTCTCCACCAGCACGCCCAGGTCAGGCCGCCAGTGGCTCAGGAAGCGCCGCATCGCACCCGGCGCGTCGACGGGCAGGAACTGGTGGATCGCACCCTCAGGCAGGCGTCCGGCCAACGCCTGGGCCGAGGTGACCGTGCCGCTGGTGATCAGGAGCGTGAGGCCGGGTCGGCGGGCCCGCAGAGCCTGCGCCAGCGGCAGAAGCGAAATCACCTCGCCGACACTGACGCCATGCAGCCAGACGAGCGGCCCTTCCGGTCGCGCGGCGCCGGGCCGGCCCAGACGCTCGGCCAGGCGGGCGGCGTCCTCCTTGCCCCGCCGGGCGCGGGATCGCAGCACCAGAGGCGCGAACGGCTCGGCGAGCGCCGTCGCGGCGCCGTAAAGGGAAAGCGCCAGGCTCACACCACCCCGGCGGGCGCGAGGCGGCAGGCGTGGGCCGTGTCGGTCTCCACCTGCAAGGTGGCGTGACCGATCTTGAAGCGGTGGGCGAGGCCCTCGCAGGTCTGGTGCAGGAAGGCGTCCGGGTCCGGGTTCCCCGGGCGCAACAGGTGGACGGTCAGCGCGGTCTCGGTGGTGGAAAGCGCCCAGACGTGCAGGTCGTGCACTTCGACGACGCCCGGCCGCTCGGCCAGCCAGCGGCGCACCGCCTCCACGTCGACGGCGCGCGGCGCCGCGTCCAGGGCCAGGTCGAGGGAATCGCGCAGCAGGCCCCAGGTGCCCGTCACGATGACCGCGGCGATCAGCAGGGAGAGCGCAGGGTCTATCCAGAATAGGCCGGTGGCGCCCATCGCGAAGGCGCCCACCACCACCGCCAGGGAGATGGCGGCGTCGGCGGCCAGGTGCAGGAAGGCGCCCCGCACATTGAGGTCCTCCTGGCCGCGCAGGAAGAGGGCGGCGGTGACGCCGTTCACCACCACGCCTAGCCCGGCCACCAGCATGATCACGTCGCCGTCGACCGGGGCCGGTTGGGCGAAGCGCCGGAGCGCTTCGGAGGTGATGGCGCCCACCGCCAGCATCAGCATGGCGGCATTGCCCAGGGAGGCCAGGATCGTCGCCTTGCGCAGGCCATAGGTGCGCCGGCCGGACGGCGCGCGCTTCGCGAGGATCGTCGCTCCCCAGGCCAGCAGCAGCGACAGGACGTCCGAAAGATTGTGGCCGGCGTCGGCCAGCAGGGAGAGCGAGCCGATCATCAGCCCGGCGCCCGCCTCGGCCAGGACGAAGGCGGTGTTCAGAACCACGCCGATCGCGAAGGCCCGGCCCATGTCCGGCGGGGCATGGTGATGATGGTGGCCAGGGCCGTGGTCGTGGTGATGGTGGTCCATCGGAGCCCTATGTCCCCCGAACCGGGAGCGCGATCAATCCGGCGTCAGTCCAACGAGGATCTCGGCCCGGCGGGTGGCGGCTGAGAGGCGCGCCGACCAATCCTTGATCACCGCCTCGACGTCGGCGTCCGGCGCTACATGCAGCGGCCCGTCCCAGACCACCGCCCCTCTGGCGAAGGGCAGGGCGAACATCGCCCGGTCCCAGCTGCCGCCCGCCCTCAGGCAGGGGTTGGCCGCGAGGCCCGAGAGGAACACCGGGCAGCCGGTCCGGCGCGCGATCTGGACCATGCCGGGCTGGATCACCTCGGCTGGCCCGCGCGGCCCGTCCGGCGGCGTGACCAAGCCGTTGCCGGCCTTCACCCAATCCACCGCCTCGCGGAGCGCGCCCACCGCCTGGCGGATGCGGGCGGCGTCGCGGCGCTTGGCCGAAGAAGCGCGCAGGGTGGGAAACCCGTTCATCTCCAGGGCGATGGCCATGAATTCCCCGTCGGCCGAGGGCGAGACCACGCACTTGGTCTTCTTGCGCCACCAGACCGGGGCGGTGGCCAGGGCGAGCGGGATGCGGCCATGCCACATCAGCCCGATGGCGCCTGAGCCGCCGGCCAGCATCGGCTCGACGGCTTCGCGGTTCTCGTGCCGCCAGCGCACGGTCCACAACACCAGCCGCAGATAGGCGCCCAGGATCGAGCCCAGGGCGACCTGCGCCGGATGGCTGCGCAGCAGACCCTTCAAGCGGCCGGTTCCAGATCCTGGCTCCGGGCGAGGCGCGCATAGAGCCCCCGCTTGCGGATCAATCCCGCGTGGTCGCCGGTCTCGACGATCCGGCCCTTGTCGATCACGTGGATGCGGTCGGCGCCGCGCACGGTGGACAGGCGGTGGGCGATCAGGATCACCGTGCGTCCCGCCATCAGCCGTTTGAGGGCCGCCTGCACCTGGGCTTCGCTCTCCGTGTCGAGGGCGCTGGTGGCTTCGTCCAGCAACAGGATCGGGGCGTCCTTGAGGAAGGCCCGCGCGATGGCGATCCGCTGGCGTTGGCCGCCGGAGAGCCGGGCGCCAGCCTCGCCCACCGTGGCGCTGTAGCCCCCGGGCAGGGTGGTGATGAAGTCGTGCGCGGCGGCGGCGCGGGCGGCGGCCTCGACCTCCGCGTCCGTCGCCTCTGGGCGCGCATAGGCGATGTTGGCGCGGATGGTCTCGTCGAACAGGAACGGCTCCTGGGTGACCAAGGCGATCTGATCGCGCAGAGAGGCGAGGCCGACGTCGCGCACGTCATGGCCGTCGATGGTCACCCGGCCGCGGATGGGATCGTAGAAGCGCGGGATCAGGCCGAGGATCGTGGTCTTGCCGCCGCCTGAAGGCCCGACCAGGGCCACCGTCTCGCCCCGGCGGACCTCGAAATCTATGCCGGTGAGGGTCGCCGCGTCGCCGTAGGCGAACGAGACCTTCTCGAAGCGGATGGTGGCCGCGCCGCGGGGCAGGACGGCGGCGCCCGGCGCCTCGCGCACCTGCGGCTCCACATCGAGGGCGGCGAACAGCCGCCGGGCCGCCGAGACGCCCTCGGCCATCACGGTCTGCAGGTTGGAGAGCTGGCGCAAGGACTGGGACGCCACGCCCAGGGCGGCGATGAAGGCCACGAACGCGCCCACGGTCATCGCCCCCTGCTGGGAGCGCCAGCCGGCGTAGGCGATCACCGCGGCGGTGATCAGGGTCATCACCAGCTCGGTGGAAGGGGCGGCCAGGGCCCGGGCGTTGGCGCCCTTGGTCAGGTGGCCCTGCCGGCGGCGGACGACCTCGGCGACCCGGTCCTCCTCGTAAGCCTCGCGGTTCTCCAGCTTGACGACCCGAACCCCGTCCAGGCTCTCCATGATCGCGGTGGACAGCGCCGAGGTCTCGACCATGGCGCCCTTGGCGGCCTTGGTGGTCCGGCGGGAGAAGCGTCGCATGATCCAGGCCGTGAGCGGCATGGCGACAATGAGCACCACCGAGAGGGCGCGGTCGTTGCCGACCATCACGGTGATGGCGCCGATGACGATCAAGAGGTGCTGGACGTAGTTGATGATGCCGCTGGTGGCCGCTTCGCGGATCAGGCCGGCGTCATAGACCAGCGACGAAACGAAGCTGCCCGAATGCTGGCTCCGCAGGCGGGCGAGGTCCGATCGCACCAGGCGGCCGAACAGCTGCACCTGCACGTCCGCCACCACGGCGTTGCCCATTCGGTTGACCAGGGTGGCCTGGACGACCTGGGCGATGGTGCGGCCGATGGCGTAGGCCGCGATGGTGAGGGGCAGCACCACGAGCATGCCGGGCTTGTGGCGCACCATCAGGTCGTTGGTGGCCGGCTCCAGGATCTGCACCAGCATGGTTGTGAACCAGGCCCCGGCGATCCCGGCCAGCAGGGCCAGGGCCCACGGCCCCCAGCGCGGCGCCACATAGGCGCGGGCGATCCGCGCGATCACCTCGCGGGCGGAGGGCTCGGGCGTTGCGGCCTCGCTCATGGGCCTGGGATCGGACGTTGCGGGCGCAAGGTCAAGCACCCTACTTAGGCTCATGACTGCCGACCCTGCCCGGGCCCGATTCGATCTCGCCACGCCGGCCGGGCGGACGCGGGCCTATCTGGACTACCTGTGGAACGACCACGCCTATCTCCGGCTGGGCTTCTCCAACGCCCACTGGATCAGCGAGGAGCTGGTCAGGACCAACCAGCCCTGGCCGCATCAGCTGGCCGAGTGGAAACGGCGCGGAATCCGCACGGTGATCAACCTTCGCGGCGGCTTCGACGCCAGCTTTCACGCCCTGGAGAAGGACGCCTGCGAGCGCCTGGGGCTGGAGATGGTGGATTTCACCATCACCTCGCGCGAGGTCCCGTCGAGGGATCGCGTCCTGGGCGCCCAGCGATTGTTCGAGACCATCGCCTACCCGGCCCTGATGCACTGCAAGTCGGGCGCGGACCGGGCCGGGATCATGAGCGTGCTCTACATGCACTTCCGCAAGGGCAAGACCATCCGCGAGGCCATGGACCAGCTGCACCTGCGCTACCTGCATGTCCGCCAGGGCAAGACCGGGGTGCTGGACTACACCTTCGAGCGCCATCTCGAGGAGGGCGAGCCCGCCGGCATGAGCTTCACCGAGTGGGTGAAGAGCCCGATGTACGACCCGGCCGGCATGAAGGCGAAGTTCCGGGCGGGCATGCTGGGCTCGGTGCTGACCGAGAAGCTGCTGCGCCGAGAGTGATCAGGCGTCCTTGCCCGGGTCCAGCAGCTTGTGCGCGTGGATGATGAAGTAGCGCATCAGGGCGTTGTCCACCGTCGACTGGGCCTTGGCGCGCCAGGCGAGCAGCGCGGATGCGTAATCGGGATAGGCCCCGACGAAGTCCACCTTCGAGAGATCGCGGAACTGGATGTGCTCCAGGTTGGCCAGTTCGCCACCGATGACCAGGTGGAGGAGTTGCTTGTCCGACATGAGTCTTCTTGTGCTGAGGTTAGGTGGGAAGGGCGATATGCCCAACCCGCGCCAGGATCAATGGGGCGAGCGCCGGGGTGGCGCAGACCAGGCTGGCCTGCAAGGGCGATGGGCGATTGTAGGTGAAGGCCGCGCCGGTGTGGTCGCCGACGAAGCCGCCGGCCTCATGCACGATCAAATCCGCGGCGGCCAGGTCCCAATCGTGCTTGGGGACGGGCGCGAGGGCGGCGTCGAAATCTCCCGAGGCCACCAGGCACATGCGGTAGGCGGTCGAATTGCGCTGCTCGATCCGCATGGGGGGCCAGGGTTCCGGCCAATTTCGGTGGAGAAAGGTCTTGGGGTCGCCGGCCATCCGGCAATCCGCCAGCCCGGTCGTGAGGCTGACCCCGATCGGGGCGTCGTTCAGGGTGGCCCCGCTCCCCGCGATCGCGGCGTAGGTCTCGTCGAACTCAGGCGCGAACACCACGCCGGCCACGGGACGTCCGTCCTCGACCACCGCCAGTGAGATCGCCCACCACGGGCGGTCATTGAGGAACGCCCGGGTCCCGTCGATGGGATCGACCACGAACACCCTGCGCCGGGTGAGGCGCTCTGGATCGTCGGCGGTTTCCTCCGACAGCCAGCCGTAGTCGGGGCGCGCGCCCCGTAGCCGGCCGGTCAACAGGGCGTCGGCGGCCAGGTCGGCGTCGGTGACAGGCGATCCGCCGTCCTTGTAGTTGATGGTCAGGCCCGCGCGGCGCATCCGCCAAGCCAGGGCGCCGGCCTCGCGGGCGGCGTCCCGCAGCAGGGCGAGATCGGCCTCCAGGGTCATTTCCCGGCGATCGCCAGGGCGTCGACCAGCAGCGATGGGGAATTGGAGGAGCCGCGGATCTCCAGGTCGGAGCCGGGGACGACCCGCTGGAAGATATCCAGCAGATTGCCGGCCACGGTGATCTCGTTGACCGGATAGGCGATCTCCCCGTCCTCGAACCAGAAGCCCGAGCAGCCCACCGACCAGTCGCCGGTGTTGGGGTTCAGGGAGGGTCCGAACATCGAATTGATCAGCAGGCCCGCCCCGGCGTCCCGCATCAGTCCCGCCAGGTCCCGCTCGCCCGGCTGGACGGTGAGGTTGGTGGTGGACACGCCCGGCGGCCCGGCCAGCCCCCGGGACGCGTGGCCGGTGGTCTTGAGGCCCAGTTGGCGGGCGGACGACGAATTCAGCAGCCAGGTGGTCAGCACCCCGTCGTCCACGATGTTCCGGGTCCGGTTGGCGACCCCTTCGTCGTCGAACGGTGAGGAGCCAAGGCCGCGCAGCCGATGCGGCTCGTCCGTGACCGTCATGCCCCGCGCAAAGACCTGCTGGCCGAGCTTGTCCTTCAGGAACGAGACGCCGCGGGCGATGGCCGGCCCAGCGATGGCGCCCACCAGGGGACTGATGATCGAGGCGGCCATGCGGTTCTCGAAGATCACCGGGGCGGTCGTCGAGGCGATCTTGCGGGCCCCCAGCCGGCTGGCCGCCCGGCGGCCGGCCTCGGCGCCCAGGCTATCTGGCGCGGGCAGGTCCGACTGCCAACGGGTGGTGCGCCCGTCGTAGCCGGTTTCCATGCCCGATCCTTCGCCGGCGATCGCCGAGGCGCTGATCGAAAAGCCGGTGGCCTTGTGCACGCCGGAAAACCCGCCGCTGGTCACGAAGGCCCAGTGGGAGGACGACCAGGAGCCGGATGCGCCGTCGCTGTTGGTCACCTTCGGCGCTGCGCGGGCGGCGGCCTCGGCGGTCCGGGCGCGGTCCTCAAGCGCTTCGGCGGAGGGCTCGGCCGGGTCGTAGAGGTCGAGGTCGGGCCTGGGCCCGCGGGCCAGCCCGTCCGGGTCGGCGAGTCCGGCATAGGGATCCTCCGGCGCCAGCCGGGCCATAGCCACGACGCGCTCCACGAGCCGGTCGCGCGCGCCCTGGGAGATGTCGGAACCGGATACCGAGGCCTGGCGTCGGCCGACGAAGACCCGCAGGCCCAGGTCCCGGGACTCCTCCCGCTCGACTTCCTCCAGCTCGCCCATGCGCACGCTGACGGAGAGGCTGCGCCGTTCGGCGCCTACCGCTTCGGCGGCGTCGGCTCCGGCCTTGAGCGCAGCGGCGACGACGTCGTTCAACAGGTTTTCGTCCATCCGGGCCATATGGCGGACGGCGACGGCGCGAACAAGGCGCAGCAGTCTAGGGTATGGCGAAGAACAGCAGCGCGGCCGCGAGCGCGACGTAGGCGGTCCAGGTGGCCAGGACCCCATAGGTGCGCCACCAGGAGACCCCGCCGGAGCGGGAAACGCCGACGGCGTGCAGCACCCGGCCGGCGAACAGCACCAGTCCCAGAGGGTGGATCACCATCGGCGGGGCGCCCGCGAAAGCCAGGATGCCCAGGCCGATCAGCGCGGTGGGGATGTATTCCGTGGCGTTGCCGAAGGCGCGGATCGCCTGGCTGAGCTGCGGTATGCCGCCGTCGCCGAGGCCGACCTTGTGACGCCGGCGTTGCCGGGTCACCAGCACCGACAGCACCAGCAGCAGGATGACGTGCAGCCCGGCCCAGAGGGCGGCGGCTTGGGCGGACGCGGGAAGCTCCATGGCCACGAACTTGCTGACGTTTTTGGCGGCGAGGCAAGTATTCCCTCGCCTCCCTTCGCAGCGTTCGGGGAGAGGGCCCCTACGGCAACCCCAGCCGCGCCCACTTCTCCGTCACCGCCTCGACCACGGCGGGATCCATCTCGATCAGCCGGCCCCACTCGCGCTTGGTCTCGGGCGGCCATTTGTTGGTGGCGTCGAGGCCGATCTTGGAGCCCAGGCCGCTCTCCGGCGAGGCGAAGTCCAGGTAGTCGATGGGGGTCGATTCCACGACGGTGATGTCGCGCGCCGGGTCCATGCGGGTGGAGATCGCCCACATGACGTCCTTCCAGTCGCGGGCGTTGATGTCGTCGTCCACGACGATCACCCACTTGGTGTACATGAACTGGCGAAGGTAGCTCCAGACGCCCATCATCACGCGCTTGGCGTGGCCGGCGTAGGCCTTCTTCATGGAGACCACGGCGATCCGGTAGGAACAGCCCTCCGGCGGGAGCCAGAAGTCGATGATCTCCGGGAACTGCTGGCGCAGCAGCGGGATGAAGACCTCGTTCAGCGCCTCCCCCAGGATCGAGGGCTCGTCCGGCGGCCGGCCGGTGTAGGTGGTCAGGTAGATGGGGTCCTTCCGCATGGTGACGGCGGTCACCTGGAAGATCGGGAAGGGCTCCACCGAGTTGTAGTAGCCGGTGTGGTCGCCGTAGGGCCCCTCGTCGGCATATTCGTCCAGCAGGACGTGGCCCTCCAGCACGATCTCGGCCTGGGCCGGGACCATCAGCGGCACGGTCTTGGCCGGGACCAGCTCGACCTTTGATCCCCGGAGCAGCCCCGCGAACTGGTATTCCGAAAGCGTCTCGGGCACGGGGGTGACGGCCGCCAGGATGGTCCCCGGGTCGGCGCCGATCACCGCGCACGCCGGCAGTGGCTCGCGCTTGCCGGCGCCCTTCCACCGGCGGTGGTGCTGGGCCCCGCCCCGGTGCGCCAGCCAGCGCATGATGGTGCGGTCCTTGCCGATCACCTGCATGCGGTAGATGCCGAGGTTGTAGTCGTCCTCGCGGTCGGTCGACGGGCCCTTGGTGACCACCAGCGGCCAGGTGATCAGCGGCGCCGGCTCGCCCGGCCAGCAGGTCTGGACGGGCAGCTGGGTCAGATCGATGTCGTCGCCCTTGAGCACCACCTCCTGGACGGGGCCCGACTTCCTGACCTGCGGCCGCATGGCCATCACGGTCTTGGCCAGGGGCAGCATCTCCATGGCGTCCTTCAGGTCGCCCGGCGGAGTGGGGTTGCGCAGGAAGGCCAGCAACTCGCCCACTTCGCGCAGGTCGGCCGCCGTGGAGCGTTCGCGGCCCTCCAGCGTCACGCCCATCGCCACGCGCTTGACGGTCCCGAACAGGTTGACGAGGCAGGGCATGGCCGAGCGCTGGCCGTCGGCGCGGATGACGTGCTCGAACAGGATCGCCGGCCCGCCCTTGGCCAGGACCCGCCGCTGGATCTCGGTCATCTCCAGCACCGAGGAAACGGGTTCGCTGACGCGCACCAGCTCGCCGGCGGCTTCCAGCTTGGCGATGAACTCACGGAGCGAGCGATAGGCCATGGCGCTCCCTAGAGCCTGACAGCCGGGAGTGGAAGCCGGTTCCGGTAGTTCTCCCAGGCGGGCGCTCGCCTACGTAGTTCGCGAAAGCGCCGATACCTAGTTCTCCGAAGCTCCCAGAAAGGCGGCCGCGACATATTATTCCTCACAGACGCATTGCGGCTCGGCCGGAAGTACCTTCCGGTTTGAGCATCGCCTCAAAGGTGGAAGTGCTGTGAACGGCTCACTGACGCCCAGAACCGATCTACCGGCGACCCTCCTGCGGGATCGGACGCTCGGACGAGCGTCGATCCGCTTCCTGATGGGCCAGGTGACCACCGGCATGGAGGGCCTGAACCCGCGCGACGTGGTGCTGATGCTGGCGATCAATCAGGCCAACATCGCCCCGCTGACCCGCGACCCCGCGGCCCGCCAGCGCTATGGCGCGCTCGAGGCGCCCGCGCCGGACGCCGAGCGGCGGCCGGTGAGCATCAACGCCATCGCCGCCTCCCTGCGGACCCCGTTCGAGACCGTGCGCCGCCATATCCACCGCATGGAGGCGCTGGGGGTCTGCGTCACCAGCAAGGACGGCGTCGTGGTTCCCCAGTCGTTCCTATCCTCCCCCGGCTACCTGCGAAGCGTGCTGGAGAGCCACCAGGGCCTGTGCGAATTCTACTATGGGGCGCGGGGCGACGGCCTCCTGGGTCATCTTCCCGCCTCCAACTTCCCCTGGGACGGGGAGGTGCCGATCCGCGCGGCCGCGCGGTTGCTTTCGGACTATCTGCTCAGGACATCCGAACTGGTCATGGCGGGCATCGCCGACGATGTGGTTTCGATGCTGGTCCTCTGCGGCGTGCTGGACGCCAGCCTCGACCGGCTGGTGAACGGGCCGGCGGACGCGCCCTACAAGGGCGTCGGGATCGCCGCGCTCTCGCGGCGTTTGCAGATACCCGACGAAACCCTGCGCCGCCACGCCGAGCGGCTCATCGACCAGGGCCGTCTCGCGCGGTTCGGCCGCGAGCTGGTGGTCACCGAGGAGATCGTCTCCGGGCCGGTGATGGCCGAGTTCCTGCGCCAGAACACCATCAATGTTCGACGGCTGTTCACCGGCCTCGCCGAGCGGGGGGTGATCGAGGCCTGGGACCGCATCGGGGCGGCGCAACGCATCCGCGCCTAGCGACCTGTGGGAGGGCCACCTTCACAAGGAGGTGACAGCCACGCCGGAGACGCAACCACCGATTGCCGGGCGGGTTGATCACGCTATAGTTGATCAATCCCCATTATCCCGGTGTGATAGCGCCCATGCCAGCGTCGCAACCCAACAGCTTTGTCCACGTCATCGACGACGACGAAGCGGTCCGTGATTCCCTGGCGGCCCTGCTGGATTCGGCGGGCATGGAAGTGCGGACCTACGCCTCGGCGGGTGATTTCCTGGCCAGGGGCGCCTCGGCCGAGGCGGGCTGCGTGGTCACCGACGTGCGCATGCCGGAGATCACCGGCCTGGAATTGCTGCGTCACCTCAACGAGCGGGGTGCGCGCTTTCCGGTCATCGTGCTCACCGGCGAGGCGGACGTGCCGATGGCGGTGGAAGCGCTCAAGCGAGGCGCCTCCGATTTCATCGAGAAGCCCTTCAACGATGACGTGATCCTGGACGCCACCCGGGCCGCGCTGCTGCGCATGGAAGGCGATGCGCAGCGCAGCGAGGAGGCGCAGGACGCGGCCGACAAGATCGCTCTGCTTTCGAGCCGCGAGCGCGAGGTGCTCACCGGACTGGTGGCCGGGAGGTCAAACAAGATTATCGCCCTCGATCTTGGCATCAGCCCGCGCACCGTCGAGGTCTACCGGGCCAACATCATGAGCAAGACCCACGCCGACAGCCTGTCGGACCTGGTGAAGATGGCGCTGCTGTCGCAAGCGAGCGCGCCCGCCTAACGAAAGACGCTCCGCACGGTCGCCACGATGGCGTCCGGATCGAAAGGCTTCTCGATGAAGACCGCGGTGTTGCGGGCCGCCTCCGCCGCCATGGTGGGGTCCGGCCGGCCGGTCATCACGATCACCGGGACGTTGGCGCCTTGGTCGCGCAGTCGCCGCAGCAGCTCCAATCCCGAAATGCCAGGCATCTGCACATCGGTGAGCACGCAGCCGTCGTCAGGCAGCAAGCCGTCGAGGAAAGCCTGGGCCGAGCCATAGGCCTTCACCGCGAAGTCCTCGCTCTCCAACAGGCAAGTCAGGGAGTCGCGAACCGCGTCGTTGTCATCGATGATGTGGACGAAGGGCGCCATATCGGGCCGGTGTGCCTTGCTGGACGTCGCCGAGGACTCGGGGCGTACCATCCAAAGCTGGTACGCGGATTGGCCTGCGAAGGAAATTCCGGTCGTTGCCCTAGGGAAGGTTACGTAGACCATCGTCAGGCGCGAGCCGGGAGGCTGGGCGTGACAACGGCATAGCGGGCGAGTTCGCCCACCGAGAGCCAGTGCATATCCTGCGGACGGGTGCGCAGGGCCGGCACCAGCAGATCCATGGCGCCCGACATCTTGTTCACGTGGATCGCCACCATCGACATCAGCCATTGGCTGTCGGACGCGCTGAGCGAGGCTGCGCCGCCGCCGGCCACCTGATGAACGCCCACCTTGCCGCCGGTCCCGACGGTGCGTTCGACGCCGCCGAGGAAGACATAGACGCAGGCCGATGCGCAGGCGCCGCCGTCCCGGACCATCGTGGCGACGCCAGCCTTGCGCACCGCGTCGCCCATAGCCAGGCTCTCGAGCACATTGCCGCCCTGGGAGTCGAGGATCAGCAGGGCGCCGGGCGCGACCTTGCGGGACTTCATGAAGCCCTGCAGCGCCTTGGCGGCGTCCTTGTCGATGCCGCCGCTGGCGAGCACGCACTGGCGAGCCGCGCAGGCCGCGGTGTCGCTCACCGTTTGGAACGTCATCGCCGAGGCCTGGGAGGTCAGGCCCAGAAGCAAGGTGGCGGCGGCGATGGCGATCCCGGCGAAGCGCATGGCTCAACTCCTCAAGTTCAGGAGTTGGTACGTGTCGGGCCTGATCCGCGAAATTCCGGCCGTTTCCGTAAGGGGATTTCCGTTGGGCGCTCCCCCTAGGGAATTCTACGGAGCGGGTGACAGAGTCCAGACCGCGGTGCGCTTGACCGCCACGTCCTCCAGTTCGCGGGTGGTGAGGACCTCATATTCCGCCAGCTTCGTCAGGCCCTGGCGAGGGAAGTAGCTGCGGCCGGGGTCGCCGATCAGCACCTGCGCCCCTGCGGCTCCCGCGGCCGCCAGCCAGGTCATCACCTGCTCCGCCAGGGGTTTCTCGTAGCAGACGTCGGCGACCAGGATCACCTCGGCCCAGGCGGGCGCCGGGCCTTCCAGCAGATTCTCGCCGGTGAACTCCACGGCTACGCCGTTGGCGCTCGCGTTGATCTCCACGGCGGCCTCGCAGAAGACGTCGATGTCGGCGGCCAACACCCGCGCCGCGCCCGCCTTGGCGGCGGCGATGGCGACGATCCCTGAGCCTGACGCGAAGTCGATGGTCGCCTTGCCCGCGACCACCGAAGGATTGTCCAGCACGTAGCGCGCCAGGGCCTGGCCGCCTGCCCAGGCGAACGCCCAGAACGGCGGCGGCAGGCCGATCTCGCTGAGGGCCTCCTCCGTCAGCCGCCAGATCGGGGTGATCTCGGACGCCAGGTGGAGCACCAGTTCGGGGGTATGCGGCGGCCGCTCAGCGGTGGTGTTCTCGCGGATGAACGCGCGTCGGGCCTCAGGGGTCGGGGCGATCATGGACGGGCCATGACACATCCTGTCGGAAGTTTAACCCACCTTACCTGCATTTAACTCGGTCGCCGCCCCGGCCCGCGCCACACCGGCCTGGCTGGAAAGGGTGATCGATGCTGCTTATCCACATCCTCGCGCAGGCGGCCGCGGCCGTCGCCGCCCCGACGGAAGGCGTGGTCAGCTATCCGGCCGCCTTCTTCGCCGATCAGCAGCCGGCCAACGCCTGGGAGATGGTGCAGCGCGCGCCCGGCTTCAGACCCGACGTGGGCCAGGCCGTGCGTGGCTTCGAAGGCGGCGGCGGCAATATCCTGGTGGATGGCCAGCGGCCGGTTTCCAAGACCGACGCCCTGGATGAAATCCTCAAACGCATCCCTGCCGGCCAAGTGGAACGGGTGGACATCGTCCGTGGCGGCGCGCCCGGGATCGACATGCAGGGCCGCTCGGTGATCGCCAACGTGATCCGCCGGCCCGGCGCGGGCTTCCAGGGGCTGCTCGCCGGTTCGAACATGCATACCTACGACGGCCGCGACCTCCCGGGACTGCGGGCCGAGATGGCCGGGCAGGATTTGGGGGGCCGCAAATGGGAGGCGGCCGCACGCTACTCGAGCTCCCTCGACGACGGCCTCAGCGAAGGTCCTGGGACCTGGCTCGGCCCGACGGGCGAGGTGATCCGCCGTTCCAACCTCGATGGCGATGGCGACGGCGCGCAGTACGCGATCACCGGGGCGATCGAGCAGCCCATCCTAGGCGGACGCGCGCGGATCAACCTCCGCACCTTCGGCGACAAGTTCAAGGTCGACGAGGACGAGACGGTGACCTTCCCCTCGGCCGGCCTCGACACGCGGGACGAGCTATACCGCACCTTGGAGGACGAGCTGGGCGGCCGCTTCGAGCGCGGCTTCGGGGCCCGCACCAACCTGGAAGTTCTCGGCCTCCTCCAGACCCGCGACCGCGAAACCACGACGTGGCTGGCCCGGAGCGGATCGGCCAGCGTCTTCGCCCTGGACCGGGAGACCCGCGAGATCATCGGCCGGGCGCTGCTGAAGCATCAGGCCAGCCCGGCGCTGGCGCTTGAGGCGGGCGGCGAAGGCGCCTTCAACCGCCTCGACAGCCTCACCAGCCTGATGGCGGATGGCCGCGTCCAGGCCTTGCCGGCCGCCAACGTGCGGGTGGAGGAGGCCCGTGGCCAGGCCTTCGGGCGCGCCACCTGGCGGCCGGACCCGGCCTGGACATTGGAGGGGGCGCTCAGGTTCGAAGCCTCCGACATCGCCTCGAGCGGCGACGTCATCCTCTCCAAGACCCTCTACTTCGCCAAGCCGAGGCTGGCCGCCAGCTGGGCGCCGCGCGCCGGCTCGCAGCTGCGTCTGCGGGTGGAGCGGGAAGTGGGCCAGCTGAAGTTCGACGACTTCGTCGCCGTGGCCAACCCCGGCGCCGTGGGCGTCACCGTGGGCAACCCGGATCTGGAGCCCGAGCAGGCCTGGGTCGGGGAGGCGGCGCTGGAACAACGGTTCTGGGGCAATGGGGTGGCGATCCTGACGCTGCGCCACTCGCGCCTCACCGACGCCATCGACCGTGGCCCGGTGCGCGCCGAGCACCTGGACCCGGCCACCGGCCAGCAGGTCGTCGAGGTGTTCGACCGCCCGACCAATATCGGCGCCGGGACCTCGGACCACGCGATCTTCGAACTCTCCCTGCCCCTGGGGCGCTTCGGGCTGAAGGGCGGCCAGCTGAAGGGCGACGTCACTTGGCGGCGCACCCGCGTCACCGACCCCACCACCGGCGAGCGGCGGGAGATCTCCGGCGTGCGTCCGATCGCCTGGAACGCGGCCCTCACCCAGGACCTGCCGGCCTGGAACACGAGCTGGGGCGTCGATGTCTTCGGCGCCTGGCGCGAGCGCTACTACCGCTACAACTCCATCGACACGGTGAAGCTGAAGACCTACCCGCGGCCCTGGGTGGAATGGCGGGTCCGGCCGGACCTCGCCATCCGCGCCGAGCTCGGCAACATCACCTCGCGCGGCTTCCGGCGCACGACGCAGATCTACGCCGGCCCGCGCGACCTCCACCCGACCCCGGCCCGCACCGAAGACCGGGACTACCAGTTCGGCCGGACCTACGTCCTGCGCGTGCGCAAGAGCTTCGGCGGCTGACGCGGCTACTTGTGGTTCGCCGCCTCGTTCACACCGTGCGCCCAATGCTTGATGAAGAAGCTGGCCACGATGAAGACCACCCCGCAGGCGACGCCCGCCCAGCCCAGCTTGTTGAAGCCGTCCAGCGAGGTGGCCAGCGCGCCGGCCGGGTCGAGCACCTGCCCGCCCACCGTCTCGGTCCCCATCAGGCCGGCGATCTTGCCGCCGACGAACTGGGCGATAGAGGACGACAGGAACCAGACCGCCATCATGAACGACACCACCGAGGCCACCGATAGCTTGGTGATCTCCGAGAGGCCGACCGGCGATAGGAACAGCTCGCCCGTGGTGTGCAGCAGGTAGAGCAGGCCCAGCATGAAGAGGGGCATGCGGTACTGATCGTCCGCCATGCCCTGCGCCCAGACCACCACCAGGAAGCCCAGGCCGACCTGTAAGAGGCCGAGGCCGAACTTCAAGGTCGGATTGGGGTCCTTCTTGCGGGCCGCCAGCCAGGCCCACATCGCCGCGAACACCGGCGCCAGGATCAGGATGAAGCCGGCGTTGAACGACTGGGTCTGGGCGGCCGATATGCCCATCAGATCGACGTTGCGGTCGGCGAACAGGTTGAGCGAGGTCCCGGCCTGCTCGAACAGGGTGAAGAACACCACCGCGCCGAAGATCAGCACCAGGGCCAGCATCATTCGTTCGCGCTCGATCTTGTCGCACTTGGCGGCCAGGAACCAGACGATGAAGGCCAGCGAGGCGACGATGGCGGCGAGCAGCATCTTGCCGACCAGGTCGTTGGACTGGACCAGGAAATAGATCGGGATCACCCCCAGCAGGCCGCCGGCGTAGATCATCCATTCGCGGCTGATCGGGCCCGCCACCTTCTCGCGCAGCTTCTCGGGGTTGGGCGGCTCGCCGTGGCCCTCCAGGTGCTTCTTGCCCAGCACGAAGACCACGAAGCCGGCCGCCATGCCGATGCCGGCCAGGCCGAATCCGGCCCACCAGCCGACCGTCTCGCCCAGCAGGCCGCAGAGCACCGAGGCCCAGAAGGCCCCGAGGTTGATGCCGTAGTAGTAGAGGGTGAAACCGCTGTCGCGCCGGGGATCGCCCTGCGGATAGAGCTGCCCGACGATGGTGGAGATGTTGGGTTTCAGGAACCCCACCCCCATGATGATCAACGAGACCGCGATGTAGAAGGCGGTCTTGCCCATCGGATCGACCGCCGTCGCCAGGGTGTAGGAGCCCTTGGGCAGCACCGCCGGCAGAGCCGCGCCGGCCGGCAGGTTCTTGACCTCCAGCCCGCCCTCGGGCGTGGCGGCGAACTCGTAGGGCTGGCCGCCCACCATCAGATGCGCCTGGCGGCTTTCCATCCGGCCCTCGGCGGCGACCGCGTAGCTCTGACCGGCGTAGGTTAGGTTCTGCTGGGCGGGCGCCCCTTCGATGGCCATCGTCAGGTGGCCGGCCACCAGCAGCAGGGCGCCGAAGGCCACCGCCTTGCGGGTCCCCAGCCAGCGGTCCGCCATCAGGCCGCCGATCAGCGGCAGCAGGTAAACCAGGGAGGTGTAGGAGCCGTATTGGTCGCCGGCGGTCTTGTCGTCGAACAGGAGGTGCTGGGTGAGGTAGAAGATCAGGATGCCCCTCATGCCGTAGTAGGAGAAGCGCTCCCACATCTCGGCGAAGAACAGGATGATCAGCCCTCGCGGGTGGTTCTTCAGCATCTGCAGCAGCACCGGAATGCCGGTGGCTAGCGTGATCACGATGCCGATGATGACGATGAGGTTCATGCGCTTCCTTCGAGGAACAGCCGCTGGATTGGCCGGGAGGAAATCACGCGCCCCCGGCTAGCACAAGCGAGGGAGCCCGGCGCCGCCTTCGTGCGTTATAAGAGACCGAGCGGAGGAACATCATGAAGACTCCTGGCCCCGACCATCCCCTCAGGATCGAGCCGGCGCACCGGCGTTGGCGGGTCCTGTTCGCCGACCACGTCATCGCCGACAGCAACGACGCCTTGGTCCTGCATGAGGCGGCGTTCCCGGCCTGGGTCTATTTCCCGCGTGAGGACGTGGGGATGGAGTACCTGGCCCGAACTGACCAGCCCAAGCACTGCGAGTACAAGGGCGATGCGGTCCAATACACCTTGATGATGGATGGCCACTTCGAGGCCAACGTCGCCAAGTCCTACGAGCATCCCTACCCCGCGGCCCAGGCCCTGGCCGGTCGGGTCGCCTTCGATCCCGGGCGGGTGGAGGTCTACGAGGTGGACGACGCGGCGGTGAACCCCCGCCACGCCGAGCCGCGCTCGGTGGCCGGCCGGGATGTCGACCAGGTGGTCCAGCACACCGATACGGGGGACGGCCACGCCCAACGGGACCACTGGCCGCCCAACACCCAGAACCCCGAAGGCGGCGTGCGGTAGCTAACTAGTAGGCGAAGTCCTCGAACGCCCGGCTGGCGTCGCCGCCCCAGCGCGTGTGGTACAGCTCCAGCAGCCGCTCGGCGGGCGTGATCCCGGTGTCGGCGATCTCCTCCAGCTCGGCCAGGTAGCCGCTTTCGTCCACCAGGCCGCCGGACAGGCGCTGGCGGCGCTTCAGGCCCGCGGCGGCGATAGCCACCACGTCCTTGGCTACATCCTGGACGCTGCGCCCGCCGACCTGCGCCTTCAGGCCCAGCCGGGCGACGTCGGCGCGCAGACGCTCGTGATCGTCGATGTCCCAGGCCTTGCAGAGGTCCCAGGCGGCGGCGAGGGCCGCGCTGTCGTAGAACACACCGGTCCACAGGGCGGGCAGGGCGCAAAGCCGGCTCCACGGACCTGAATCGGCGCCCCGCATCTCCAGATATTGCTTGAGCCGTACCTCGGGGAAGATCGTCGTCGTGTGGTCGGCCCAGTCCTTCAGCGTCGGGCGCTGGCCGGGCAGCTCGGGCAGGGCGCCGTCCATGAAGTCGCGGAACGAGCGCCCGGCGACGTCGATGTACTTTCCTTCGCGCTTCACGAAGTACATCGGCACGTCCAGGGCGTAGCGCGCGTAGGTCTCGAAACCGAAGCCGTCGCGGAACACGAAATCCAGCATCCCGGTGCGGTCGGGATCGGTGTCGGTCCAGACGTTGGCGCGCGCCGACAGCAGGCCGGAGGGCTTGCCCTCGATGAACGGGGAATTGGCGAACAGGGCGGTGGCGATCGGCTGCAGGGCGAGGCTGGTGCGGAATTTCGCCGCCATGTCGGACTCGGAGCCGAAGTCCAGGTTGGCCTGCACGGTGCAGGTGCGGAACATCATGTCCAGGCCCAGCCCGCCGACCTTCGGCATGTAACGGCGCATGATCCCGTAGCGGCCCTTGGGCATCACCGGGATCTCGGCCCGCCGCCAGGTGGGCGCGAACCCCAGGCCCAGGAAACCAATGCCCAGCTCGTCGGCGACGGTCTTCACCTCCTGCAGGTGGCCGCCCGTCTCCTCGCAGATGTCGTGCATGGTTTCGAGGGGCGCGCCGGAAAGCTCGAACTGGCCGCCGGGCTCCAGCGAGACATTGGCCTTGCCCCGCTCCAGGGCGATGACGTGCTCGCCCTCCAGCACCGGCTTCCATCCGAACCGGGTCAGGCCGTCCAGCAGCGCCCGGATACCCTGCGGCTCGTAGGGGACCGGCGCATGGTCTTTCAGGCGGAAGACGAACTTCTCGTGCTCGGCGCCGACCCGCCAGTCGCTGGCCGGCTTGGCGCCGACCTCGAACCACCGGACCAGGTCCGCGAACACCAAGGGGCGATCGTCGCAGCGGGCCTCGGCCATCCCAGTGTTCTCCCAGCCCAGAGCGCGTTCAGCAAAAGTGGCTCCACTTTTGCGCCCGGAATGCGCTCCAACGATTGCCGCGACCTTTACGCCGTCACACCAGATGAGCGCAATTCCCGGAAGCTCAAGGTCTCCAGTCGCCGAGCGCTGCTTGCCACAGGGTTAAGGCGCTGATGGCCGCGGTGTCAGCCCGCAGGATGCGGGGCCCGAGGGAGGCCGGCGCCGCATAGGGCAGGGCGCGCAGCAGGTCCCGCTCGCGCGGCGAAAAGCCGCCCTCCGGCCCGATCAGGATCGCCCAGGGACCGGCTTCCCGGGCCGCCTCCAGCACCGGCGGCGCGTCCCCGGCCTCGTCGCAGAACAGCAGCCGCCGATTGCCGGGCCAGCCCGCCAGCAGCTTCTCCAGCTTCACTGGTTCCTCGACCTGCGGGACATCCAGGCGGCCGGTCTGCTCGGAGGCTTCCATGGCTATGGCTCGCAGACGCTCGACCCGGGTGTGGTCGGCGTTAGTCCGCTCGGTGATCACCGGCCGCACCCGCCCGGCCCCCAGCTCGGCGGCCTTTTCGACGATGGTTTCCAGGCGCGCCCGCTTGACGAGGGCGATGATGAGCTCGACGTCCGGGCCCTTCGACTGCGGCCGGGCCTGCGCCACGGCCGTCAGGCTCACCGCCTTCTTGCCGAGGCTGGCCACCTCGGCCGTCCACTCGCCGTCGCGGCCGTTGAACACCAGCAGCCCGTCTCCGACCGCCAGGCGCATCACCGCGGCCAGGTAGCGGCTCTGCCCTTCGTCGAGGGCCAGGACCGCGTCGGCGGCGAGGTCGTGGGGGACGAAGAGGCGGATCATGCAAAGCCTTTCTAGCGCCCACCCCCGGCCGGGCATAGGGTCGCCTATGTCAAAGGACCACGACCGCGAGATCGAAGCGCTGCAGCTGCCCCTGGTGCGCTGGCAGCAGCAGGCCATGGAGGGCGCCCAGAAGGTCGCCATCGTCTTCGAGGGCCGCGACGCGGCCGGTAAGGACGGGGCGATCCGGGTGCTGACCGAGCACCTTTCCGTACGCGCCACGCGGGTGGCCGCCCTGTCCAAGCCGTCGGATCGCGATCGCAGCCAGTGGTTCTTCCAGCGCTATGTGGCGTATCTGCCGGCCGGCGGCGAGACCACCATCTTCAACCGCTCCTGGTACAACCGCGCCGGGGTCGAGCGGGTGATGGGCTTCTCCACGCCCGAGGAGCAGGAGACCTTCCTGCGCGACGTCCCGGCTTTCGAGGCCATGCTGATGGGCAGCGGCCTGACCCTGGTCAAGTTCTGGCTGGACGTCTCCAAGGCCGAGCAGGCCAAGCGGCTGAAGGAACGTCGGACCGATCCCCTGAAGGCGCTGAAGACCTCGCCCCTGGACGCGGCCGCCCAGGAGCGATGGGACGACTACACCAAAGCCCGCGACGAGATGCTGACCCGCACCTCCAGCCCCGACGCGCCGTGGATATGCGTCCGTTCCGACCACAAGCATGCCGCCCGGGTCGCCATACTCAGCTATCTGGTCCAGACCCTCGCGCCCAAGAAACTGGCCAAGGCCGCGCCGGCGCCCGACCCGAAGATATTGTTCGCCTTCGAGGCCGCCGCGCTCACCGACGGGCGGCTGGAGCGCTGAGGGGGCGATGACGGAGACGCTGACCGCCGCCCAGGCGCGGCGCATGGCGCTGGCCGCGCAGGGTTTTGGCCGGCGGCCGGGCAGGCCGGTCGCGCGCCGCGACCTGGCCGCCCTCGTGGAGCGACTGGGCGTCGTCCAGATCGACTCGGTCAACGTGGTCTCGCGCACCCACTACCTGCCGGCCTTCTCGCGGTTGGGCGCCTACGACCGCAGCCTGCTGGAGGATCTGGCCTGGGGCCGGCGCAAGGGGCTGTTCGAGTACTGGGCGCATGAGGCGAGCCTGCTGCCGCTGGCCAGCCAGCCGCTGTTCCGCTGGCGGATGCAGGACGCCCATGACGGCGTCGGCGTCTGGAAGGGCGTCGCCCGCTTCCTGCGCGAGCGCCGCGCGTTCGTGGATCGTGTGAAGGCCGAGATCGCTACGCGCGGCCCGCTGTCCGCCTCGGACCTGGAGATGGGCCACAAGGGCGAGGGCGGCTGGTGGGGCTGGAGCGAGGCCAAGCGTGCGCTGGAGGGCCTGTTCTGGACCGGCGAGCTGACCTGCGCCACCCGGCGCGGGACCTTCGAGCGGGTCTACGGCCTCCCTGAGGCTGCGCTGCCCCGCGCGGTTGTCGAGGCGCCGACCCCGGCCCGCGAGGAAGCCCAGCGCCAACTCCTGCGGATCGCCGCTCGGGCCATGGGCGTCGCCACCGAGCGCGACCTGCGCGACTATTTTCGCATGGGTGTGGCCGAGACCAAGGCCCGCCTCGCCGAGCTGGTGGAGGCCGGCGACCTCACGCCGGTGAGCGTGAAGGGCTGGCGCGAGGCGGCCTTCCTCGATCCGGCCGCCCGCCGGCCGCGCCGGGTCGAGGGCTGCGCCCTGCTTTCCCCGTTCGACAACCTGATCTGGTTCCGCGAACGCACCGAGCGGATGTTCGGGGTGAAGGTGCGGCTGGAGATCTACACACCCGCCCACAAGCGCACCCACGGCTACTACGTCCTGCCGTTCCTGGAGAACGAGGCGATCACCGCCCGCGTCGACCTGAAGGCCGACCGCAAGGCCGGCGTGCTCATCGTCCAGGCCAGCCACGCCGAGCCCTGGGCGGGCGAGCGGACGCCGGCCCGCCTGGCCGCCGAACTGAAGCTGATGGCCGGCTGGCTGGGCCTCGACCGGGTGCGGGTGGAGGCGCGCGGCGATCTTGCCGAGGCGCTGGCGGAAGACGTGGCCGCGCCTTAAAGGATGCGCCCATGATCGCCCCCGCCCCCCTGCCGGACGCCGTCCCCGCCAACTGGGTGGATCGGCGCGCGCCCGCGGCCTTGCGGCCCTGGCTGCGGCTGGGGCGGTTCGACCGGCCGACGGGCATCTGGCTCTTGATGCTCCCGGGCTGGCAGGGGATCGCGCTCGCCGCCGCCATGCAGGGAAGCCTGCCCGATCCGGTTTTGCTGGTGCTGTTCTTCCTCGGCGCGGCCCTGATGCGGGCGGCGGGCTGCGCCTACAACGACATCGTCGATAAGGACTTCGACGCCAAGGTGGCGCGCACCGCCGGGCGGCCCATCCCCTCCGGCCAGATCAGCGTGAAGCAGGCCTGGGCCTTCGTCGCCGGCTGCTGCCTGGCCTCCCTGGCGATCCTGCTGGCGCTTTCGCCGCTGGCGGTTGCGCTCGGCGTGGCCTCCCTGGGGCTGGTGGCGGCCTATCCGTTCATGAAGCGGATCACCTGGTGGCCGCAGGCCTGGCTTGGCCTCACCTTCAACTGGGGCGCGCTTCTGGGGTTTGCGGCGGCGACCGGCGTCTCGGCCGCTGTGGCGGGTTGGACCTTCTTCGCGGAGGGATGGCTGGTCTGGATCCCGGGCACTCTCGCCCTGCCGGCGGTGCTGCTTTACGCCTCGGGGGTATTCTGGACCCTGGGCTACGACACCCTCTACGCCATCCAGGATCTGGAGGACGACGCCCTGGCCGGGGTCAAGTCCTCGGCGCGGCGGCTGGGCGCTGCGGCCCGGTTCGCAGTGATGGGGTTCTACGCCGTGGCCCTGGCCCTGGCCCTGGCGGCCGGAATGACGGCCGGCCTGTCGGTGCTGTTCCTGGCCTTCATGCTGCCCTACGCCGTCCAGCTGTTGGGCCAGGGGCTGCGCGCGCGCATCGACGATCCGGCGCGCGCGCTTCGGCTCTTCAAATCCAACGCCTGGGCGGGATTGCTGCTGTTCCTCGCCATCCTGGCTGGATCGATGCATCCCGCCTGAGGCCGGGCCTCACCAGTCTTTCCGCAGGCGCACGATGAGCGTCGGTTCGTAGTCGACCACCTGGCGCTCTGTTCCCCTCACGATCCCGGCCGATCGCGCCCGGGCGTAGAGTTCGCGGGCGAGGGTGTCGCGACGCCCGGTCGCCTGCTCCACGCCGACGCGAAGGCTAAGGTCTGGCGAGGGCCGCCAGTCCCAGTAGACGGTCAACCGGAGTTCGGCGATCTCGTGCCGGACCTGGTTCAGCCGGTAGACCCGGTTACCGTTGCGCAGGTCCGCTTCGAGGGTGAAGGTCGATTTCAGCCGCTGGATGTCCTGCGTGAAGCGCAGATTGCCTGAGAACGGGACCTCCTCGGAGATGCGGCGCCTGGCGCCGGTCACCGGGTCGGTCACCTTCGAACGGCGCCAGAAAAGCTCGCCGGTCAAAAGGCCGCCCGCCAGCCCCACCCGCTCGAGAGGGAGGGTCGCGACCAAGTCCAGCTCGTCGCGGGTCCCCCGGCCGATGTTCCCGGGCGCGTCGAACCGGCCGAGCACGGGCAGGACGTCGATGACGTCCTGCAGTTCCTTGTGCCGCACGGTCACCACCAGCGCGCCCTTGGCCCAGAACCGGCGCTCGCCCATCGCCTCGAACACCCAGGCGCGCTCCGGCTCCAGGTCGGCCCCGCCGGCGTCGACGGTGCCGGTGGAGAACTCGGTGGAGGTGGTGAAGTCGGCGAAGTCGAGCTGGCCCACCTCGCGCTCCACGCGCACCCGGCCCTGGGTGCTTGGGTCGGGCCGCCAGGTGGCGATCAGCCGGGGCTTGGGGAAGAAGAGCGACTTCGACTGATTGGTGTCGCCGCGCTGGCGAAGGGTGGAAAACTCGAAGCGGGAGCCGGCCTCGATCGATAGGGCCGAAGCCGGGTTCCAGAAGGCGGTGGCGAAGGCCTCCCCTCGCTTCTCGGAGACCCGCACATTGGCGTTGGGCAGGGTGACCGGCGCGCCGCCCGCCGTGACCGTGGCGTTCGCCTCTAGGAAATTGTACGCGACTTCGCCGCCGCCCTCGAACGAAAGGGCGGCCGACGGCGCGGCGGTGAGGACGGCCCGCAGGATGCTTTCCCCGGCCTTCTCCTCGTCGTCGGCCGTATCGAGGCCGCTGTCGCCGCTTGCCTCCTCCAGATTGCGATCGCGCTCCAGGGTCTGCAGGGCGATCACCCGCAGGGTGCTGGCCGCGCTGAGGTCGCTGGTCCACTCCAGGCCGGCCTCGCTGCCCCGGCTCCGGAAGTCCCGCGCCAGCGCATCCGAGCCGAGGAACAGGCCGCCGGCGTTCGACAGCGCCTGTGTATCGCGCACCCGCTCGGTGTCGTCCGAATAGCTAAGGGTGAAGCGCATCGTATTCGCCGGCCGCCGCAGCTCGGCGGCGAAGCTTGCCGCCAGGTTCCGATCGCGGCCCACAGTCTCGTAGGGCCCCGACGAGACCAGGCCGCCGGCCGCGTCGTGGAACGTCAGCTCGCCCTCGCCCGGGTCGTGCTCGCCGTCCAGACTGGCCGCCGCTTCCAGGGACAGATCGGCCGAACGGCGCGACCATTCGGCCTCTAGGGAGGGCAGGGGCCGGCCGCTGGGATAGAGCTTGCCGCCGACCGTGGTCGCCAGGCTGCTGGCGGCCCGACGCGAGCGGACCACATTGGCGACGATCGACTGGCCCTGCATGTCGAAGCCGGGCGTGGCGCCGCGCACCAGCTCGATGCGTTCAACGAAGTCGGCCGGGATTCGCTTGAGCAGCGATTCCAGCGAGACCGCCTTGGAGGCGGGCCGTTCGCCGTCGATCAGCACATTGCCGCCAGAGCCGGCGAAGCCGCGCAGTTCGCTCCCGCCCGAGAAGGCGAAGCCTGGCAGGCGCGCCAGCATGTCGAAGGCGTTATCCGGGCGGGCCTCCGCGAAGAACGCCGGCGGATAGGCGATCACCCCCGAGGCCGCCGCCTCCGGAGCCGCCAGAGCCGCGTCGGCCAGGGCGCTCGGTGTTGGTTCGCCCTGCACCGCGGCCGCGGCGGCGATGACAAGCGCCAGATTCATTGGGGACCCGCGGCTTCGGAAGCTTAGCTATGGGGAAATGGTCGTGGGGAATTGTGTCGCTGTATAGGCCCGGCGGAAGCGAGAGGAACCCCCGGTAGGGATATTGCTCGTCCAGCGTGCTTGGTGGCTTTTAAGTTCGCACCGGCGCGACCCTGATCGGGGCGAACTTCAACGCCCGCACACTAGACGCTGGTCCCGCCCACCGTCAGGCCGGCGAGCTTCAGCGAGGGCTGGCCGACACCGACCGGTACGCCCTGTCCGCCCTTGCCACAGACCCCGATGCCGGGATCGAAGTCGAAGTCGTCGCCGATCATCGTCACCTGGGTGAGGCAGGATGGGCCGTCGCCGATCAGCGTGGCGCCCTTCACCGGGGTCGTGATCTTGCCGTTCTCGATCAGGTAGGCCTCGGTGCACTGGAAGACGAACTTGCCGTTGGTGATGTCCACCTGGCCGCCGCCCAGGCTGGCGCAGAAGATCCCGCGCTTGGTCGAGGCGATCATCTCCGCCTGGCTGTGTTCGCCGCCCAGCATGCCGGTGTTGGTCATCCGGGGCATGGGCATGTGGGCGAAGGACTGGCGACGCGCGTTGCCGGTGGCTTCAAGTCCCATCAGTCGGGCGCTCATCCGGTCGTGCATGTAGCCGGTGAGGATGCCGTCCTCGATCAGGATGGTGCGGCTGGTGGGCGTGCCCTCGTCGTCGACGGTCAGCGAACCCCGGCGGCCGAGGATGGAGCCATCATCGAAGACGGTGACGCCCGGCGCGGCGACGCGCTCGCCGATCCGGCCGGAGAAGGCCGAGGTGCCCTTGCGGTTGAAATCCCCTTCCAGGCCGTGGCCCACCGCCTCGTGCAGCAGCACGCCGTTCCAGCCGGGTCCCAGCACCACATCCATCTCGCCGGCCGGGCAGGGCACGGCGTCCAGGTTGACCAGCGCCTGGCGCAGGGCCTCGTCGACGTAGGCCCGCCATTTCTCCGGCGTGATCCAGGTCTCGAAGCCGGCCCGGCCGCCGGCGCCGATGTAGCCCTGCTCGCGCCGACCGTCGCGCTCGACGGTGACCTGGATGTTGATGCGGGACAGCGGCCGCACGTCGCGGATCAGCCGGCCGTCGGCGCGGACGATCTCCACCGTGCGGCGCTCCCCGGCCAGGGAGGCCATCACCTGCACGACCCGTGGGTCACGGGCGCGGGCCCAGGCGTCGATCTCCTGTAGCAGGGCCACCTTGTCCGAGAAGGCCGGCGACTCCAGCGGATTGTCGTCGCCATAGAGCTTGGCGTTGGTGGGCCGTGGCCCCTCCGCGGCCTGGCCGGCATAGCCGCGCTTGGCCAGGGCGGCGCTGTCGGCGGCCCTGCGGATCGCGGCCTCGGAGATCTCGCTGGCGTGGGCGTAGCCCGCCGTCTCCCCGGCCACCACGCGCAGGCCGAAGCCCTCGGTCGCGTCATAGGCGGCCGACTTCAGCCGGCCGTCGTCGAACAGGAACGATTCGCTTTCCGCTCGTTCAACGAACAGCTCGCCGTCGTCGGCGCCCGCCAGGGCGGCGCCCAGGATTTCTCCGGCCCGTCTGGGGTCCACGCCGGAGGAGTCGAGGATGGAGGGGGAGGAGACTGGCGCGTTCATCGCCTGAAGATAGGGCCTCGATCAGGCGGCGTCACCCGGCGGCGAACAAGCTTGGCCATAGCAACCTTGGCTTTGATGACTCGTTGAACGGCCGTCCGCGGGTCTCCCCCGCGCTGCGTGGAGTGAAGTGTTGGCGTTCGTGGTGTTCGCGGGGCAGTCGAATGCGGTCGGTTTCGGGATGACCCCGGACCTGCTCCCGGCCGTGTCCCAGGCGATCCACTGGGGAACCTATATCTGGAACCAGGACGCCGGCGGGTTCGAGGTGATGATCCCCGGCGTCAACACCGGAACGGCCGGCTGCCCGCAGGCGTGGGGCCCCGAGGTCGCCTATGCCGAGGCGTTTCGCCGCGACCACCCCGACGAGCCGCTCTACATCGTCAAATCGGCCAAGGGCTCAACCGGCTTGGCTCAGGACGATGCGCATCTGGATTGGTCCCCCGCTTCCGAGGGCGAACTTTTCGACCTCACCGCCGACGAAATTCAGGCTGCCCGGGCGGCGGCGGGCGGGCCGCCGGTGGACGCCGTCATGCTGATGCAGGGCGAGCAGGACGCCTTCGACGCGGTGGCCGCCGCCGCCTATGCGGACAACCTGCGGGACTGGCTGACCGCCATCCGGGCGGAATGGATGGATGAACCCGACGGCCATATCGTCATCGGCCGCATCAACGACGACGCCCCGGTCTACGCGGACGTGGTGCGCCAGGCCCAGGCGCTGGTCGACGCCGAGGATCCCCATGCCATGTCGGTCGAGACCTCGCACCTGGCGATGCAGGCCGACCAGATCCATTACGCGGCCGACTCCTATATGCGGATCGGCCAGGGACTTTACGACGCCTGGTTCTGAGGCGTCGGCCCGCGTGGCGGGCGAGTAGGATCGTGGCCCCAGTTCATCAGCGACCAACGCCAGCGGCTTCGGCTGACATCGCCGAACGGGCGTTGGGCCAGGTGCCGGCGCCGGAAGGCGACGACCTTGCGCATATGGTCGTGGTCGGCCTCGGTCAGTCCGTCGTCGGGGGTGGTCAGGATCGCCAGGATGCGGCGCGCCGACTGGCGGCCAACTGATTCGGCCTCGCCTCGCCGCGTCGTCCCCACCTTGTGGCTCTCGGGCGTGTCAAGGAAGGCCGAAAGTTCGCCGGCCGTAAGGTTGGTGAGGCGCCGGAATTCGGCCCGGATGGCCGCCAGTTGCGCGGGATCGGCGTGCATTCGGATCGACTTTCCGGAGGATTGGGGGCGGATCGGCCGGCCATCGGCGCCGCCTGCCCACTGAACCGCCGCAACCGCCTTGGCAAGCTCCTGGGATGCGCGTATGGACCCCCCCGAGTGGGCTTGGCGCGCGCCAGCGAGTGCGTCTGCGCGCCTGTTCTGTATAGTCGTCGGAGCCTCGCCTTCTCAGGCGCGCCGCCGCCGGCCAGCCAGACCGAGGGGACATGAAGTCGAGGGTTCAGGGTTTGCGAGCGCGGGTTGCGGGGGTCGCGGCGAGCGCGATGACGGCATTGTGGGCGACCAGCGCCCTGGCCCAGGATCACATCGGTCGGCCGACCAATTGGGCGATCGACATGCAGCCGGGGGTAACCTCCCTGCGCGAAGATGCGATCTTCTTCCACAACTGGATCCTGATGCCGATCATCACGGCGATCACGGTGTTCGTGCTGATCCTGCTGCTGATCTGCGTCTTCAGGTTCAACCGGCGGGCCAACCCGATCCCGGCCCAGTTCACGCACAACACCAAGCTTGAGGTGATCTGGACCGTGCTGCCGGTCCTGATCCTGATGTTCATCGCGATCTTCTCGTTCCGGCTGCTGTTCGCCTATCACGACGATCCGAAGCCGGACGTGACCATCAAGGCCACCGGCTACCAGTGGTACTGGGGCTATGAGTACCCCGACCAGAACATCGGCGAATTCGTCTCCAACATCCTTCCCGAGGATAAGGCCAAGGCCGCCGGCGTGCCCTACAAGCTGGCGGTGACCGAGCCCCTGGTGGTGCCGGTGAACAAGACCGTCCAGATGCTGGTGACCGGCGCCGACGTCATCCACGCCTTCGCCGTCCCGGCCTTCGGGATCATCACCGACGCGGTGCCCGGCCGGGTGAACCACACCTGGTTCAAGGCCACCCGCGAAGGCGTCTACTACGGCAACTGCCGCGAGCTTTGCGGCGTCGACCACGCCTTCATGCCCATCGAGGTGCATGTGGTCAGCCAGGCGGCGTTCGACGCCTGGGTGGCCAAGAAGGCCGCCCCTGCCCCGGCCGCGGCGCCCGCCGCCGCTCCGGCCGCCGAGGGCGCCGCCACACCCGCCGCCGCCACCGTTCCCGCTACTCCGGCCGCGCCCGCCGCGGCCGTCTCCCCGGCGCCTGCCGCGCCGGCCGCGAAATAAGCCAGGATCCGCGTAACATGGCTCAAGCCGCCGCTCACGGTCACGACGACCACGATCACACGCCCGGGTTCTTCACCCGCTGGTTCCTGTCCACCAACCACAAGGACATCGGCACCCTCTACATCCTGTTCGCCATCATGGCGGGCCTGGTGGGCGGGGCGCTGTCCGGCCTGATCCGCTGGGAACTGGCCGAGCCCGGCATCCAGGTGTTCACCGAGGGCAGCCTGCTGGCGCAACTCGGCCTGATCGAGCCCTCCAAGCACGGCTACAACGTCGTCGTGACGGGCCACGCCCTGATCATGATCTTCTTCATGGTCATGCCGGCGATGATCGGCGGCTTCGGCAACTGGTACGTGCCCCTGATGATCGGGGCGCCGGACATGGCGTTCCCGCGGATGAACAACATCTCCTTCTGGCTGCTGGTGGCCGCCTGGGTGCTGCTGTGCACCTCGATGTTCGTGGACGGCGGCCCGGGAACCGGCTTCGGCGGCGGCTGGACGCTCTATCCCCCGCTTTCGACCTCGGGCCACGCGGGCCCGGCCATGGACCTGGCGATCCTGTCCGTCCACCTCGCCGGCGCCTCGTCGATCCTGGGCGCCATCAACTTCATCACCACCATCTTCAACATGCGCGCCCCGGGCATGACCCTGCACCGCATGCCGCTGTTCGTGTGGTCGATCCTGGTGACGGTGTTCCTGCTGCTGCTGTCGCTGCCCGTGCTGGCCGGCGCCATCACGATGCTGCTCACCGACCGCAACTTCAACACCCACTTCTTCGACGCCGCCGGCGGCGGCGACCCGGTGATGTTCCAGCACCTGTTCTGGTTCTTCGGGCACCCGGAAGTCTACATCCTGATCCTGCCGGGCTTCGGCATCGTCAGCCACGTCGTCTCGACCTTCTCCAGGAAGCCGGTGTTCGGCTACCTGGCCATGGCCTACGCCATGGTGGCGATCGGCTTCATCGGCTTCATCGTGTGGGCGCACCACATGTACACGGTCGGCATGCCGGTGAACCTGCGGGCCTATTTCGTGGCCGCCACCATGGTCATCGCGGTGCCCACGGGGGTGAAGGTGTTCAGCTGGATCGCCACGATGTGGGGCGGTTCGATCGACTTCAAGACGCCCATGCTCTGGGCCGTCGGCTTCATCTTCCTGTTCACCCTGGGCGGCGTGACGGGCGTCGTGCTGGCCAACGCCGGCCTCGACTACAGCCTGCACGACACCTACTACGTGGTGGCTCACTTCCACTACGTGCTCAGCCTGGGCGCCGTGTTCGCGATCTTCGCCGGCTTCTACTATTGGTTCGAGAAGATGTGGGGCGTGAAGTACCGCGAGTGGCTGGGCCAGCTGCACTTCTGGATCATGTTCGTCGGGGTGAACCTGGTGTTCTTCCCGCAGCACTTCCTGGGCCTTCAGGGGATGCCGCGCCGCTACGTCGACTACGAGGTCGACTTCGCGGGTTGGAACTACGTCTCCTCGGTCGGCTACGCCATCACCCTGGTGGGCGTCGGCGTCTTCCTGCTGGTGCTGCTCGACGCCATGGTCTTCCGCCGCAAGGCCGAGGCCAATCCCTGGGGCGAAGGCGCCACGACGCTGGAGTGGACGCTGCCCTCGCCGCCGCCGTTCCACCAGTTCAACGAGCTGCCGGTGATCAGGCCCGACGTCCACTAGCCGGGCCGGCATAGGGAAAAGGGGGGGCGCGTTCCGGTCGGAGCGCGCCCTTCCCGCGTTAGGGAGCGCGTTCAGCAAAAGTGGCTCCACTTTTGCGCCCGGAATGCGCTCCAAGCTTTTGATGACGAGCCTGTTTATCCGGTTCAGGCGATTCCGCCTGAACCGGACAGGCTCTTGCGAGTAAGATCGATGGCCATGGCCACGGCCCACCCCACCGCCGCACCTGCCCGCTGGCAGGATTTCCTGCAGCTCCTGAAGCCGCGGGTGATGTCGCTGGTGATCTTCACCGCGCTCACCGGCCTGGTCTGCGCGCCCGCAAAGGTGAACCCGATCCTCGGCGCCGTGGCGATCCTGTGCATCGCCGTGGGAGCCGGCGCGTCCGGAGCGCTGAACATGTGGTTCGACGCCGACATCGACGCCAAGATGCGCCGCACCCGCGCCCGGCCGGTGCCGGCCGGCAAGGTGCAGGGCGCCGACGCCCTGGCGATGGGGATCGTCCTGTCGCTATTCTCGGTCATGCTGATGGGGATGGCGCTGAACTGGCTGGCGGCGGCCCTGCTGGCCTTCACCATCCTGTTCTACGCCGTGGTCTACACCATGTGGCTGAAGCGCTGGACCGCGCAGAACATCGTCATCGGCGGCCTCGCCGGGGCCCTGCCGCCGGTGATCGGCTGGGCGGCGGCCTCCGGCGACGCCCCCCTGAACGCCTGGCTGATGTGCGCCATCATCTTCATGTGGACGCCGCCCCACTTCTGGGCCCTGTCGCTCTACACCTCCGAGGACTACGCCAAGGCCGGCGTGCCGATGATGCCGGTGGTCAAGGGCGCGGCCTCCACCCGCCGCCAGATCCTGATCTACAGCCTGCTGCTGGTTCCCCTCGCCGTGGCGCCGGCCTTCACCGGCCTGGGTGGCTTGGCCTATCTGGCGGTCAGTGGGATCGGGGGCGCGGTTTTCCTGCTGCTGGCCTTGCGGCTCGCGCGCAGCCGGGCGGGCGATGCGGCCGACCCGCGGAACGACGACGGGCTCTACGACGTCCTGGCCGGCGCCCGGGACGCGCGCAACCTGTTCGCCTTCTCGATCCTCTATCTGACCCTGCTGTTCGCCACCCTGCTAGGCGAGCACCTGGCCGGGTTTGCGCCGCTGGAGCTGTTCTAGATGAGCGATCCCAACCAAGAGGGCGAGGATTTCGCCAAGGCCCGGCGGGGCCGCAACATCGCCTTGGCGCTGGCCCTGGTGCTGTTCGTGGTCCTGGTTTTTGTGGTCACAGTCGTGAGGCTCGGCGGCGATGTCGTTTCCCGACCCCTCTAGGCCCGACCCTTCCAGGCAGGCCGGCCGCCGCAACGCCCGGGTTGCGCTGAGCTGCGCCGCGGGTTTCGCCCTGATGGTCGGCGCCTCCTTCGCGGCCGTCCCGCTCTACAAGGCCTTCTGCCAGCTCACCGGCTTCGATGGCACGGCCCAGCGGGCCAAGGTCGCCGCCGACCACGTGCTCGACAAGACCATCACCGTGCGGTTCGACGCCAATGTCCGCGACCTGCCGTGGACCTTCACCGCCCAGCAGACCTCGCAGCCGGCGCGGATCGGCGAGACCAAGCTCGCGTTCTTCAAGGTGACCAACCACTCCGACCAGGCGGTCACCGGCCGGGCGGTGTTCAACGTCGTGCCCGAACTGGCTGGCCGTTACTTCCAGAAGCTCGACTGCTTCTGCTTCACCGACCAGACCCTGCAGCCCGGCGCCACCGTCGAGATGCCGGTGCTCTATTTCATCGACCCGAAATACGCCGAGGACTTCGACACCAAGGGCAAGCCCGAGGTGACGCTCTCCTACACCTTCTTCCCCACCACCACCCAACAGGCCAAGGCGCCGACCGCCAAGCCCCGGGGCTGAGCGCGGCCGATTTGCCACCGCTCCGGCGACCAGGCCGCCGCCGGCTTTCTTGCGGGGCTGAAAAGAAGGGCGCCGAAAGCCCTTTCGGCACTTGGCGGACGGGGCGGCGCAAGGCTATAGCGTCCCCGACTTTGTGCGCGCGACTCTGCAGGTCGACGCGTGGGATTTCCTGAGGGGTTTAGGACCGCAATGGCCGCAGGCGTCAAACACGACTACCACCTGGTCAATCCGAGCCCCTATCCGCTGATCGGCTCGATCGCGGCCACGGTCATGGCCATGGGCGGCGTGACCTGGATGAAGGGCCTGTTCGGTCTGCCGGAGGGCACCTCCTGGCTGTTCTTCCTGGGCCTGGCCGGCGTGCTCTTCACCATGGTCGGCTGGTGGCGCGACGTGGTGCGGGAAGCCAACCAGGGCGATCATACCCCGGTCGTCTCCATCGGCCTGCGCTACGGGATGGTGCTGTTCATCGCCTCGGAGGTCATGTTCTTCGTCGCCTGGTTCTGGATGTTCTTCGAGATGGCCCTGTTCCCCGAGGCGCGGGTGGTGTCCTCGATCGAGGAGGTCCGCACGGCATGGGCCTCCTGGCCCCCGCAGGGCGTCGAGGCGGTTCCCGCCTGGGAGCTGCCGCTGCTCAACACCCTCACCCTGCTGCTTTCGGGCACCACGGTCACCTGGGCCCACCACGCCTTGCAGGTCGGCGACCGCAAGGCCGCCAAGCTCGGCCTGATCCTGACCATCGTCCTCGGCATGCTGTTCACCGGCATCCAGGCCTACGAGTACAGCCACATCTTCGGCCACCACTACTTCTTCGGCGGCGAGGGCGCGGAGAACTCCGGCCTCTACGGCTCGACCTTCATCATGGCCACCGGCTTCCACGGTTTCCACGTGCTGGTCGGCACCATCTTCCTGATCGTCTGCCTGTTGCGCCTGATGGGCGGCGGCTTCACCCCTCAGAAGCATTTCGGCTTCGAGGCGGCGGCCTGGTACTGGCACTTCGTCGACGTGGTCTGGCTGTTCCTGTTCGCCTTCGTCTACGTGGTGTTCGGGGGACCGGCTCACTAGCTTGGCCCACAACCCGCTCCTGGCAGGGCTTCGCGGCCGCTGCCCGAACTGCGGGGAGGGGCGCCTGTTCCAGGGATTTCTCACGGTCGCCTCCGAGTGCGCGGCGTGCGGCTACGACCTGAGCAAGGCTGACAGCGGCGACGGGCCGGCGGTGTTCGTCACCCTGATCGGCGGCGCGATCGTGGCGTTCGCCGCCCTGTTCACCGAGATCGCCATCCGCCCGCCCATCTGGGTCCACCTGCTGATCTGGCTGCCGGCCACCCTGATTGTCTGCCTGGGGCTCCTGCGGCCGATGAAGGGGCTGATGCTGGCCGCCCAGTTCATGAACAAGGCCTCGCAGGCCCGCCATGACGACTGAAGCGCGCAGGTTTCCGGTCGGCCTGACGCTCACCGTCGTCATCGCCCTGGTCATCCTCCTGGCGCTCGGGACCTGGCAGGTCCAGCGCCTGGCCTGGAAAGAGGACCTCCTCGCCCGCATCGCGGCGCTCGAGGCCGCCCCGCCCCAGCCGGCCGGCCCGGTGATCGAGCGCATGTCCCGCGGCGAGGATGTCGGCTTCACCCGCATAAGCATCGCCTGCCCCGGCCTTGCCTCGGCCCCCTATCTGGAGCTCTACAGCCTGCGCGGCGGCCAGGTGGGGACGCGGCTGATCTCGGCCTGTCGGTCCCCGTCGCCGGCCTACGGCGCCCTGCTGGTCGACCGGGGTTTTGTCGCCGACACCATCTCCGCCCGCCCGCCCGTCGCCGCCGACGCCACCCCTACCCAGATCGTCGGCGTACTGCGCGCGCCTGACCCGGCCAACGCCTTCTCGCCGCCCAACCGGCCCGCCCGCTGGTTCACCCGCGACGTCGCCGCCATGGCCGCGGCTCTGAAGGTCCGCGGCCCGGCGCCCATGTTCCTGATGGCCGAGACCTCCTCCAACCCGGAGTGGAAGGCCCTGGTCCCGGCGCCCGTCCCGGCCGACATCCCCAACAACCACCTGGGCTATGCGATCACTTGGTACGGCCTTGCCGCCGCCCTGCTCGGCGTCTATGCCGCCATGCTCTCTCGCAAGCGGAAAACCTGATGCGCTACGTCTCGACCCGCGGGCAGTCGCCCTCGGTCGGTTTCACCGACGCGGTCCTGGGGGGCCTCGCCCCTGACGGCGGCCTCTACGTGCCCGAGGCCTGGCCGAGCTTCAGCGCGTCGGAGATCGCCGCCATGGCCGGCCGGCCCTACGCCGAGGTCGCGGCCCAGGTGATCGGCGCCTTCGCCGGGGACGAGATTCCTACGGAAGCCCTGAAGGCCATGTGCGCCGAGGCCTACGGGACCTTCAGCCACAAGGCCGTCGTGCCCCTCACCCAGATCGCGCCGGACGCCTTCATCGCCGAGCTGTTCCACGGGCCCTCGCTGGCCTTCAAGGACGTGGCCATGCAGATCCTGGCCCGGCTCTACGACCACCTGCTGGGCAAGCAGCGCCGCACCCAGACCATCCTATGCGCCACCTCCGGCGACACCGGCGGCGCCGCCGTCGAAGCCTTCCGGGGCGCCAGGAACGTCAAGGTCGTGGCCCTCTTCCCGGAGGGGCGCATCTCCGAGGTCCAGCGCCGGTTCATGACCACCGCCGCCGAGGACAACATCGCCTGCGTGGCGGTCTCCGGCACCTTCGACGACTGCCAGGCCATCGTGAAGGCGGCCTTCCAGGACCAGAGCCTGCGCCAGGCCGTCGACCTGTCCGGCGTCAACTCCATCAACTTCGCCCGCATCGCCGCCCAGGCGGTCTACTTCTTCACCACCGCCGTGGCCCTCGGCGCGCCGCAGCGGGCGGTGAGCTACTGCGTACCCTCCGGCAACTTCGGCGACGCCTTCGCGGGCTATGTGGCCATGCGCATGGGCCTGCCGATCGCCCGGATCGTCGCCGCCACCAATTCCAACGACATCCTGGCGCGGGCCTTCGAGACCGGCGGCTACGCGCGCGGATCGGTGCAGGCCACTCTGTCGCCGGCTATGGACATCCAGTCGGCCTCCAACTTCGAGCGGCTCTATTTCGAGGCCGTGGGCCGTGACCCGGCCCAGACCGCCCGGGCCTTCGCCGCCTTCGCCGAGACCGGCGCCCTCGATATTCCCCCCGCCGCCCTGGCCGCCATGCAGAAGACCTTCCGCGGCGTCGCCGTCGGCGAGGCCGAGACCGAGCGGACCATCGTCCAGACGCTGGACCAGACCGGCGAGCTGATCGATCCCCACACCGCCGTGGGCGTGGCCGCGCTCTCGCACGTCGATCTGGCTGGGCCTGTGGTGGTGCTCTCCACCGCCCACGCCGCCAAGTTCCCGGAGGATGTGGCCCGGGTCACCGGCGTGACGCCGACCCTGCCGCGCGGCGTCGCCGACCTGTCCGCCCGCACCGAGCGCTTCGACCGCCTTGCGGCCGACGGCGAGGCCATCAAGGCCCACGTCCGCGCCTTCGCGGGGGCCTAGGACGAGCCCGCGCGTCCATACCTTGTCCAACGGCGTGCGGGTGGTCTGCGACCCGCTGCCGGGCTGGCAGACCGTGGCCCTGTCCGTGGTCGCCGGACGCGGCGCGCGGATCGAGGATGAGGCTCATTCCGGCTGGTCGCACCTCCTGGAGCACATGGTCTTCAAGGGCGCCGGTCAGCGGTCGGCCAAGGACATCGTCGAGGTCATCGAGGCAGAGGGCGGGCACATCAACGCCGCCACCGGCTATGAGCGGACCAGCTACCAGGTCCGCGCCCTGAAGGGCGGGTTGTCCCTCGGCTCGGCGGTGATCGCCGATCTGGTGCAGCGCCCGATCATGGACGCCGCCGACCTCGCACGCGAGAAGCAGGTGGTCGGCCAGGAGATCGCCGAGGCCGCCGACACCCCCGACGACCACGTCTTCGAACTGGCCCAGGCCGCCGCCTTCGCCGGCCAGCCCCTCGGCCGGCCGATCCTGGGCTCCACCCGATCGATCCGCGGCGCGAACCCCGCGGCGTTGCAGGCCTGGCGGGCGGCGCTCTACGGCCCCGAAAGCCTGGTGGTCAGCGCCGCTGGCGCGGTGGACGAGGACGAGCTCCTGGCCCTGGCCGAGCGCGACTTCGGTCACGCTTCCCCCGCCCCGGCGCCCGAAGCGGAACCGGCCACCTTCACCGGTGGGACCCAGGTGCTCTCCAAGCGCCTGGAGCAGGCCAATCTCGTGCTGCTGCTGCCCGCGGTCGGCGCGCTCGATCCAGACTATTTCGCCCTGCGCCTGCTGGCCGAGATCCTCGGCGGCGGCATGGCCTCGCGGCTGTTCCAGGAGGCGCGCGAGAAGCGCGGCCTGGCCTACGCCATCGACGCCTACGCCGAGACCTATTCCGACGTTGGCCTGCTGGGCGTCTTCGCCGGCTGCGCGGCGAAGGACGCGGCCGAACTTGCGACCGTCGTCGCCGGCGAGCTCCGCGCCCTGGCCGGCGGCGTGGGCGTGGGCGAACTCGCCCGCGCCAAGGCTCAGCTCAAGGGCTCGATGTTCATGGGCCGCGAATCCGCCCTGGCGCGGGCCGAACAGGCCGCCGGACAGGTGCTTCTGTTCGGCCGCCTGCTGGATCCGGAGGCCATCGCCGTCGAGATCGACACCGTCACCTCCGCCCAGATCGCGAGCCTCACCGAACGGGTCCTCGCGCCGGGCAGGTCCGCCGTGGCGGTGCTGGGCCCCAAGGCGGCCGGCGGGGCCGCCGACGCCTTCCAGCGGGCGCTGTTCGGCTAAAGACCTCCCCCGCTTGCGGGGGAGGGGGACCACGAAGTGGTGGAGGGGGCGCTGCCGACGCACGGCCCCAAGGTCCCCTCCGGCCCGTTCGGGCCACCTCCCCCGTACTGACGGGGGAGGAACTTGAACCTTGACCCCGTTGAGAAAACCCGGACCCTTCGACCCATGGCTCTGCTCGACTGGATCGCGCCGGAGAGCGGCCTTCGGGTCGAGGGCGAGGGGGTGTTCCTGCGTCCGCCGCGGGCGGCGGATTTCTCCGAGTGGCGCGAGCTTCGCACCCTCAGCCGCGCTTTCCTGCAGCCCTGGGAGCCTACCTGGCCCTCGGATGACCTGTCCCGCGCCGCGTTCCGCCGGCGCCTCTTGGCCTACGCCCGCGACCGCGAGGTTGGCGCGGCCTATCCGTTCTTCGTGTTCCGCTCGCACGACGAGGCCCTCACCGGGGGCATCACCCTTTCCAATATCCGTCGCGGCGTCGCCCAGATGGGATCCATGGGCTACTGGTGCGGCCGCCCATTCACCCGCCAGGGTCTGACCCTCGCGGCGGTGGGCGCGCTTCGGGAATTCGCCTTCCGAACCCTCGGCCTGCACCGGCTGGAGGCCGCCTGCGTGCCCGACAACTCGGCCTCGCGGCGACTGCTGGCCAAGGCCGGTTTCGTCGAGGAGGGATACGCCAAGGCTTATCTTAAAATTAACGGCGTCTGGCGAGATCATGTCCTGTTCGGCCAGGTGAGTCCCCTCATGGGGAACGAAGGTTCGGACGAGGGGGTGTCGGTCTAGCCGCACCGGAGATTTCGAGGACCCCGCCGGATGGCGGGCGACCGCTGGATGTGGGACGCCACGGCCACCCTGGAGGCCCTGGGCGCGGCCGGCGTGGCCCTGTGGGTCTGGGACCCGGACGCCGACCGCCTGCGCTTCACCGGCTCGACACGCGCCCTCGGTCTGGGGCCGCTGGCGCCCGACTGTTCTTCCGCCGCCTTCCGGGCCCTGGCCCTGCCGCAGGACCGCGCGCTGGCCGAGGATGTGCTGCGCGTCCAGGACCCCGGCGGGGAGGTGGCCGTGCGTCTCAGGATGCGCGGCGCCGGGACCTGCATCTGGAGGGGCCTGTGGCTGGAGGAGGGCCGCCGGGCCGCCGGCGTGGTCGCCGCCGAGGTCCGCTTCGCCGCGTCCGAGCAGGATCCGCTCACCGGCCTGCTGGACCGCAAGAGCTTCCTGGCCCGCGCCCGCGAGCGCCTGACCCTGCCCGGCAAGCACGAACTGATCGTCGCCGACCTCGACCGCCTGCGACGGTTGAACGAGGCCCTGGGGCACGAGCGCGCCGACCTGGTGCTGGCCGCCCTGGGCTCGCGCCTGGCCGCCGCCTTCCCGCCGGGCGCCCTCCTGGCCCGCATCGGCGAGGACGAATTCGCGGCCTTCGCGCCGGTGGGGGATTCCCCCGGCCCCGAGGTGCTGCGGCGCGCCCTGGAGCATCCCCTGCGGGTGGCGGGTTTCGACATCCACCCGACCCTTTCCATCGGCGCCGTCGAGACGGTCGGCGGCGACGAGGCCCCCGAGGCGGCCGAGCTGCTGCGCCGGGCCGAACTCGCCGTGGAATCCGCCAAGAGCACCGGGCGCGGCGGGGCCGCCGCCTACGGCCGGGGCCTGGAGAGCGACGGGCTTTCCCGCCTGGCTCTGGAGGGCGACCTCAAGGGCGCTCTGGGGCGCGGCGAGCTCACCGCCTTCTACCAGCCGATCGTCCGGCTCTCGACCGGGGCCCTTTCCGGCTTCGAGGCCCTGGTCCGTTGGCGCCACCCGCGCCGCGGCCTCCTGACCCCCGAGCAGTTCCTGCCGCTCTGCGAGGAGATGGGCCTGATGAGCCAGCTGGGCGCCGCCATGATGCGCGACGCCGCCCAGCAACTGGCCGACTGGCGGACCCGCCACCGGGCGGCCGGCGAGCTGACCGTGGCCGTCAACCTCTCCACCGGCGAGATCGACCGGCCCGACCTGGTCGACCAGGTCCGTCAGATCCGCCGCGACACCGGCCTGCCGGCCGGCGCGCTGAAGCTGGAGGTCACCGAGAGCGACGTCATGCGCGACCCCGACCGCGCGGCCGTGGTGCTGGAGGCCCTGCGCCACGCAGGGGCGGGCCTGGCCCTCGACGACTTCGGCACCGGCTTCTCATCGCTCTCCTACCTGACCCGCCTGCCGTTCGACACCATCAAGGTCGACCGCTACTTCGTGCGGACCATGGCTGCCAACGAGGGGTCCGAGAAGATCGTCTCGTCCGTGGTCCGCCTGGGCCAGGACCTTTCCATGGAGGTGGTGGCCGAGGGGGTGGAGAACGCCGGCATGGCCCGCCGCCTGCTGGCCCTGGGCTGCGACTACGGCCAGGGCTTCGGCTACGCCCCGGCGCTGTCGCCCCAGGAAGCCGAGGTCTATCTCAACGAAAGCTATGTGGATGGCGCGGCGCCGGTCATGGCGCGCGGCAGCCGGGGTTAGCGCGCCCTCAGGCGAAGTGGGAACCGGTTCGCCGCCCGGAGGGCGCGCCAGCAAAGATCAGGCCCGCCCCGCCGTGGATCCCAGGAACTTCGGGTCGATGCCCAGCTTGGCCAGCGCCCGGCTCCACTTCGTCGAATAGTCCTCGTCGAAGACCAGCGCCTCGTCGGCCTCGCAGGTCAGCCAGACATTCTGGCGGATCTCCTCCTCCAGCTGCCCCGCGCCCCAGCCGGCGTAGCCCAGCGCCAGCACCGAGCGGCGAGGGTGGTCCTCGCTGGCCATGGCCTCCAGCACCTCCCGGGTGGCGGTCAGGCCCACGCCCGGACCGACCCGCAAGGAGAACTCGCCCTTGTAGTCGTCGGTGTGCAGCACGAACCCGCGCTCGCGCTCCACCGGTCCGCCCAGCAGCACCAGGTGCGGCGGCACGTGGATCGTCGACTTGATCTCCAGCTTCTCCAGCAGGTCGGGGACGGTCAGCCCCTCGACCGGACGGTTCACCGCCAGGCCCATGGCGTGCTCGGGGTCATGGGCGCAGACAAGGATCAGCGTCCGCTCGAAACGCGGGTCGGAAATCCCCGGCATGGAGATCAGCAGTTGGCCGGACAGGAAGGCGCCTTCCATCGCCGATAGGTAAGCGTCCGATCGCGGCGCTTTCAAGGGGCCTTGCCGGTTGCTATCAGCGAGGCCCGGTTGGTTTCTGAAGGAGGCATGGTCATGACCATCAAGGTTGGCGACAAGATCCCGAGCGTGACGCTCACCCAGGCCACCGCGGACGGACCCAAGCCGGTTTCCACCGACGAGTTCTTCAAGGGCAGGACCGTCGCCCTGTTCGCCGTGCCCGGCGCCTTCACCCCCACCTGCTCGGCCAAGCATCTGCCGGGCTTCAAGCAGAACGCCGGCGCCCTGAAGGGCAAGGGCGTCGACGAGATCGCCTGCATCAGCGTCAACGACGCCTTCGTCATGCGCGCCTGGGGCGAGGACCAGGCTGTGGGCGAGGATGTCGCCATGCTCGCCGACGGCAACGGCGACTTCGCCAAGGCCATCGGTCTGCAGATGGACGGGACCAAGTTCGGCATGGGCCCGCGTTCGCAGCGCTATTCCATGGTCGTCGAGGACGGCGTCGTGACCTCGCTGAACGTCGAGGCGCCCGGCGAATTCAAGGTCTCCTCCGCCGACTACATGCTGGCCGCGCTCTAAGACGCCTTCGGAAAGGGCCGGCTGACGAAGGTCGAGCCGGCCTCGCCGAACCGCCACGGGACGTCCACGGCCTTGCTGATGCCGATGCGCGGACCGGCGACGACGCCGCGCGCCTTGCCGGGGCTCACCATGAACGGCGCGCGGTCCAGCGGCATGGCGTTGTGTTCGCGCGTCACCGCCAGGGCCTGGCAGACCTTGCCCGGTCCGGAGCACAGGCCGCGCAGCTCGGCCCGGCCGCGGCGCTCGGCCATCAGGTCCAGCCCGTGGGTCGGCTCCAGGGCGCGGATCAGCAGGCCGCTGCCAGGTGTCTCCCCGCACACGAAATTCAGGCACCAGTGGACGCCGTAGGAGCGGTAGACGTAGGCGTGGGCCGGTGGGCCGAACATGGCCGCGTTGCGCGGGGTGGGGCCTGAGTGGGTGTGCGAAGCGGGGTCCTCGTGATGGTAGGCCTCGATCTCGACGATTCGGCCGCCGACGCCGCCCACCAGCACCTCCCAGCCGATCAGGTCATGGGCGACCGTGGCCGGGTGCCGGGTCCAGAAGCCGGACGGCCAGCTCAACCGGTCAGCGCCTCGGCGCTGATGGCTTCCAGGTCGGCGGCGTCCTCGACGATCCCGGCGGCCAGTCCCGGCGCCAAGGCCAGCACCTCGCGGGCGAATATCCGCAACAGGTCCGCCTTGGCCTTCAGCCAGGGCTCCTCCGAGCCCTCGGCGGCCAGGGCCAGCCGGGCCAGGCTCCAGCCCCCGATCACGTCGCCGGCCAATTTCTGATAGCCGGTGGCGGCGGTGAGGGCGGCGGCCATGTCGGCCTGCACCAGCCATTCCGTCGCGCTCTCCAGGGCGGTGATGGCGGCGTCCAGGCGCGCGCCGGGGCCGGCGAGGTCGCCGGTCAGGCGCGCCGCGGTCGCGTGCATCTCGGCGCAAAGGTCGGCCATGACCCGGCCCTGGTTCTGCCGGACCTTGCGTCCCATCAGGTCGATGGCCTGGATGCCGTTGGTGCCCTCGTAGATCGGGGCGATGCGGGCGTCGCGGTAGTGCTGGGCCGCGCCCGTCTCCTCGATGAAGCCCATGCCGCCGTGCACCTGCACCCCCAGGGACGCGACCTCGACGCCGATGTCGGTGCCCCAGGCCTTGGCGATGGGGATCAGCATGTCGGCCCGCGCCTGGGCCGCCGCCTTGCCCGTCTCGCTTCCGGCGCTGTGGGCGATGTCGATATTCAGCGCCGCGGTCAGGAAGATGCCGCGGCCCGCCTCGGTCTTGGCCTTCATGAGCAACAGCGTCCGGCGCACGTCCGGGTGGTCGTAGAGCATGGCGGATGCGTCGGCCGACCAGATCGCCCGGCCCTGCCGCCGCTCCTGGGAGAAGGCCAGGGCGCGTTGGAACGCCCGCTCCGCTATGCCGATGCCCTGGGCGGCCACGTGCAGCCGCGCGGCGTTCATCATGATGAACATGTGCGCCAGGCCCTGGTTGGCGACGCCGACCAGCTCGGCCTGGGCGCCGTCGAACACCATCACGCAGGTGGGCGATCCGTGGATGCCCATCTTGTGCTCCAGCGAGGCCGGACCCACCGTGTTCGCCACACCCAGTTCGCCGTCCTCCCCGACCAGTCGCTTGGTGGCCAGGAACAGGCTGATGCCCTTCACGCCGGGCGGGGCGTCGGGCAGGCGCGCCAGCACCAGGTGGCAGATGTTCGGGGTCGCCTCGTGGTCGCCCCAGGTGATGAAGATCTTCTGGCCGGTGAGCCGGTAGCCGCCGTTCCCATCGGGCTCGGCTCTCGTGGTGATCGCCGCCAGATCCGAGCCGGCCTGCGGTTCGGTCAGGTTCATGGTCCCGGTCCATTCCCCCGAGACCAGCTTGGGCAGGATCAGGGTCTGCTGACGCGGCGTGCCGTTCAGGGTCAGCGCCTCCGCCGCGCCCAGGCTGAGCAGCGGGCAGAGGGCGAAGGCCATGTTGGCGGCGTTGACCATCTCGAAGACCGCCGCCTCGAGCGTCTTGGACAGGCCCTGGCCCCCGAAATCTGGCGAGGCCGCCAGGCCCGTCCAGCCGCCTTCCGCGAACGAATGGAAGGCCTCTGCGAAGCCGCTCGGCAGGACGACCTTGCCGTTCTCCAGCCGCGCGCCTTCCAGGTCGCCCACCCGGTTCAGCGGCGCCAGCTCGTTGGTGGCCAGCTCCCCGGCCGCCTCCAGCACCGCCATCACGGTGTCGTCGTCGAGGTCTGGGAAGGCCGTCTGGACCATTTCCGAATGCCCGACCGCCTTCAGGGCGAAGGCCAGGTCGCGGACGGGGGCGCGGAAGGTCATGCGCGGCGATCTCCGAAGGGTCGGCGATCCTAGTCCGCGTCCGCGCCGGGCGGAAGCCGGCCACTGGCTCAAGATCGACGAGGACATCGCCGAGGTCTCCGGTGTAACCAGCCGAGGCGGACGGCATTCGGGGCGGAACAGAAACCAGTGGGCGCAGACGCAACCGACGGGCCGGAGCGGATCGAGGCCGCCGTCCGGGCCTTGCGCGCCGGGGGCCTGGTGCTGACGCCCACCGAGACCGTCTATGGCCTGGCCGCCGACGCCGCCGACCCGCGCGCCGTCGCCGCCCTCTACGAAGCCAAGGGCCGACCGCGCTTCAACCCGCTGATCGCCCATGTGGCCGACGTGGCCGCCGCCCGCCGGATCGCCCGCTTCGACGCTGAGGCCGAGGCGCTGGCCGCCGCCTTCTGGCCGGGACCGCTGACCCTGGTGCTGCCGATCGCCGATCCGCAGGCGGTCTGCGATCTCGCCCGCGCCGGCCTGGAGACGGTGGCGGTGCGCGTCCCCGCCCATCCCCTCGCCCACGCCCTGCTGGCGGCGTTTGGCGGTCCGCTGGTGGCCCCGTCCGCCAACCGCTCCGGCCGTCCCAGCCCCACCACCTTCGCCGACGCCGCGGAAGAGACCGGAGCCGCTGCCGCTGCGGCGCTCGACGGCGGGCCCTGCGCCGTGGGCCTGGAATCCACCGTCGTCGCTCTGCTGGACTCGCCCCGCCTGCTGCGGCCGGGCGCCGTCACCCGCGCCCAGATCGAGGCGGTGGTCGGCCCGCTGGCCGAGGCCGAAGGGGACGCAAAGCGCTCGCCCGGACGCCTGACCCGGCACTACGCCCCCGACGCGCCGGTGCGCCTGGAGGCCGCCGCCCAACAGCCCGGCGAGGCCTATCTGGCCTTCGGGCCGGCCGAGCCTGGCGAACGGGTCTGGAACCTCAGCCCCTCAGGTGACTTGGTCGAGGCCGCCGCCAACCTTTTCGCCCACCTGCGCGCCGCCGACCGGTCCGGGGCCTCGGCCATCGCCGTCGCCCCGATCCCCGAGACGGGCCTGGGCGAGGCGATCAACGACCGCCTGCGCCGGGCGGCGGGTTTCGTGGGCTAGGGCGCGGGACTATGATCCTCCCATGACCGCCCCCGTCCCCGCCGATGTGATCGCGCGCCTGAAGGCGGTGCTAGGCGCGGGCGGCTGGAGCGACGATCCCGCCGTCCTGGCGCCCAAGCTGGTGGAGTGGCGCGACCGCTGGACGGGCAGCACCCCGTTCCTGGCCCTGCCGCGCACCACCGCCGAGGTGGCCGCCGTGGTCGGGATCTGTTTCGAGTCCGCCGCCCCGATCACCGTACAGGGCGGCAACACCGGCCTGGTCGGCGGCCAGATCCCGCAGGGCGAGATCCTGCTCTCAACCCAGAAGCTGCGGGCGATCCGCGAGGTCGATCCCCTGGACGACACCCTGGTCGCCGAGGCCGGCGTGACCCTCGCCGAAGTCCACGCCGCCGCCGCCCAGGTGAAGCGCCGGTTTCCCCTCGGCCTGGCCTCGGAAGGCTCGGCCACGGTGGGCGGGGTGGTCTCCACCAACGCTGGCGGGACCCAGGTGCTGCGCTACGGGACCACCCGCAACCTCGTCCTCGGCCTTGAGGCGGTGATGCCCAACGGCGAGGTCTGGAATGGCCTGAAACGCCTGCGCAAGGACAACACCGGCTACGATCTGAAACAGCTGCTGATCGGGGGCGAGGGAACGCTCGGCGTCGTCACAGCCGCCAGTCTCAAGCTCTTCCCGGTGCTGCCTTCCCGCGCCGTCGCCATGATCGGCCTCGCCACGCCCGAGGCGGCCCTTCAGCTCCTGGCCCGCGCCAAGGACACCGCCGGCGGGACCGTCGAGGCCTTCGAGCTGATCAGCGGCCTCGGCCTGACCTTCGCCGTGCGCCACATCCCGGGATCGCGCGATCCGATGGAGAGCCGCCACCCCTGGTACGTCCTGGTGGAGTTCGCTTCGTCCGAGCCCGGATCGTCGGAATCGGCGATGGAGCGCTTCCTGGCCGAAGGGCTCGAAGCCGGCCTGATCGCCGACGCCGTCCTGGCCCAGACCGAAACCCAGGGCCGGGCGCTCTGGGCGCTGCGCGAGAACCAGTCCGCCGCCCAGAAGCCGGAGGGCGCGGTCTGGAAGCACGACGTGGCGGTGCCGGTCAGCCAGGTCCCGGCCTTTCTGGCCCGGGCCACGGCGGCGGTGACGGCCCTGGCGCCCGGCGCGCGGGTGATTTCCTTCGGCCATGTGGGCGACGGCAACATCCACTACGACGTGCTGCGGCCGAACGGCGGCTCCGACGCCGAGCACGCCGCCCGCCGCGACGAGGGCTCGCGGCTGGTCCACGACATCGTCGCCGAGTTCGGCGGATCGATCAGCGCCGAGCATGGCCTGGGCGCCATGAAAACCGCCGAGGGCGCCCGCTATAAGAGCGCCGTGGAGCTGGAGGCGCTGAAGGCCGTCCGGCGGGCCCTGGATCCCCGGCGAATCCTCAATCCGCGTGTCTTGTTCTAGCCCGCCCGGTTGGCGCCCTGGCCGTCCAGGACCTGGCGCACCTTCACCGCGAGCTGCTCGACCGTGAAAGGCTTGGAGATCAGCGCCACATTGGCGTCCAGGACCCCATTATGGACGATGGCGTTGCGCGTGTAGCCGGTGGTGTAGAGGATCTTGATGCCTGGCCAGGCGTCGGCCGCCTGCTCGGCCAGCAGACGCCCGTTCATGCCGGGCATGACGATGTCGGTGAATAGCAGGTCCACCCGAGGCTGCATGGTCAGCACGCTGAGCGCCTGGGCGGCGTCCGAGGCCTGGACCACGGTGTAGCCAAGCTCGCGCAGGGTATCGACCGAGATGTGCCGCACCCGTTCCTCGTCCTCCACCACCAGGATGATCTCCTCGCCCTGGGCGCGCGGCGTCGCGGTGACCTCGGCCGGCGCCTCGACGATTTCCTCGGCGCCGAGATGGCGGGGCATATAGATCTTCACCGTCGTGCCGACGCCGGACTCGGAATAGATCTTCACGTGACCGCCGGACTGCTTGACGAAGCCGTGCACCTGGCTGAGCCCAAGGCCCGTGCCCTTGCCGACGCCCTTCGTGGTGTAGAACGGATCGAAGGCCCGCTCGATCACGTCGGCCGGCATACCGGTCCCGGTGTCGGTCACCGAAACCATCACATATTGGCCGGCGGCGACGTCCCCATGGGTGGCCGCATAGGCGTCGTCGAGGTGGGCGTTGCTGGTCTCGATGGTGAGCTTGCCGCCGTCCGGCATGGCGTCCCGGGCGTTGACGCAGAGATTGAGGATCGCGCTCTCCAACTGAGCGGCGTCGGCGTAGGTCCGCCATAGCCCTCCCGCCAGCACCGTTTCCACCCACAGGTTCTCGCCGATCGTGCGGCGCAGCAGCTCCGACATCCCGCCAACCAGCTTGTTGGCGTCAAGCGCCCGGGGCTCCAGGGGCTGCTGGCGCGAGAAAGCCAGCAGGCGACCGGTCAGCTGCGCGGCCCTTTGGGCGCCTTCGATGGCGTTGTCGATGCACGCCTCGGCCTTGACCACATCGCCCTTCAGCCGCCGTTTGGCGAGGTCCAGCGAGCCCAGCACGATGGCGAGCATGTTGTTGAAGTCGTGGGCCACGCCGCCGGTGAGCTGGCCGATGGCCTCCACCTTCTGCATCTGCCGCATCTGAGCCTCGGCGGCCTGACGGTGCGCGGCCTCGGCGCGCAGCTGGACGTTGGCTTCGGCGAGCGCCTCCCCGGCTGCCACCGTCTGCGCCAGGCGCCGGCGCGTCTCGGAGATGACGAACAGGGCCAGCAGCAGGCTCGCCAGGGCGCTCCCGGCCAGCTGGATGGTGACGAACCGCCCGCCCTGGGTCAGGCGCCGGTCGCGGAGAATCAGCAGGCGCTCCTCCTCGGCCTCCATTCCCGCGACCTCCCGGCGGACGTCGTCCATCAGGTCCTTGCCGCGTTCCATGCGGCGCAGGTCGGTGGCGGCGGCGAGGTCGCCCTGGCGACGATCGGCGATGGTCTGGCTGACGATTTCGGCTCGGGCGTTCGCCGCCGCACGCAGGCGGTCGGCGGCGGCCACCTGCCGGGGGTTGTCGGCCACCGCGCGCCGCAGCCCGGCCAGGTCGTCGGATAGCTTGGCCGTGGCGGCGTTGTAGGGCTCGAGGAACTCCTCCCGGCCGGTGAGCAGGTAGCCCCGCTGGCCGGTTTCGTTGTCCTGCAGGGTTGAGAGCACGCTCGCCAGGCGTTTCTGGACCTCCATGGTGTGGCTAACCTGGAGGAACGCCCGCTGCTGAGCCCAGGTCATGCCGATGGCGCCGAGCACGGCCAGCAACAAAACCACAAAGCCCGCGATCAGGGCGTAATAGGCACGATCTGTACGCCGCTCCGACATTCCACCTTGTTGCCGGTTGTCGAGCGTCACGGCAACCCGGCGCGGCCTTGGCGCCGGGCGCGAGCCGGGGCATGACGACGGCCATGCTGATCGTCCTATCTCCCGCCAAGGCGATGAACTTCGCCGCTGCGCCGATCAGCGCCCCGCTCACCACCCCCGAGCTTTCCGACCAGACGGCCGAGCTGGCCCGGACCACGAAGCGGCTCACCGCCCGCGACCTGAAGCGGCTGATGTCGCTGTCCGACAGCCTGGCCAAGCTCAACCGCGAGCGCTTCCAGGCGTTCGATCCGGAGCAGGAGGAGGGGCTGCAGGCGGCCTTCGCCTTCAACGGCGACGTCTATCAGGGGCTGAAGGCCCGCGAGCTGGACCGCAAGGCCCTGGCCTGGGCCCAGGACCACGTCCGCATCCTCTCCGGCCTCTACGGCGTGCTGCGCCCGCTGGACGCCATCCAGCCCTACCGCCTGGAGATGGGGGTGCGGCTGAAGACCCGGCGCGGCCCGGCGCTCTACGATTTCTGGGGCGAGCGCATCGCCCAGGCCCTCGACGCCGCCGCCGCCGGCCACAAGGACCGCACCGTCGTCAACTGCGCCAGCGGCGAGTACTTCGGCGCGGTGGACCAGAAGGCGCTCAAGGCGCCGGTCGTCTCCATGCGCTTCCTGGAGGAGAAGGACGGCGAGGCCCGCATCGTCTCCTTCTACGCCAAGAAGGCCCGCGGCCTGATCGCCCGCTACGCCATCGACCATCGCATCGACCGCCTGGATGGCCTGAAGGCCTTCGACGTCGACGGCTACCGCTTCCAGCCGGCGCAATCGGGCGAAACCGAATTCACCTTCTCCCGGCCCCAGCCGACGCCGCTGGCCCAGCAACGCAAGGAGGCCTGACCATGGCCGTGGACTTCCAGCTCAAGGGCCAGGCGGCCGTGATCACCGGCTCCACCAGCGGCGTCGGCCAAGCCTTCGCCCTGACCCTGGCGCGCCAGGGGGTGGACGTGGTGCTCAACGGCCTCGGCGACCCGGCCGCGATCGAGGCGGACCGCAAGGCTATGGCCGACGAGACCGGCGTGCGTGTCCTCTACCACCCCGCCGACATGACCAAGCCAGCGGAGATCGCCGACCTGATCGGTTACGCCCATCGTGAGCTCGGCCGGCTGGACATCCTGATCAACAACGCCGGCATCCAGCACGTGGCCCCGGTGGACGAGTTCCCCGACGCCAAGTGGGACGCGATTATCGCCATCAACCTCTCGGCGGCCTTCCACGCCACCAAGCATGCCGTGCCGATCATGAAGGCCCAGGGTCGCGGCCGGATCGTCAACCTGGCGTCCGTCCACGGCCTGGTGGCCTCGCCGTTCAAGAGCGCCTACGCCGCCGCCAAGCACGGCCTGGTGGGTTTCACCAAGGCCTGCGCCCTGGAGCTGGCCCGCACCGGGATCACCGTCAACGCCATCTGCCCGGGCTATCTCCGCACCCCGCTGGTGGAGGCCCAGATCGCCGACCAGGCCAGGACGCGTGGCATCCCCGAGGACCGGGTCATCGAGGAGGTGATCCTGACCGCCCACCCGAACCGCGCCTTCGTGGAATACGACCACCTGGGCGGGCTGCTGCTCTACATGGTGTCCGACCAGGGCGCCTCGACCAACGGCGCCGCGCTTCCGGTCGATGGCGGCTGGACCGCGGCCTAGAGCGCCCTCAGGCGAAGTGGGAACCGGTTCGCCGCCCGGAGGGCGCGCCGGACAAAAAACCTAGGCCATCGGTCTAGGGGGCCTCGGCCAGATAGGCGTTCGGGTCCTTCAGGAAGGCGCCGAATTCGGCCAGGCAGCCCTGCCAGGCGCCCAGGTGCGTCTCCATCTCCGCCTGGGTGTCGCCGGCCGAGAGCATGGCCGTGTACATGGCGTGGGCCTTGGCGGACTTATCCAGCCATACCCGGCAGGTGAGCGAGGTCTGGGTGAAGCCATTGAGTTGGGCCAGGGTCGGCGCCCTGGCTTCCGAGATCGTGGAGAAGGCCACCGCCTTGCAGGCGCGGCCCTGCCGGTCGCACCCGGCATACTGCGCCGAGAAGCCGTAGGCCGGTGTCGTCACCTTGAGGAACACCGCATCGCCCTCGGTCTGGGTGACCTCCGCCCGCACGCCCAGCTGGCTCAAGAGGATGATCAGCGACTTCGGATCGCGGGCGTCGAAGGCCGCCGGCGGCGCGGCCTTCGCGGGGGGCGCCTGGGCCTGTGCGGTCCCGGCTAAGGCCAGGATGGCGAGGGCGAGGACGGTGCGGGTCATGCCTGAGCCCTACCAGACCCAGGGACCCGGCTCCATCGTGGAGCCAGTAGCGCCCGGGCCCTACTGCCGATAGGCTCCGGTCAGGGAGGAGCCAAATCCATGGAAATGACCGTCGCGGCCGTCTTCCTGGCGCTGGCCGTCATCGTGGCGTTCGGGGCCATCAAGATCGTCCCCCAGGGCCGCGAGTTCACCGTGGAGCGGTTCGGCCGCTACACCAGGACCCTCAAGCCCGGCATCAGTTTCCTGACCCCGTTCGTGGAGGGGGTTGGCCGGCGCATGAACATGATGGAGCAGGTGCTCGACGTGCCGCGCCAGGAGGTGATCACCCGCGACAACGTCGGCGTGCAGGTCGACGCCATCGTCTTCATCCAGGTGATGGACGCCGCAGCCGCCGCCTACCGGGTGGACAACCTCAACTACGCCATCCAGCAACTCACCATGACCAACCTGCGCACCGTGGTGGGTTCCCTGGAGCTGGACGAGGTGCTGTCCCAACGGGACGCCATCAACACCCGGCTGCTGAACGTCATCGATGAGGCCACCGGCCCCTGGGGCGTGAAGTGCGCACGGATCGAGATCAAGGATCTGACCCCGCCACCGGACATCACCAACGCCATGGCCCGCCAGATGAAGGCCGAGCGCGAGCGTCGCGCGGTGATCACCGAGGCCGACGGCGAGAAGTCCGCGGCCATCGCCAGGGCCGAGGGCGCCAAGCAGGCCGCCATCCTGGAGGCCGAGGGCCGCCGGGAGGCCGCCTATCGCGACGCCGAGGCCCGGGAGCGCGAGGCGGAGGCCGAAGCCAAGGCGACGGAATTGGTGTCCAACGCCATCGCCAAGGGTGACGTCAACGCCATCAACTACTTCGTGGCCCAGAAGTACGTGGAGGCCTTCGGCAAGCTGGCGGAGAGCCCGCAGCAGAAGACGGTCATAGTGCCCGCCGAGATGAGCGCCCTGGTGGGCTCGATCGGTGGCATCACCGAGCTGGTCAAGGCGGTGAACGCCGACCCGCCGCCGAGGCCCGCGCCCCCGCGCCGCGGCTCGGCTGTCCCGGCGGGCTAGGCCGATGGAGCCGCTCGCCAACCTCTACGCGGCCCATGCCCTCTGGGTCTGGATGGCGCTGGCCGCCCTGCTGCTGGCGGTGGAGATCCTCACCGGCTCCGGCTGGCTGCTGTGGGCCAGCGCCTCGGCCGTGGCGGTGGGCGTGGCCGCCGGGCTCCTCGGCCTGTCGGCCGCCGGCGCGGTGCTTCTCTATGCGGCCCTGACGATCGCCTCCACCCTGCTGGCCCGTCGCTACCTGCCCCGTTCGGTCACCGCCGGCGAAGGCGACATCAACGACAATGTCGCCCGCCTGGTCGGCCACCGGGGCGCTGCCGCCGGCGCCTTCGTCCGGGGCGCGGGCCGCGTCTTCATCGACGGCAAGGAATGGGCCGCCGAACTGGATGGCGATGAAGTCCTGGAATCCGGCGCCCCCGTGGAGATCACCGGGGTCCATGGCGCCCGCTTAACAGTCAGAGCGGTCTAGCCTTCCCGTCACACTTCCGGCGCCTTATGCGGGCAACTTGACCCCTATGGACCCGGGGGCTTATGTGCGCCCAACCTTGCTCATGGGGAGTTCTTACGGTGAAGACGGCTAAATTATTCGCAGTGCTGGGGGCCTTGGCCGCCCTGGCCTTTTCGCCCGCCCAAGCGCTCGCCCAGCGTGGCCGGGAGCCCGCGGCCCCCAAGATCGACGGCGCCGCGCTGGCGGCCGGCAAGAAGGCCGCTCCCGCCATCGTCCAGGCTATGGGCCTGAACTGCCAGATCAGCGAAGCCCGCCTGATCGGTCAGAACACCCAGACCAAGACCTCGTTCTATGAAGTGGCCTGCGGCCCGGGCGCCATGGGCTACATCCTGCAGGCTGTGGCCGGCGGAGCGAACACCGGCTTCACCTGTCTGGAAGCCAACGCACCTCCCATGGCCTGCGCGCTGAAGGACAACGCCGATCCCAAGGCCGCGCTGGTGCCCATGCTCACCGCCGCCAAGCTGAACTGCACCCCGACCGCCGTCCGCGGCATCGGTCAGGCGCCCGGCGCCACCTACCTGGAAGTCCAGTGCGCCAACGGCATGGGCTATGTGGTCACCGCCGACAGCGCGCCGCTGGACACCAGCAAGCCGATCAAGCCGCCGCAGAACTGCCTGATGTACGATGACGCCCAGACCAACATCAAATGCACCCTGGCGGACGCGGCCACGCGCCTGGCCATCGTCGACACCTACGCCAAGACCGGCGCCGCGGCCTGCGTCGTGAAGAACCGGCGCTTCGTCGGCGCCATGCAGAACGGCTCCACCTACTTCGAGGCCTCCTGCCAGGACGGCAAGGGCTTCGTGTTCCGCACCAACAGCGGCGGCTCGCTCGAAGAGACCATCGACTGCTTGAAGGCCGCGACCATGCTTCCGGGCGGCTGCACCCTCACCGACACCCGCCAGGCCCTGACCGAGCAAAACGCGCTGTACACCCGTCTGGCCAAGTCGGCGGGCGGCGCTTGCGACGTGGAGCGCTACGCCGTGTTCCCGGCCAAGCCAGGCGAGGAAGCCGTCGAGCTGGCCTGTAAGGACGGCGCTGGCGTCGTCGGCATCTTCAAGGCCTCCGGTGGCGGCAGCCAGGTCATCGATTGCGGCCGCGCCCCGGCCATCGGCTTCGCCTGCTCGATGACCACCAAGATCAACTACACCCCGGTCACCGCCGACCTGAAGAAGGTCAAGCCGGAGGCCAACACCTGCGCCGTCTCCAACACCCGCGTGGTGGGCAAGAGCGCGGCCGGCAATGTGATGATCGAAGTGGCCTGCGCCGACGGCTTCAAGGGCTATCTGATCGAGTACAAGACCGAGCCGACCCTCGCCCCCATCGCCGCGACCAACTGCGGCCTGGCCGCCGGCGGGCTGTGCAAGCTGCCCGGCAACAGCTGATCCGTCGGATCAGCGGCTGAAAACGAGAAGCCCGCGGGTCTCCCCGCGGGCTTTTTGTTTGGATGCTCCCCTCAGGGGCAGCTGTCAGTGAAGCCGACCGAGGGGGCCACCTACCCGGACAAGGTCTCCGCGAACCGCACCGGCTGGCCCCGGCTGGGGGCCAAGATCTCATCGTCGCGCATCACCACCTGGCCGCGGATGATGGTCGCCATCGGCCAGCCCTTGGCCTCCATCCCAACGAACGGCGTCCAGCCGACGCGGGAGGCCATCATCTCGTGGGTAAGGGTGCGGCGGGCCTTCAGGTCCACCACGGTCAGGTCGGCGTCGTAGCCCACGGCCATACGGCCCTTGTCGGCCATACCGAAGATCCGGTTCGCCCCGTGGCTGGTCAGGTCCACCAGCCGCTCCAGGGAAAGCCGCCCCTCGGCCACATGGGTCAGCATGACCGGCAGCAGGGTCTGCACCCCGGGCATGCCCGACGGTGAGGCCGGGTAGGGCCGGGCCTTCTCCTCGGAGGTGTGTGGCGCGTGGTCGGAGCCGATCACGTCCGCCACCCCGCTGGCCACCCCGGCCCACAGGCCCGCGCGATGCTCGGCGGTCCGCACCGGCGGGTTCATCTGGGCATAGCCCTTCAGCCGCTCGTAGTCCTCGGGGCCGGCCAGGGTCAGGTGCTGCGGCGTCACCTCGACGCTGGCCACGTCCTTATGGGCCGCCAGATAGGCGATCTCGTCGGCGGTGGTCACGTGCAGCACATGGATGCGCTTGCCCAGCGCGGTGGCGATCCGCACCAGCCGCTCGGTGGACTGGATGGCCGACTGCGCGTCGCGCACCTCGTAGTGGCTGGTCCAATCGCCGGTGCGGGCCAGCGGCCGCCTCTCGGCCAGCCGGTACTCGTCCTCGGAATGGAAGGTGGCGCGCCGGTTGGTATGGCGCAGCACCTGCTCGATGCCCTCGTCGTCCTGCACCAGCAGCGTGCCGGTGGAGGCGCCCATGAAGACCTTCACCCCGCAGCAGCCCGGCAGGCGTTCCAGCTCGCCGAGGAACCTGGCGTTCTCGTGCGTCCCGCCCACGTAGAAGGCGTGGTCGCAGTGCATGCGCCCCGCCGCCCGCGCCAGCTTGTCCGCCAGGGCGTCCGCGTCGGTGGTGGTGGGCTCGGTGTTGGGCATCTCGAACACCGCCACCACCCCGCCCAGCACGGCCGCCCGCGATCCGCTCTCTAGGTCTTCTTTCCACTCCAGGCCCGGCTCGCGGAAGTGGACCTGGGTGTCGATCACGCCGGGTAGGACCGTCAGCCCGGACGCATCGAATACCTCGCCGGCCGAGGCCTGGGAAAGGTCGCCCACCGCGGCGATCTTGCCGCCGCGAACGCCGACGTCGGCCAGACCGCGTCCGGCGTGGTTCACCACCTCGCCGCCGCGCACGATCAGGTCAAAGGTCTCAGCCATCCGCCCCGTCTTCCGTCTTGTCCCGCGTCGCCGCCAGCAGGGCCTCGGCCGCCGCCACCACCCTATCGACCGGCAGGTCCATCATGTGACAGAGCGCCTGGGTGAAGCCAGGGTCAACCGCCCGGATCTGCTCGAAGTCCCGCGGGCCCCGGACCACCGCTGTGTGCGGTCCCCAAGGCGCGTAAAGCCGCTCGTCCGAAGGTCCGAACAGTCCCAGGGTCGGGACCCCGGCCGCCGCCGCCAGGTGCATGGCGCCGGAATCGTTGCCGATGAACAGCCGCGCCCGCTTCAGGCAGGCGTGGGCGGTGAGCAGGTCCACTTTTCCGGTGAGGTCGATCAGCCGGCCGGTCGCCACGTCGCGCAGCCCACGCGCCAGGGCCTCGTCGCCGGGCCCGCCGACGATCATCAGCCGGGCGCCCTTCAGGGCCCCCGTCCCCCGCGTCAGGCGCATCGCCAGCTGGCTGAACCGCTCCAGCGGCCAGGTCTTGCCGATCCAGTTGGCCGCCGGGCCCAGCGCCAGGATCGGCCCGGATCCCGCGGTCAACCTGTCGGCCTGGGCTTCGATCTCCGGTGAGGTGAAGAGGTAGGGCGCCGCCGGTTCGTCCTCGATCTTCAGCACCCGCGCCGCCTCGATCACCTTGTGAACCGGGGTCGGGCTCTTGCGGCCCACGGCGCGCTTGCGGGCGTTGAGCACGCGCGAAAGCCCCGACCCGCGCAGGTCCACCACCAGCCCCCAGTGCTGCCTGCGCACCTGCCGCCACAGCTCCAGCCAATGCCCGCCGCCCCGCCGCTTCTCCATGACGATGACGCGATCCAGGTTCGGGACGTGGGCGAACAGCGGCGCCGCCGCCGGCCCGGCGACGATGGTGAAACGGGCGTTGGGGATCTCGTCGATCAGCCGCTTGATCAGGCCGGACGACAGCACCGCGTCCCCGATCCGGGTGGCGGTGACGAACAATATGGGAAAGGCGCCGGAGGGCATCGGCGCTCTATAGGCCCATCCGGCTATGGCGCTCCACACCGCGAAGGCCCAAATAACGATTCATGGCCGCTCCCTGCATCGCCCGTCTGGACAGCCGCGCCGCCGTCGCGGTGAGCGGGGAGGGCTGGCGGTCCTTCCTGCAAGGGTTGCTCAGTCAGGATGTCGAAAGCTTGGCGGACGGCGAAACCCGCTTCGGCGCCCTGCTGACCCCCCAAGGACGGGTGATCCACGATCTCTTCATCCATGGCCGACCGGACGGTTGCCTGCTGGACGTGGCCAGGGCTGGCCGCGACGACCTGATCCAGCGCCTGACGCTCTACCGGCTCCGCGCCAAGGTGGAGATCGCGCCCTTCGACGCCGCCAGCGTCTGGGCCGCCTGGCCAAATGCCTTTGGCGAGGGCTGGCGGGAGGATCCACGCCTGCCGGCCCTGGGCTCGCGCGCCTATCGCGTCACCGAGCCCGAGACCGCCAACGCCACCGAGGCCGACTACGACGCCCACTGCCGCGAGCTGGGCGCGCCGGGGCCGGCGGACTGGGCTGACGGGAGCATCTATCCCATCGAGGCCAACTTCGATCTCCTGAACGGCGTCGACTTCAAGAAGGGCTGCTTCGTCGGCCAGGAGACCACCTCGCGCATGAAACGGCGCGGCCAGATCAAGAACCGCATGCTGCCCATCGCCTCCGAGGGCCCCGCGCCCGCCGCCGGCTCCGAGGTGCTGGCCGGCGACCTTCGCGCCGGCGAGGTGCGCTCCAGCGGCGCCCGCCTGGCCATGGCCCTGCTCCGCCTCGACCGCATCGACGGCCCGCTCACCGTCGATGGCCGGACGGTCCACGTGGAGAAGCCCGCCTGGATGGGCTGAAGGCCCTTCTCCCCTTGCGGGAGAAGGTGTCAGCCGCAGGCTGACGGATGAGGGGATCCCCGCGCCGCCGTCGCACCCCGCGATCCGCCCTTGCCCTGGCCGCCCCACCCGGCTGAAAGTCCGGCCATATGGAGACTCACCGCTGCACCTGGCGCGGCATGGCCGGCGACCCGCTCTACGAGGCCTACCACGACCAGGAATGGGGCGTGCCGGAGTACGATTCCCGCGCCCTGTGGGAAAAGCTGGTGCTCGACGGCTTCCAGGCTGGCCTGGCCTGGATCACCATCCTCAGGAAACGCGAGGCCTTCCGCGCGGCCTTCGACGGCTTCGATCCGGAAAAGGTCGCCGCCTACGGCGAGGCCGACCGCGCCCGCCTGATGGCCGATCCCGGCATCGTGCGGTCCAACGCCAAGATCGACGCCGCCATCAATGGCGCGCGCATCTACCTGGATATGCAGGCCCGGGGTGAGGACTTCTCGGACTTCTGCTGGGGTTTCACCGGCGGCAAGCCGGTCCAGAACGCCTGGACCCCCGAGACCGGCGTCCCGGCCCATACCCCGCTCGCCGTCGAGGTCGCCGCGGCTCTCAAAGCCAAGGGCTTCAAGTTCGTCGGTCCGGTGATCGTCTACGCCTGGATGCAGGCGGTGGGCATGGTCAACGACCACCTGACCAGCTGCTTCCGCCACCAGCCGATCCAACGGCTAGGCGGGGTTCGGCCGTGATGCTGTTCGCCGGCGTATTCCTTGGGGTCTTGGCCGTATTTGGCCCGGCCGAAGTTGCATCCCCGGGGCCCACGCCCTCCGCGACGGCGGAGCAGGATTGGGTATCCATCGCCAGAACTGAGATTGGCCGTCGGGTACGTCCTTCGGCCCCGGCGGACTGGCTCGCGACCGTGCAGAAAGGAGAGATGGAGGTGGTGGTGACCTTCACCGCGCCGGCTCCCGCGCCCGGCACGCGTCGTGTGGGCCATGGCCACACGTGGGTTGTGATCGATCGGTCCAGTGGTCGAGTGATTAGCATTACAGGAGACCAATAATCGTGCCGCGCGGGCCCCACATGCTCCTCGAACGCGCCTTCGTCGGTGGGCCGGTCTGCGGCGTCGACGAAGCGGGGCGCGGGCCCTGGGCCGGCCCGGTCTGCGCCGGCGCGGTGATCCTCGCTGCCAATCCCCGCAAGGTCCCCAAGGGCCTCGACGACTCCAAGAAGCTCACCGCCAAGACCCGCGAGACGCTGGAGATCGAGATCAAGGCCAAGGCCGTGGCCTGGGGCGTCGGCTTCGCGTCCGTGGCCGAGATCGCCGAGCTCAACATCCTGCACGCCACGGGTCTGGCCATGTGCCGGGCCATCGAGGCCCTGCAGGTGAAGCCGGAGTTCGCCCTGGTGGACGGCAACTACCGGTTCAAGCTGCCCTGCGCGGTGACCACGGTGGTGGGCGGCGACGCCAAGTCCAAATCCATCGCCGCCGCCTCGATCCTCGCCAAGGTCGCCCGCGACCGGCTGATGGCCGAGATGGACGCCGTCTATCCCGGCTACGGATTCGCCGGCCACAAGGGCTACCGGGCCCAGGTGCACGCCGACGCGCTCATGACGCTCGGCCCCTGCGAGATCCACCGCCTGTCGTGGGGACCGGTGAAGCTGGCCCTGATGGGCAAGGACCCCATGGCGGTGTTCCGCGACCTCCAGGACGAGTTGGCTCTCGAGGAGTGAACCCAATCCTCGTCATGGCCGGGCTTGTCCCGGCCACCCATGATCTCCGCCTCCGAGGACTTGCTGGGGCGATCCGTGTTCATGGGTCCCCGGCACAAGGCCGGGGATGACGAAGTGGAGATGTTGAACCCTCTACGCGACTAGCCACGGCCGTTGACGGCTAATTCACCATGTTCCGCCAGGATTCAGGACTTCGGTTCTCAAAGGTTCGGACATGGGTCTGCCGGTCGACACCATCATCAATGGCGAGTGCCTGGAGGAGCTGGCGAAGCTTCCCGACCGGTCGGTGGACCTGGTCTTCGCCGACCCCCCCTACAACCTGCAGCTCGGCGGGGACCTGCTGCGTCCCGACAATTCCAAGGTCGACGCCGTCGACGACCACTGGGACCAGTTCGCCAGCTTCGAGGCCTACGACACCTTCACCAAGGCCTGGCTGAAGGAATGCCGCCGGATCCTGAAGGACGACGGCGCGCTTTGGGTGATCGGCAGCTACCACAACATCTTCCGGGTCGGCTCGACGCTGCAGGACCTGGGCTTCTGGATCCTCAACGACATCGTCTGGCGCAAGTCCAACCCGATGCCGAACTTCAAGGGCACCCGGTTCACCAACGCTCACGAGACCCTGATCTGGGCCGCCAAGGCCCGGGGCGGGCGGCGCTACACCTTCAACTACGACGCCATGAAGATGGCCAACGACGAGCTGCAGATGCGTTCGGACTGGATGCTGCCGCTCTGCACCGGCGACGAACGGCTGAAGGACGAGAGCGGCTCCAAGGCCCACCCGACCCAGAAGCCCGAGGCCCTGCTGCACCGGGTGATCCTGGCCTCCTCCAAGCCCGGCGACATCGTCCTCGATCCCTTCTTCGGCACCGGCACGACGGGCGCGGTGGCCAAGCGCCTGGGCCGCCGCTTCGTGGGCATCGAGCGCGAGACGGAGTACGCCCGGATCGCCGCCGAGCGCATCGCCCGGGTCATCCCCGCCACCGCCGCCGAACTGGCGGTCACCGGCTCCAAGCGCGCCGAGCCGCGGATTCCCTTCGGCCAGATCGTCGAGGCCGGCCTGCTGCGGCCCGGCGACGTCCTCTTCTGCTCCAAGGGCCGACACTCCGCCCGCGTGCGGGCCGACGGCTCCCTGGTCACCGGCGAGCTCTCCGGTTCGATCCACAAGGTCGGCGCCATGGTGCAGTCCGCCCCCGCCTGCAACGGCTGGACCTACTGGCACTTCCGCTCCGACAAGGGCCTCGCCCCCATCGACGTCCTGCGGGCCAAGGTTCGTTCGCAAGCCATCGCCTGAAGTCGCTTAGGGCCCCTTGACCAGGGGCGCGTTCCGACCCGCAATCGGCCCTGAAGGCGCGATGGGGGACGGCATGACCGACAAGCCACGTGAGGAGGCGGTCGCCGGGGGCGGCCTGCTGCATCGCCGGGCGCTGTTCGCCGTGGGCGCCGGGATGGCCGCTTCCGCGCCGGCCGCCCAGGCCGCGATGGTCGGCGCCGGCTCGCCGCCCACCATGCTGGCCCCAGGCAGGCCCTTCAGCGCGTACGGATCGCCGTCGCCGAGCCGTAAGGAATTGACCCGCATCCTCGGTCGCACGCCGGGCGGACCCGGCACCGGCTCATCGCGCACGCCCCTGCACCTCCTGGAGGGGACCATCACCCCGAGCGGGCTGCATTTCGAGCGGCACCACAATGGGGTGCCGCAGATCGATCCCGACCGGCATGAGCTGCTGATCCATGGCCTGGTCCGCCGGCCGCTGACCTTCTCCCTGGCCTCGCTCCTGCAGTATCCGATGGAGACCCACGTCCGGTTCATCGAATGCGCCGGCAACAGCGGGGCCATGGTCGCCGCCGAGCCGAC
>CANJRI010000007.1 GCA_947476555.1 Caulobacteraceae bacterium
CAAATACAAGATTGACGCGGGGCGGAGCAGCCCCAGGGATTTTGTCAAAAATCCCGCAAACAAAGACTCCGGGCTGCGCAATACAGTCCGACCATAAGATTGACGCGGGGTGGAGCAGCCCGGTAGCTCGTCAGGCTCATAACCTGAAGGTCACAGGTTCAAATCCTGTCCCCGCACCCAACCTTCTCGTAAGCGTTCCAAGGCCCCCGCAAGGGGGCCTTTTGCGTTTCAGGCGCACCGCGCCGCGTGGCCTAGAGATCCGTCGTGATCCGCAGGCTGACCTGCCTTTGGGCCGTGTAGAAGTACACGCCCCCGCCCAACACGTTCCAGGAATAGTCGTTGAACAGGTTCGAAGCCTGCAGGCGCAAGGTGACTGGCCGACCCATAGCGGCGGTCGAATAGCGCAGCCCCGCCCCGACGATCTGACTGGCCGGCACCCTCAGGGTGTTCGCGGAATTGGCCGGCAGCTCGCCGAGGCGGGTCAGGGTGACATCCGCCGACAGTCCGGCGACCCAGGGCAGCTTAAAGTCCGCGCTGAGCAGCAGGTTCGTCGGGGGCGCGCCGACCGGCCGTTTGCCGATCGCGCCCCGATCGACGTCCTCGCCGGAGACCGTGGCGTCCAGCAGCACCGCGCCGCCGACGACGCGAAGCTGCGGCCCGAACTGGCCGACCAGCGAGATCTCGACGCCGCGGTGGCGGACCTCTCCGAGTTGGCGGTAGCGACGGGCCTCGTCGACGCTGAAATAAGGCTTCTCCACATTGAACAGGCCGGCGACGAGCTTCATTTGCGGTGTCACCGTCCAGCGCACCCCACCATCATACTGCCGCGTCATGATCGCCGGCGGCGCCTCGTCGCGATTGCTGGCGAAGTTGGGGGCCGCGGGGCTTTCCTCCAGCCCCCGCGTGTAGCTGCCGTAGAAGGCTAGCCGCGGCGACAAGGTCACGGCGGCGCCGGCGTTGAACAGCCAGGGCGAGGCCTCGGTCGGCGGGTCGGCCCGGTCCGGACGAAGGATGTCCTTACGGTAGTCCACGCGTTGCAGGCCGAGCGTCAGCTCGCCGAGATCCTTCCACCGCCCCTGATAGCCGATGGCCAGGGATTGCTGGCGGACGTGGTCGCGGGTGGAGGGGCCGAAGGCGAACAGCGGCTTCGCCACAGTCGTGGCCTCGTCGATCGCGACTCGACCGAGATCAACCTGGCTGCCGCCGCCATAGCGCCGTTTGCGGTCCCGGGCCCGGGCCGCGACGATGAAGGTATGCAGGCGCGGTCCTTCGGCCAGGCTGTGCGACACGCGCAGCTCCCCCGAGGTCGAGGTGAATTTCTGCCCGGGAGAGGCGGTGAGCAGATGTCGCCCCGCGACGCCGCTGGCGCTCACGTCCGTGAACAGGTCGCTGAAGGTTCCTTCGTTGACCGCCACCGAGCGAAACACGCCGGCGGCGACCTCGGTATCGCCCGCCCGCCACCGGCCCAGGGCGCCGAAGTTCTGGTCAACGCCTTTGTATTCGGCCCAGGACTGGGTGAGGAAACGCCCGCGCTCGATTTCGGCGGGAAGGAAGGCCCCGGAGGGCGCGATGGTCGGGGCGACGTCCATCCCGTGATGGCGGAAGCCGCTCCAGAAGGGCAGGATTTCGAGCTCCGCGGTGGGACGAATCCGAAAAATCAGCGCCGCAGAGGAATGCACCCCGCCGCCGTAGAAGGCGTACTTGTCGCTCGACAGGTGCACACCGCCGCTCACCGCCAGCGCGTCGCCGAGGATGGGTGTCTGGCCGTCGATCTCGGTGTTGACGCCGCCCCAGGAGTTCACCGAGCCGACGATGCTGAGCGCGGCCTCCGAGCCGGGCAGGCGGAGGCTGTTATCGGCGATGCCGGTAGGCGCGGGAAACGGGTAGCCTTGCGCCGATATGCCGACCCGCACCGTGGACCCACGGATCAGCCGTCCGTTGAATCCGACCGCGGCGTCGTAATAGAGCCCTTCCAGCCGCACGTTGCCCGCCGCGAGGGGCGAAAAGCCCCGCACGCTGCTCGGCGAATAGAGGCCGATGCTTTCGTTTCCAATGCTGCTGCCAAACGCATCCTCGGCGGAGCGGACCGCGTTCTCCCCCGCGCGCTGAGCCAGGGCTGGCGAGGCGATCAGGGCAAGCGAGCAGGCCCCCAGCAACAGGCGCCATGCGCGACCTGAATCGCGCCGCATGGCCATTCCCAACCCGGTCATCCCATCCCCCTTTTTTCCGCGAAGCTGGCGGTTGGAGGGAGTTTGCCCAGGCTTGAGACGCGTGCGACCGGATTGGGATGAAGTGACGGCCGCCGCGTCAGAAATGGGATGAAGTGACCAACCCGCTCAGAGGTCCGCGAGGTTTGAACGATAGGCGTCGCCCACCGGGATCTCGGCGCCGTCGCTCATCCGAATCGTTCGCCGTCCCTGCTGCGTGGCCACCGAAGCCCGATTGACGATCACCGAGCGATGCACCTGGACGAAGGTGTCGCGCGGCAGTTGGTCCGCCGCCTGGCGCAGCGTCATGCGGATCAGGCGGGTCGCTCCGCCGACATGGACCTCGACATAGTTCCCGGCCGCCTTCACCCAGTCGATGCTCTTCGCGGGGGGCAGGCTGGCCGTCGCGGCGGCGGCGCGTTCGGCCACCTGCTTCCGCTGGAAAAAGTACCAGGCGAGCGCGGCCGCCGCGATGGTCAGCGGCCCCAGACGCTGGGCGGCCAGCACCCGGATCGTGGGATTTGCCGGCAGCATGATGTCGACCGTGGTGCGCAGGGCGGTCGCGCAGGCCAGGGCAATCAGGAAGGTCAGGGCGATGACGACCAAGCCCCAAGCCCCCCTTGGGGCTCGCTTCGACAGCTCGAAGGCCGCCAGCGCCGGCACGATGTCGAGGAACGCCAGGATGACGGAGGCGCCGAGGGGCATGGGTCCCTGATGCGGCCTCATGAACGCGATCAGGCACCATAGCTGACAATAGATCGTACCCGCCGCCAGCATCGCGACGGCGACAGCGGCGAACTCCTTCGCTGACAGGCGGCGCTTGAGGAGGTGGGTAAACGGCTGACGGATCTGGACAAGCAGGTCGGCTGTCATGGCGAAGTCAGCTTATCCATCTCGTCTTCAGGCGCCCAGCCGCCAGGCTCAGAACTGTTTCCGCGCCCGCACCATGAGCATCGATTGCAGCGACACTTCCCGATGTTCGATGGAGTTCACCACGCCGGCGGAGCGCGGCCCGTCGAACAGGATGCGCTCGCGGATCCGCGCGCGGCTGGTGAAATTCTCCCACTGGAAGCGGATGAGGAAGTTGGGATCGGGGTTCCAGTCCCAGATCAGCTTCCAACTCGGCAGCTCCTTGACGGTGCGGATCTCGCTGATGCGATAGGACGTCTCCTCGAAGCCCAGCGAGCCGAGGCCGCCGCCGGCCTCAAGGATGACCGAGGAATTCCACCTGGGGAGCGACTTGGTGATCGTAACGTCGGCCTCGAACGGACGCTGCAGCGAAATGCGCCGCTCCTGGCCGGTGACGGGATCGATCACTGTGGAATCCCGCCAGGCCGCGTTGAAGCGAACCTGACCCCGGGGGATCCCCAGGTTGTCCAACGGCAAGGTCAGATTGACCTTCGCCTCATCTCGCGTGCCGTCGCCGATGTTACCGGGGGCGTCGAACTGGTTCGCGATGGGAATGAGGTCGACGACGCTCTGCACCTCTTCATGCTTGAAGGTCAGCACCAGGGCGCCGCGGCTCCAGAACCGCCGCTCAAGCGCCAGTTCGAACACCCAGCTGCGCTCAGGTTCGAGGTCCGGGTTGCCGGCGTTCACCGTGCCTATGTCGACTTCCGCCGAGGCGGCGAAGTCCCTGAAGTTCAGTTGGCCGACGACGCGCTCGGCGCGCACCCGCACCTGGCTGAGGCCGTCCGGCGCCCAGGTGACGATGGTGCGCGGCTTGAGGAAGGACAGGGTCTTTTCCTTGTTGGCCCCGCCCGTCTGGCTGATCGTCGAGGTCTCAAAGCGCGCGCCCGCCTCGATGGTGAGGTTGTCGCGTGGCTTGGCGGTGAATGCGCCGGAGCCTTCGGCCCGCTTCTCCTCCACCCGCACATTGGCGGACGGCACGATCACCGGCGCGCCGCCCACCAGCAGGGAGGAGGCGGCGTCCAGGTAGTTGAGGGCGCCCTCGGCGCCGAACTCGAACTGCAGGCGCGGGGAGCGGACCGCCGACAGGCTGCTGCGCAGGATGGTCTCGCCCGACTCGGCGGTCTCGCGGGACTGCCGGGTAGGCCCGCGGGTGAGCGACAGGCCGTTGAGCCGGTCCTCGCGCATGGTCTTGAGCGCCAGAACCCGCCCAGTGATCCCGCTGGTGAAGGCCCGCTCATAGTCGGCGCTGATCTCGGCCTTGTCGTTGCGTGCCTTGTTGCGGGAGCGCTCCAGGAAGGCGAGGCCCGCGCTGGTGACCAAGCTGGCCAGCTCGTTGCGGTCGGTATCGCTGCGATCGACGGCGGCATTGAGGTGATAGGTGCTGACATCGCCCCGGTACTCGCCGTTGAAGTTGGCGCCGACGGTGTCGCTGTAGTGGTCAGCCGCGAACGCTCCCTCCTCGAAGACCACGCCGTTGGCGCGGTGACGCCTCAGGTATCCGTCGCCGGATTCGTAGCTCCGATCGTGCCGGCCGCCGAGGCCGAGATCGATCGACAGGCGCCCGGACCGGGTGCTTAGCTCCAGGCGGGGATTGTAGACCACGAAGTCGCCGCCCAGGTGGGGCTTGACCATCATCTGGACGCTGCGGACCGTGGAGGTGCCCTTCTTGCGGATGACGTTCGCCACCACGGTGTAGCCCTGCATGTCGATGCCGGGCGCGCCGCCCCGGATCAGGTCGATCCGTTCGATGGTGCTGAACGGTATCCGCTGCAGCATCGCATCGAGGCTGACGGACTTCGCCGTCGGGCGCTGGCCATCGATCAGGACATTGCCGGCGGCCCCGCCGAACCCGCGCACGCTCTCGCCGGTGGTGAAGGTGAAGCCGGGGAGCCGCTGCACCGCGTCGCTGGCGCTGATCGGGCGGAATTCGGCGAAGAATGGCGGCGGATAGGCGATCACCCCAACTTCGGCCTGGACCGCGGGGGCAGGTTCGATGACCTCCACCGCCTGCGCCTGGCCGAGACTTGGAATAGCGGCGGCCAGCGCGCACAGCGCCGCCCCCGCCCACAACCGATCCATGCCTGCTTCCCCTTGGCGGTCTTTTTTTGCCGCGGCCGACCTATAGGGCAGAAGCGGATCGGCGTCATAGATGTGTCGCCGCGGCGTCCAAAAAGATGATCCTGTGTCAGGCGCCCCACACCCTCAAACCGGCGGATGAGCGGCGATCGAACAGGAAGCGCGACTGTTTCCCTAAATCCACGGCCGGCCGGTAAAGCGCCGCCTAAGGTCGCATTACGGCGAATTATCTTTCGCTTCATCCTAGCGCGCGACATTAGAAGGCGATCGGCGCTGGGGGGCGTCGCTAGGAGCTGAGCGCCTTGCTCGCCGTCACCACCGCCGCCTTATCCCTGCTGGCCCAGGGACCGTCCCTGCCAGAGCTGCCGCGTTTGCCGCCGATCCGGCGCGACCCGCAGCTCACCTATGTCGACCGAACCGGCGCGGTGCTGGGCGTGCGCGGCGGGAAGATCCCACCGCCGGTGGATCTGGCGCGGCTGCCAGCCCACGTGCCGGCGGCTTTCATCGCCATCGAGGACCGTAGATTCTGGGGCCACACCGGCTTCGACCCGGCCGGCCTGGCGCGGGCGGTGATCACCAGCGTCGACAAGGGCGGCCGCATCTCGGCCACCTCGACCATCACCCAACAGACCGCGCGCATGCTCTGGCTGAACCAGGACCGCACCCTGGAGCGCAAGACCCGCGAGCTGATCTACGCGGTCCAACTCGAGCAGACCTATTCCAAGCGCGACATCCTCGGCCTCTATCTGTCCCGCGCCTACTACGGCGCCGGCGCGACCGGCCTGGAGGCTGCGGCGCAGCGCTACTTCAACAAGCCCGCCGCCCGCCTGAGCATCCGCGAGGCCGCCATGCTGGCGGCGCTGATGAAGTCGCCGACCAACTACAATCCCGCCGAGAACCCCGAGGCCTCGGCCGGACGCACCAAGCTCGTGCTCGACGCCATGCGGGAAATTGGCGCGATCACCCCGGCCCAATATCAGACGGCGCTGAAGGCCAAGCCGCGCGTCTGGCGCACGGCGCCCAACGCGCCGGCGCAATATTTCCTCGACTGGGTCGATGACCAGGCTCGGGCCGTCGTGGGGACGCCACGCCAGGACATCGTCGTCGAGACGACCCTCGACATGGCCATGGAGACGGCCGCGGCGGAGGCCGCCGTCGGCGCCGTGAACCGGGCCAAGGGGCTGCGCGCGGAACAGGCCGCGGTGGTGGCGGTGGACGGCGCCGGCCGGGTGCGGACCATGGTGGGCGGCACCGACTATGTCCGCGCGCCCTACAACCGCGCCGCCAGCGCCCGGCGGCAGGCCGGCAGCGCCTTCAAACCCTTCGTCTATCTCACCGCCCTGGAGGCGGGCCGGACCCCTGACACCCCGGTGATGGACGAACCGGTGACGATCAACGGCTGGACGCCGGTCAACTACACCCCGGGAAACGTCGGGGCGCTGACCCTGGAGCAGGCGCTCGCCCAGTCCGTGAACACCGTGGCCGCCCGGCTCGCCGACGAGGTGGGCCGCGAAAGCGTGGCCGCCACCGTGCATCGCCTTGGCGTCACCTCCGCCGTGAACACCGATCCGGCGATGGCGCTCGGCACCAGCCTGATCTCGCCCCTCGAGTTGACCCAGGCCTATGCGGTCTTCGCCAACGGCGGAAACAAGGTCGCCGCCTATGGCGTCGAGCGGATCCGCACCCCGGCGGGCCGGGTGCTCTACCAACGCAAGGCGCCCGTCTGGACGCCGGTGCTGGCCAATCCGGCCCTGTCCGATCTGAACCGGATGATGCGCACCGTCATCACCAACGGAACCGGCGGGCGCGCCGCCGTCCCCGGCCAGGACCTGGCGGGCAAGACCGGCACCACCTCCGACTATCGTGACGCCTGGTTCTGCGGCCACACCGGGGGCCTGGCGGCCTGCGCCTGGATGGGCCGCGACGACAACGCGCCCATGGGCCCGATCACCGGTGGCGGCGCCCCGGCGGAGATCTGGCGCGGGCTCATGACGACCGCCGTGCGCCGCATCGCCGTGCAGGCGATCCCCACCGGCCCGCCGCCGCCCGAACCGCCGCCGCCGCCCCTGCCGCCGGTCGAGGAGCCGCAGGCCGTGGAGCAGCAGGCCTCGGCCTCCGGGATTCTACCTACGGCGCCGCCCTGAATGGCGGCGTCCCGAGCTTGGGCTAACGTCCGGTCAAGCTTCGAGGACATGCCGGTTGAACGCCACCTTCCACGCCCCGCCGATCCCGGCTCCGGCCCTGGTCGCGCGGACGGGACCCGATCACGGGGATCCGCGCGACTATCTGCTGATATCCGCCCACGGCCACCCGCAATGGGTGGCCGACCCCTTTGCCGCCACGGCGTTCGAATCCATGCGCGAGGCCACGCGGATGGCCATGCGACTGCCGTCGGACTTGCGGGCGTTCGGCCTGCCGGCGCCACGTTAGCGCCCTTTTGCTGGGCGATCCGCCCAGGATGAACGCCGCCCTCTTCCTCGCCGCCGCCCTGGCCGACCCGACCGTGATGCCGGACTTCGAGGTCCGCTCGGCCCTGGGCGCCTGCCTCTCGGCGATCATCGACAAGGCGCCGGTGGGCAATGTGAAGGGCCAGCACGTCGAGATTCGTCGCGAGACCAACCCCGACGCCTGCACGCTTCGCGTCGACGCCGGCGAGCCCGACGCGGTGCGCGCCGCCGCCCTGGAGGCCATCAGCCGCCGAAAGGAACGTTTCGCCCCAGCCAAGACCGCGTGGGATCCGGCCGGCTTCGCCTCGCGCGAGACCTTCTGCAACGCGCCGGGCCGGCGCGCCTTCAACGTGCTCCTGAGCACGGCCAAGCCCGGTGAGCCGCTAGTGCTCACCGCGACGGTGTTCGAGGCCAAGGCGCGGGATGCCCGCTGCGACCGCGACGAGGGCGTGCAACGGCCGATTCTTCCGCCCACGCGGTGATCGGCGGGAACCGGGGCCTCAGTTAGGAGTCTAGCTGCGGGCGCCGCTCGTTTCCGGAGATCTTCCGCTTGGTTTTCGTCGTTTTCGCCGGCCAGTCGAACATCGGCGGCTATGGCATGACCGCCGCCGGACGGTCGCAGCCCTGGACTGTCGATTCGAGCATCCAGATCTGGAACGAGGCCGGCGGGCGCTGGGAGGCCATGCAGGTCGGCGTCAACACCGGCTACGGCCAGTCGCCGGACGCCTGGGGTCCGGAAGTCCAGTTCGCCCTCGACTTCAAGGCGCGCTTCCCGTCCGAGACGCTCCATATCGTCAAGTCCGCGCACGGGGGCACCCCGCTGCAACAGGACACGGTGCAGTGGCACTATGACTGGTCGCCCGAGAGCGCCGACGAACTCTTCGATCGCACCGCCGCGGTGATCACCCAGGCTGGCGCCGCGCTGGGCGGCGCCAAGCCAACGGCGGTGTTCTGGGGGCAGGGCGAGGAGGACGCCAACTACGCCGGGGCGGCCGCCGGGTATCAGACCAACCTGAGCGCCCTGCTCACCGCGATCCGCGCCGAATGGATGGGCGATGCGGCCGGCAAGGTCGGCTTCTTCCGTATCGGGACCGGCCCGGCCTACGCCGACCAGGTCCGGGCGGGCGAGCTGGAGGTGGACCGGCAAGACGGCAACGCAGAGAGTTTCGATTCCACCTTCTTCTCGCGCCAGAGCGACGCCCTTCACCTGGCGGCGTCGGGGCATGACATGTCCGGGTCGAGCTTCTTCCAGCTCTACGCCGGATGGCGCGGGGCGGGTTCGGCCGGTCAGGGCGGCCAGGCCCTGAACGGTTCGCCGGGACCCGACACCCTGATTGGCGGCGCCGCCGCCGACAGCATCGCCGGCAGCTGGGGCGAGGACTTCCTGCGCGGCGGCGAAGGCGCGGACCTGATGAGCGGGGGCGACGGCTTCGACGATATGCACGGCAACCAGGGGAACGACACCCTGGCCGGAGACGAAGGCGGCGACTGGGTGGTGGGGGGCAAGGACGACGATCGGCTGTTCGGCGGCGGCGGGGCTGATGTCGTGCTCGGCAACCTGGGCCGCGACTTCACTGACGGCGAAGACGGAAACGACGTTGTCCGCGGCGGTCAGGACGACGATTTCGTGTTCGGGGGCGCCGGCGACGACTGGCTCTCAGGAGATCGGGGATCCGACTCCGTCACGGGCGGGCCGGGCGCAGACATCTTCAATTTCTTCAGCGAGGCCGGGCTGGACCGGATTACCGACTTCTCCCGCGCCGAAGGTGACAGGGTGCGCGTGGAGGGCGGCGTCCAGTGGACACTGGCCCAGGAGGGCGCCGACGTGGTGGTGCAGGTCGGCGACGGTCGGATGGTGCTGGCCAATCTCACCCTCGCCTCGCTCGGCGACGGCTGGATATCCGCTGGCTGACGTCGGGGCTGGCATGGCCTAGGCTGGAGGCCGACCTGGGCGAAAGACCTTGCCGGACGATCCGCACGCGGCCCCGCCGTACAAACCCCTGCCCCTGAAAGCCGCCGACGTCACCCTGGAGCGTCGCGCGGACGGGTCCATGCTGATGTGGTCGAACCACGCGGTCGGCGTGGGGCCGCGGACCATTCCCCACCTGCTCGCCGATCGGGCCGCCGCTTTTCCGGACCGGCCGTTCATCCTGCAGCGGCAGTCGGGTCACGGGCCGTGGCGCCAGGCCACCTACGGCGAGGTGAAACGGGGGGCCGACGGGGTGGCGCAGTGGCTGCTGGATCGCGGTCTGGGCGCCAGCGACTGCGTGATGGCGCTGTCGGGCCCATCGATCGAACTGGGGATGCTGGTTTTCGGCTGCCAGACGGCCGGCGTGCCCGTGTCGCCCATCAGCCCGGCCTGTTCGCTCTCGGCCGATCACACCCGGCTCCGCCACTGCTTCGAGACGGTCCGCCCGGCGGTGGTCTTCGCCCAATCCGGCGAGGCCGTCGCCCAGGCCTTCGAGACGCTCCGGGACCTGGCGGACGACCTGATCTTCGTGACCGTGGACCAGGCGGCCGGATCGCTCGCCTTCGCCGAACTCCACAGCGCGACGCCCACGGCGGCGGTCGAGGCCGCCCGCGAGGCGCTCGGCCCCTCCACCGTCGCCAAGTACATGTTCACCTCTGGCTCCACCGGCGCTCCGAAGGCGGTGATCCAGACCCAGGGGATGTTCACCGGCCTGATCGCGGCGCTGGAAGGCCTGAAGGCCGCCGGCCCCAACCTCGACGACCCGCCTGAGGTTCTGGACTGGGGCCCCTGGAGCCATATCTCCTCGGGCAACGCCATCCTTCACGCCTCACTGTGGAACGGGTCGCTCCACTACCTGGACGAGGGCAAGCCGGCGCCGGGCCAGTTCGAGCCCACCATCCGGAACTTCTACGAGGTGTCGCCGCGCGCCTTCGCCACGGTGCCGGCCGCCTACGACATGCTGGCGGAGGCCATGGAGCGCGACCTCCGGCTTCGGGCGAGCTTCTTTCGCAATCTGCGCACCATGAGCAGCGGCGGCGCGATGCTCTCCGCCGACGTGCGGGCCCGCATGCAGGCCCTGGCGGTGGCGGAGACCGGCTTTCGCATACCCTTCACCGCCAGCTACGGGTCGACCGAGTTCCAGGTCGCGGCCCAGGCCCATTGGATCACCGAGGCCCCGGGGATCATCGGCGTTCCGATCCCCGGCGTGGTCCTCAAGCTCGCGCCGGAGGGCGAGCGGCTGGAGTTGCGGGTCAAGTCGCCGATGGTCACGCCGGGCTTCCTGGGCGACGAAGCGCGCACCCGCGCCGCCTTCGACGAAGAGGGCTTCTATCGGTCCGGCGACGCCGTGCGGTTCCTTGATCCGGATCGTTCCGAACAGGGCCTGGTGTTCGATGGCCGGATCGTCGAGGAGTTCAAGCTGAGCTCCGCCACGACCGTGCGCGTGGGGAGCCTGCGGGCGGAGTTGGTGGCGGCCTGCGGACCTTATGTCCTGGACATGGTGATCGCCGGGGAGGGACGCGGGTTCGTTTCGGCGCTCGTCTGGCCCAGCGCCGGCGCCCTGGAGCAACATGGCCCGGAGCAGCTCGCCGAGATGATCCGCGACCGGCTCGCGGCCTTCAACGCTATGGCCGGCGGCTCGTCCCGATGGGTGCGTCGGTTCATTGTCCTCACCGAGCCGCCGTCATTGGACAGCGGAGAGGCGACCGACAAGGGCTATGTGAACCAGCGCGCTGTCCTGCGGCGCCGGGCCGAGGTCGTCGAGCGGCTCTATGCCGATCCGCCGGGCGCGGGTGTGGTGGTGTTGGAAGGTGGCCTATGACCGATCGGGTGAGCGTGGAGATCAGCGGGGGGGTCGCGGACGTGCGCTTGTCGCGGCCCGAGAAGCTCAACGCGCTGGATCCGGCCATGTTCGCGGCCCTGGCGGCGGCGGGGGAACGGCTGAAGGCCGAACCCGGGCTGCGGGCGGCGGTGCTGTCGGGCGAGGGTAAGGCTTTCTGCGCGGGGCTCGACACCGGGGGCCTGGAGCAGACCTTGGCGGAGGGGCGCCGGCTCCTGGACGCGGCCCGTACGGCCGGCGGCGCAAACCCCCTGCAACAGGCGGCCATGGTCTGGCGCGAGGTCCCGGTCCCGGTGATCGCCGCGGTGCATGGCGCGGCCTTCGGCGGCGGCCTGCAGGTGGCCCTCGGCTGCGACCTGCGATTCGTCGCCCCCGATGCGAAGCTGTCGGTCATGGAGATCAAGTGGGGCCTCACGCCGGACATGGGCGGGATCGCGCTTTTGAGAGGCTTGGTCCGCGACGACATCGCGCGTGAGCTGATCTGGAGCGGCCGCGTGGTCTCGGGCGAGGAGGCGCTAGGACTTGGCCTGGCGACCCGACTCTGCGCGGACCCACGATCGGAGGCGCTCGCCTACGCGCGGGAGCTCGCGGCGAAAAACCCCCAGGCTATCCGAGCCGGCAAACGGCTTGTGAACCACGCATCCGATGCGGACCTCGCCAACATACTGCTGGAGGAGAGCCGCGAGCAGGGGGACCTGCTCGGCTCGCGCAACCAGATCGAGGCCGTCATGGCCAACCTGGAGACGCGGCCGCCGTCGTTTTCGGACTGATTGCGCCTGAACGGGCCGCCCGAAGGAGCGCAACCGGCCGCCTTCGCAGCCGAGTTGCGCTCCAGGGTGCGTTTAGCGGGAGGCCAGGGTGTCAGCCGGCTCGCTGATCGCTACGAGATCTGGAATCCCGGAGCCCGCCATCGCGGCTTCCGCCGTGGCCCGTCGACAGGCTCTAAATTCGTACATGTCGTATTTGGCCGTTTCCTTGAAGCAGACGGATCGGGCCGCCTTGTGGATATCGGCCTGGAGTTGCTCGATCGTCTTGCCCGCTGTGGGCACCCGTATCGAGAGGGCGTTCGCCGGGGCGGCGACGCCGATGGCGGCCACAGCCGCCAGAGTTACGATGCGCATGATCATTTCAGTGGTTCCGTGAAAAGGGTTTCAAAAAACCCCCGTCCGGCGCTCCTCTCGGAAGGGTGCCCGGCGACTTGCGCTCCGGATGGCCCTTCCGAGTCGAAGGGTGTGCCTCCCTTACGCCATTGGCAAGGCACGAATTTGCGACAGTCGGCCATTTATCGCAATTGCTGACCAGAAGGGCGCCTGGTGGTCGGGAAATCGTCATCTACTGGCGGCGGTCGCGGGATTCCGGCCTGTTCAGCGCCGGTTCGCCGGCGGAGCTAGCCTTCCAGGAACCTTAGCAACGCCAACTCGAAGGCCCGCTCGTCCTTCGCAGGCGTGAGGTCGAGCTCACCGGCGGCATAGGCCTCAAGCACCTTCGGATGGATGTAGGCGCTGCGGGCGACGGCGGCCGTGTTGCCCAATAGCCCGGCCACGGCTTTGACGCAGGCGGTGACGTTCCGCTTCACGTCCGAGTCGCTCGCACAGGCGGGAGCGGTGAGCAGCGCCCGTGTCGCCGCGACCGTGCCGGCCCAGGTCCGGAAATCCTTGGCCGAAAAATCCTCCCCCAGGGCCTCGCGCAGATAGGCGTTCACGTCGGCGGACTCCACCGCGCGCCGGTTCCCGTCCTCGCCCAGGTACTGGAACAGCCGCTGGCCCGGGAGGTCCTGGCAAGCCCGCACGATGCGGGCCAGGCGCCGGTCGTTGAAACCCGTCTGGTGGACCTTGCCGCTCTTGCCTCGAAACTCGAACTTCGCGCCGGCAGAGCCGACCTTCACATGCCGGTTGCGAAGGGTGGTGAGGCCGAAGCTCCGGTTGGCGCGGGCGTATTCCTCGTTGCCGACCCGGATCAGCGTGAGCTCCATCAGGCGCACCACCGCCGCCAGCACCTTTTCACGGGGCAGGCCAAGCCGGGCCAGATCGTCTTCAACCCGGCGGCGCAGGCGGGGCAGGGCGCGCCCGAACGCCAGCACCCGGTCGTACTTGTGGCTGTCGCGGGCCTGCCGCCAACGGTCGTGGTAGCGGTATTGCTTGCGGCCCCGGGCGTCGCGTCCGGTGGCCTGGATGTGGCCGTTGGGCCTGGGGCTGATCCAGACGTCGGTCCAGGCCGGCGGGATGACCAGGGCGCGTATGCGATCCAGGGTGGCCTCGTCGGCGATCGGCTTGCCGTCAGGACCCTGGTAGTTGGAGCCATGGCCCCGCGCCTTGCGGCGGTGGATGCCTGGGTCGGTGTCGGAGACATAGGCGAGGCCGGCTTCCATCAGCCCGGCCCCAACGTGGTATGCGCAAGGCCGGTTCCGGAGGACGCCGTTTGAACTACCGCCATGTCTATCACGCCGGAAACTTCGCCGATCTGGTCAAGCATGCCGCGCTGCTGCAGCTCGTGGCGCGACTGACTCAGGGACCGCCGCTGACGGTGATCGACACCCACGCCGGACGCGGACTTTACGATCTCGCCAGCCCCGAGGCGCGCAAGTCCGGAGAGGCGGCGGCCGGCGTTGTCCGCCTGATGGCCGCGCCCGACGCTCCACCGGTCTTCGGGCCCCTGAAAGCCGCGACCCTGGCGCTGAACGGCAAGGGGGAGATCCTGAGGTATCCCGGTTCCCCGTGGCTGATCGCCCGCAGCCTTCGGCCGGGGGATAGCTACCTGGCCTGCGAACTGCGACCGGAGGAGTACGAGGCCCTGCGCGTGGCATTGCGGGATCGGCCCAATGCACGGACGGCGGAGGGCGACGGCTTCGCCCTGGCGGTGGAACGCTGCCCGAGCCAGGGGCGGGTGCTGCTGCTGATCGACCCGCCGTTCGAGCGGCCGGACGACTACGACCGGATCATCGCCACCCTGGCCGCCGCGCGCCGTCGCAATCCCAGGGCGCAGGCGCTGGTCTGGCTGCCCCTGAAGGACCTGGAGACCTTCGACGCCTTCCTGCGCGACCTGGAGGACGCCGAGTTGGGCCCGGCGATGGTGGTGGAGGCACGGATCCGCCCGCTTTCCGATCCGATGAAGATGAACGGATGCGCGCTGGTCCTGGTGGACGGTCCGGATCTGACGGCCGCTTTTTCGGCGATCAGCCAATGGGTCGCCCAAAGCTTGGGCGAGGCCGGCCAATCCAGGGTCTATCCGCTTTCGTCATCGTAGTTTCGCAACTGCGAAGATCGGAGCCATGTTATGCTGCATCGCACAATCCAGTGCGACCAGGAGCTCCGTCATGGACCGTGACTACGACCTCAAGGATCTTCCCAAGGCGACCCTCCGACCCGAGCTGATGGTCGGGGCCATTTCTCCCCTCTGGGGCTACTTCGGCGCCGCCGCCATGGGCGGCATGGCGATGTGGTGGATGAGCCGTTGGGTCCGCCCGGACAATCTGGAAGCCATGTTCGACAAGCTCGACGGCTTGACCGCGTCGGCTGTGGAAACCGCTCAGGAAGCCCTCGGCGAGACCACGCAGCTGGTCGAAGCCGCTGGCGAGGCGGCGCTCGAAACGGCCGACGAGGTGATCTCCGCCCAGGAGGAGGTCCTCGAGGAGGTGGAGGCCGTCATAGAGGCCGCGCCGGAGCCGCAGCTACCGCCCATCGGCGGGGAGGCAGCGCCGATCAGTCCGCTCGTGGCGGTCGACTTGGCGACCGACATCGCCGCGGACGCCATCGCGGCCGTGGAAACGACGGTCGAGCCGATCGTCGAGGCGGTCACGGAGACCGTGGCCAAGCGCGGCAAGAAGGGCGACCCGGCGGTTCTGGACGCCGACGAAGCCTGACGTGGCGCGGCGGCGCGCGCCGCCGTAAGAACGGCGGGTGCTGAAGCGCCTTCTGGACCTTCTCGGCGCGGGCCTCGGGCTCGTCGTCCTCTCTCCGCTGCTGGTGGCGCTGGCCATCGCTGTCCGCCTGGACAGCCCGGGTCCGGCGCTGCACCGGTCCCGGCGGGTCGGGCGGGGCGGCCGCCTCTTCGCCATGCCGAAATTCCGCACCATGCGGATGGGCGCCCCCGACGTCGCCACCCACCTGCTGCCGGACCCCGATCAATGGGTGACCAAGCTCGGCCGGGCCCTTCGCCGCACCAGCCTCGATGAACTGCCCCAGCTCTGGTGCGTCCTGAAGGGCGACATGAGCTTGGTGGGTCCGCGGCCGGCGCTGTTCAACCAGGACGATCTGGTGGCCCTGCGGACGCAGGCCGGGGTGCAGCGCCTGCGTCCTGGGCTGACCGGCTGGGCCCAGATCAACGGCCGTGACGAGCTGCCGATCCCCGAGAAGGTGCGGCTCGATACGGAATACCTGGAGCGGATGTCCATGGGCTTCGACCTGCGGATTCTGCTCGCCACCGCTTGCGCCGCGATCACCGGACGGCACGTGAGTCACTAGTTTCGGACCCGTCGCCCGTTCCCGCGCGTTGAAGGGGCCGGAGATCCCACGCGTGAGCCACGAAGTTTCCCAACCCCCGAGACCCGGTCGCAGGCGCGCGCCCCAGCGCGCGCCGGCCCGGCGGCGTCCTATCCAGCGCGCAGAGGCGTGGGCTAAGGCCCGCTGGGCGACCACCCGCCAGCAAGTCGCCGACCTGAAGGCGCCCGAATTTAAGCAGCCCAGCCCGAAGGCGCTGAAGATCACCGGCGTGGTCCTGGCGGTGCTGGCCGTGCTGATCGGCTTCCTGATCGCGATCTGGGACTGGAACTGGTTCCGGGGCCCGGCCGAAACGATCGCCTCGGCGCGGATGCATCGCCAGGTCACCATCACTGGCGACATGGACGCCCACATCTGGTCCTGGACACCCACCGCCACGGTGGAGGGGGTGCGGATCGCAAATCCCACCTGGGCCGGCCGCGAACGCATGGCCGAATTCGAGAAGATCACCGTCGCCATTCGCCTCGTGCCGCTGCTCTGGGGCAATGTCGACGTCCGCCTGCTCCGCTTCGACAAGCCGGACGTGCGCCTCTACGCCGATGCGCAGGGACGGAAGAACTGGGACTTCTCCGACGGCCGCGAGCAGGAGCCACTGCGCCTGCCGCCGATCCAAAGCTTCCAGATCCGCGACGGCCAGCTCTCCTATCTGGACGTGACGCGCGAGCTGCGGTTCCTGGGGGCCTTCAACGCCACCGAGAACCTGGGCTCCGCCACCCGCGGCTTTGAGCTGGTGGGGCAGGGCACGGTCAACGCCCAGCCGTTCCGCATGGAGGTCACGGGCGGCCCGCTGGTGAACATCGACCGCGCGAAGCCCTATCCCTTCGACGCGAATATCCGCGCCGGCCAGACCTACATCACCGCCAAGGGCGCGGTGCCGCGCCCCTTCGACCTTGGCCACTTCTATATGAACGCCACGGCCCGGGGCCCGGACCTGTCCGCCCTCTATCCGCTGACCGGCGTGGCTCTGCCCAACACCCCGCCCTACCGCCTGAACGGGCGCCTTTCCCGTGACGACCTGATCTGGCGCATCGACGGTCTCGGCGGCCGGGTGGGCGACAGCGACCTCGCGGGGAATCTGAAGGTGACCACCGGCGGGGTCCGACCTCTCCTCGAGGGCGACCTGCGCTCCCGGAGCCTGGACTTCGACGATCTGGGCGCAGTGTTCGGCGGCGCGCCAGCCACGGGCGCCGGCGAGACCGCCTCGCCGGAACAGGTCGCCACCGCGCGCACCCTTGTAGCCCAGCAACGCCTGTTCCCCGATACGCCGCTGGACGTGACCCGGATGCGGGCCATGGACGCCGACGTCAACTACCGGGCGGCCGACATCCGCGATGCGCCCATCGACCTGCGCTCCGGACAGGTGCGGGTACGCCTGAACGCGGGGATGTTGCGCGCCGATCCGCTACGCGTGGACCTGCCGCGGGGCAGGGTGGCCGGTCACGTTAACCTGGACGCCCGCAAGGCCGTCCCGGTCACCAGCCTCGACCTGCGGCTGACCAATGCCCGGATCGAGGAACTGGTCCCCATTCGATACAATGGTCAGACGCCGCTCTCCGGCCCGCTCGTGGGCCGGGCCCGGCTCACCGGTGAGGGCAACAGCATCCACAAGGCCTTCGCCAATTCCGATGGCGAGGTTACGGCGGTGGCCCCCGGCGGCGAGATCCGCAGGGCCTTCGCCGAACTCATGGGCGTCAACATCGTCAAGGGCCTCGGCCTGCTCAACAGCAACGAGACCACGCCGATCCGCTGCGCCGTCGCCAACTTCAAGGTGAAGGGCGGCACCATGGACGCGCGCAACATCGTGTTCGACACCGGCCCCGTGCTGGTCACCGGCTCCGGGACCATCAACCTGGGGACCGAACGGATGTCCATGCGACTGCAGGGGCACAACAAGAAGTTCCGGCTGGTGCGCGTGCTGTTGCCGATCAAGGCGGAGGGGCCGATCCTGGCGCCGAAGCTGGGGGTCCAGCCGGGTGCGGCCATCGCCCAGGGTGGCGCGGCGCTGGGCCTCGGCGCGTTGCTGTCTCCGATCCTCGCGATCCTGCCCTTCGTCGATCCTGGCCTGGCCAAGGACGCCAACTGCCAGGCGATGATCGCCGAGGCCCGCACCCAGGGCGCGCCGCCGGTTCGCAGCGCGTCCCGCTAAGGCCCCACCTCGACCGTTGACGCCTTCGCCGTTCCAGTCTCACTCTCCGGCTTCCGGATTAGGCAGGGGAGCCTCCAGCTATGAATTCCACCGCGAGAAACATCGGACTGGCGCTCGGGCTGACGCTCGCCGTCGGCGCCGCGAGCGTCGCCTATAGCCAGCCCAGCAGGGCCCGCGCGATCGATAGTCGCGTGGCGGCCATGAAGACCATCCAGGCCAGCATGGGGGCCATCAACGCCGAGCTGAAGAAGCCCATGCCGGAGACCGCGGCCGTTCAGAAGGCGGCCAAGACCCTCGCCCAGACCGCCAACGACGTGGAGAACATGTTCCCGGCCGGCAGCGGCGCCGCTGTGAAGCCGACCCGGGCCAAGGACGAGATCTGGAGCAACAAGGCCGGTTTCACCGCCGCCCTGTCCAGCTTCCAGGTGCAGACCTCGAAGCTGAACCAGGCCGCGCTTTCGGGCGACCTCGAAGCCGTTCGCGCCCAAGTCCCGCGGACCGCGGCCACCTGCGGTGGTTGCCACACGCCGTTCCGGGGTCCCGCGCCGGCGGCTCCCGCGGCGCGACCGAGCTAGTCTGACCCCTGCGCCCGGCGTCGGTTTCGGACTATCGCGAGCTCGCCCGGCGACGGCTGCCAAGGACGCTGTTCGAATACATCGACGGCGGCGCTTACGACGAGGTCACGCTCGGCCGCAATGTCGCGGATCTCCAGGCCATCGCCCTGCGCCAACGGGTGATGCGCGACACCAGCCGGCTGGACCTGACCGTCGAGACTCTCGGCCAGTCCATGGCCATGCCCATCGGCCTTGCGCCGGTGGGCCTGGCCGGCATGTTCGCCCGGCGCGGTGAAATCCAGGCGGCCCGCGCCGCGGCGACCGAGGGCCTTCCGTTCTGCCTCTCCACGGTCAGCGTCTGTCCGCTGGACGAGGTGGCCGCCGCGGCGCCACCGCCGTGGTTCCAGCTCTACATGCTCAAGGACCGCGGCTACATGCGGGCGCTGATCGCGCAGGCGAAGGCGCTCGGTTGCCCCGTCCTGGTCTTCACCGTGGACCTGCCCATCCCCGGCGCGCGCTACCGGGACGTCCGTTCGGGATTCACCGGCGCATCGGCTTTCGACAGCACCCTGACCCGAGCGCTGGACGGGATATCCCACCCCGGTTGGACGCTCGACGTATTCCTCGGCGGCCGGCCGCACAGTCTTGGCAATGTCGCCGGGGCGATGGCGGCCGGGGGCTATGGCAGCGACTACCTGGGCTGGATCAAAGCCAACTTCGACCGGACGGTGACCTGGAAGGACATCGACTGGGTGCGCGAGGCCTGGGGCGGCCCAATCGTGGTCAAGGGCGTCCTCGACCCCGAAGACGCCCGCGAGGTGGTGCGCGCGGGGGCGCAGGGGGTGATGGTGTCCAACCACGGCGGTCGCCAGCTCGACGGGGTGAGGTCCTCGATCGCCGCCCTTCCGCGCGTCGTCGACGCGGTCGATGGGCAGGCCGAGGTCTATCTGGACGGCGGCGTGCGCTCGGGCCTCGACGTCCTGAAGGCCGTGGCGCTCGGGGCGCGGGCCTGTTTCATCGGCCGACCCTGGGCCTGGGCGCTCGGCGCCGGGGGCGAGAAGGCGGTCGTGCGGATGCTCCAGACCCTTCGGGCCGAGCTGACGGTGGCCATGGTGTTGACCGGCTGCACCGACATCCGGCAGGCCGGGCGCGAGCTGCTGGACCTCTAGGCGGCGGGGGCGATCTTCGGCCGACGGTGCGCCGACAGGCCCGTGTGGAAGAGCTTCTGCGCGGGCTGTTCAACCAGGCGATAGGCGATCAGCCCAGCGACCACGCCGGCGACGATCGAGGCGGTGAAGATCAATGCCGGAGCCTCCAGGCCGACCAGGGCCAGGGCCCGCACCGTGGCGGAGATCGCCAGGCCGTGGATCAGGTAGAGCGAGTAGGACGCGTCGCCCAGCGCCCGCAGCGGCGCCAGGTTGGGGACCGGCCCGTTCCGCTCGATGCTCACCGCGCCGGTCACCAGCAGGAGGGCGGGAAGGCCCCAGAACAGCACCCGCGCCGGCGCGACGTCGATCCCGGCCAGGGTGACGGCCACGAAGCCCAGAAGGCCGAGGGCGGTCAGCGCCCAGCCGACGCTGCGGCCCGGCAGCCGGTCGTGCGACCATAGCCAGCCGAGCCACAGGCCCGCGCCGAACTCCAGCAGGATGGGATTGGTGTAGGTCGCCCAGAGCGGATTTGCGGCGTCGCCGAAGGGACCGATCGCCACCAGGGCCGCCAGGGCGCCCGAGACCAGCCAGGGACGGAGCCTGTCCGGCGCCAGCAGGCCAGCGGCGAACAGGGCGTAGAAGAACATCTCGTAGTTCAAGGTCCAGCCCGGCACGATCAATGGCGCGATCAGCCCCTGGGGGTCCTGGTAGGGGATGAACAGCAGCGACTGGACCAGGGCCTGGCCGGTCACCTGCATGGCCGGGAAAGCCGCGGGGACCAACAGGGCGACGGCCGCCACCAGCAAGGTCACGCCCCAATAGAGCGGGACGATGCGCTGCGCGCGCTTGACCAGGAACTGACCCGGCGTGGGCGGCCTGCGGCAGGTCACCACCCACATGATGAAGCCGCTGATCACGAAGAAGACGTCGACGCCCGCCGCGCCGACCCCGAAATGCCAGCCAGCCCGCTCGGCGGCGTGGTAGATCAGCACCCCGAACGCCGCCAGGCCCCGCAGGTACTGGATCGAGCGTACTTCGCCCGGCGCCCGGCTCGCGTTCACTGGCATTGGAAAATCGCCCCTCGGGGATGTGGCACAGCCATGGGTCCAAACGGTCGCTCGCGCGTTTGGTTCGCGTGCCGATGCTGAAGCTTTGGGGGCGCCCGTTTTGAAGCTGGCCTATTTCGTCCACGACCTCGCCGATCCAGCCGTTTCGCGCCGTTTGAAGATGTTGAAGGCCGGCGGCGCCGAGCCGGTGGTCATTGGCTTCCGGCGGACGGAAGCCGCGCCCGACCGACTGGAGGATTGCCCGGTCGTCGACCTCGGCCAGACGTTCGACGCCCGTCTCGGCCATAGGGCGAAGATGACCGCGAAGGCCGCGCTGCGCTCTGGGCGGCTGCGCCGGCTGATCCGGGGCGCCGAGGTGGTGCTGTGCCGCCAGCTTGAGATGCTCGCCGTTGGTGAGGCCGCCCGCTGGACCTGCGGCCTGAAGGCCCGGCTGGTTTACGAGGCTCTCGATATCCACCGGATCATGCTGCAGGACACCATCAAGGGCTACGCGATGCGGCAGGCCGAGAAGGCTCTGCTGCGCCGGACCGACCTGCTGATCGTTTCCTCGCCAGCTTTCCTGGAGGCCTATTTTCGTAATTACCCACCCCCTGTTTAGGCGAGCAATCAGGCGCTGACGACGCCGAGGATGGTCTGGAACCGGTTGGCGCCGGGCCTGAGGCGTGCGGTGTCGACGACGGTGCGGATATCGGCTTCGCCCTGGGCGGCCCACATGGCGCGATAGCCATTGGTGATTTTGCGCTGGACCACGGCGGGTCGCAGATCCCTCTCGCAGGCGTTGTTGGTCGGCTCGACCTGACCGGGCCAGAGGGCGAAGGTCAGGAGTTGATCCTTGGCCCGCCTGAACTTGTTCTGGACCCCCCTGGCCAGTTCGCAGGATGTCGGGGTGTCGAGGATATCCTGAAGGGTCCGTTCCAGGGCGCGCCGCTTCGCCGCGATCGTGGAGGCCGCAAGGGCCTCGATATCACGGGCCAGTCCGAAGGCCTTGTGCAGCCACAGCTTGAGCCGCATCGGCAAGACGTCCTCGCCGGCCTCGATCGCATAGGCGACATCTCGGGCGAGGTGGGCCAGGCAGGTCTGGTGCGCATCGGCGTGGCCCTGTTGCGCCACATAGCGGTCCGAACACCAGACCTCGGGCCTGTGTCCATCCATCATGTCGCGGACCACCACGGCCCCGCGGGTCGGCGCGGCCTGATGCACCACCGCCTCGTTGCAGCGGAAAACCCAGTGGTAGGCGTTGCTGCCCTCGATCCGCACGCCGGTCTCATCCGAGCCGACCACCCTGGCCCGGCGCAGCCTGGCCACGGCGGCGTCTCGCCCGTCCTCGAAGCGACCCTGCGCCCGGCGCAGCATGTTCATCAGCCCACCCTGGCTGATCTCCACGCCGAACAGGTCGGCGAACGCCGCTTCGAGCCGCTCATAGGACAGAGCCTGGAACGTCTTCAGATAGGTCGCCACCGCATGCAGCCGGGGTCCGAACGGCGTACCCTTCGCCGCGGCGGGCAGATCGGCCACCACCCGCAGGCCGCAAGATGGGCAGATCACCGCCAGTCGTCGGTGACGCTCCACCACCGGCGCGATCGGCGGCAGGTCGATCTTGTCGTGTTCGCTGACCGTCTCGCCAAGCAAAGCTGCCGACAGACATACGCCACAGCCAGGGCATTGGTCCGGATAGTGGTCCACAGCCTGATCGAAGTCCTCGCTCAGCCGCCGGCTGTGACCTTCGTGACCAGGCTTGGCGCCGCCCGGCCGCGACTTGTCCCGCTGGGCCTTGCGATCCGTCGAAGGTGGCTTGGACGAGGTGCGAGACGTCTTGGCCGGCTGCTGAAGACGCAGCACCAGATCGATCAGCTCCGCCTTGCTCAGACGCTCAAGATCGGTCCGGCCCATAACATCTTGAATCAGCGATCACACCGCGCCGCAAGGGGGGTGGGTAATTACGCAGTCCGCGCCTTCGACCACACCACAACTGAGAGACCCGCTAGAAGCGGCCAGCTGGCGGCGAGCAGGATCGCTGTCATGGTAGGTCCTCGTCGGGCCGCCCAAGAACACCCAGCGTGAGCGAGTGGCAAGCGTTTTGATCCAAGCTTGGCCAGGGCTTTCGAACAACAGTCGGTGATCCGACGCGACAGGCTAAGCGGGGCCTTGGAACCTCTAACGTGGCCGTGGGTTTTGTGGCCGATTTTGGCGGGGAATGGCTTCGCCGAGCGCTTTCCGATCGAGCCTCAATGTCAGATGTAACGCTTGCCCGCTTCGCTTCCGCCCGCCCGCGCTCCACCAAGCCGGCGCTCACCATCGATGCTTCGGTGACCGAGGCGATGAACCTGGCCCTGGCCCTGGTCGCCCTGGTCATCCTCGCCCCGCTGCTGATCTGCGCGGCCCTGGCGGTCTTCGCCCAGGATGGCGGGTCGCCGATCTTCGCCCATCGACGGATCGGCAAGGACGGCCGCCATTTCAAGTGCCTGAAGTTCCGGTCCATGGCCGTGGACGCCGAGGCGCGTCTCAACCAGCTGCTGTCCTCCGACCCGGTCGCCCGCGCCGAGTGGGAGAAGGACCACAAGTTGCGCAATGATCCGCGCGTCACCAGGCTGGGCGCGTTCCTGCGCAAGTCGAGCATCGACGAGCTTCCGCAGCTGTTCAACGTGCTGAGGGGCGAGATGAGCCTGGTTGGCCCGCGCCCCATCGTCGACGCCGAGGTCGGCAAGTACGGTCGCCGGTTCGCCAGCTACTGCGCCGTGAAGCCCGGCATCACCGGCCTCTGGCAGGTGAGCGGCCGTAATGACACCAGCTACCGCACCCGCGTCGCCCTGGACTGCGTCTACGCCGCCCGCCGCAGCGCCCTGCTGGACTTCAAGGTGATGTGCGCTACGGTCCCGGCCGTGCTCACCAGCCGAGGCAGCTACTGACCGCCACTCTCCGCAGCCTGACGCTAGCGCTCTGGCGGTTCGCCCGCCGCTTCGAGACCCGGGTCCTTCTCCTCCTGGCCGGCGTGGCCGGCGCGCTTTGGAGCTTTCTGGAGATCGCCGGCGAGGTCGCCGAAGACGAGACGTCCCAGGTCGACAGCCGCATTATTCTGCTGCTCCGCGAGCCGGGGGATCTGAACGATCCCATCGGCTCGCGCTCCTTCGAGGAGGCGGTGCGCGACGTGACCGCGCTGGGCGGAACCACCCTTGTGGTCATGGTGACCCTGGTCGCCGTCCTGGCCTTCGCCGCTCACCGCAAGTTCGCCCATGCCGCGGTGATGGGTGCGGCGGTGCTCGCCGCCTGGGCCTCCACCGACCTCACCAAGCTGCTCTACGGTCGGCCGCGGCCGGACCTGGTCCCGCACGCCTCCTATGTCTATTCGCACAGCTTCCCGAGCGGCCATTCCAGCCTGGCGGCGGCCGCATACCTAACCCTCGCGGTGCTGGCCTCCAGCCTGACGCAGCGCCGCTCGGCCAAGGCGCTGGCCTATCTGATGGCGGTGGCGGTGCTCATGGCGGTGGGATTCAGCCGGGTCTACCTGGGTGTCCACTGGCCCAGCGATGTGCTGGCCGGCTGGTGTCTGGGCGCGGCCTGGGCGATGGCCGCCTGGATCGCCCTGCGCGGGCTGGAAGCCCGCGTGTCAAAACCCTAACGGACGCCGCTCACCAGCCTGGGCGGCTCGTAGTCGGCGATGCCACTGAGCGCTTCGGGTTGCAGCAGGATCGCCACGCCCGAACGCAGCTCGATCAGCCGCTCGCGCCGGAGCTGCTGCAGGGTGCGATTGACCTGCACGATCGACAGCCCCAGGGCGTCCGCCAGCACTTCCTGGGTCAGTGGCAGCGGGAACCGGCGTCCATCGCCCAGGCCCACGACCTCCAACCGGCTCTGGAGCTCGAGCAACAGGTGAGCGACCCGTTCGAAAGCGGTCTGCTGGCCCAGCCGGACCATATGGTCGAGCAACAGCTGCTGGTCGTGAATCTTGCCCTTGGCGATGGCGCGCGCGAGGCCAGGGGCCCGGTCCTCAGCGGTGGCCGCCAGGACGCTTTCGCTGTCGGCGGTCTCCAGCGCGGTCAAGGCCACGACGCTCCACAGGGCGTGGGGCGCGTCCTGGAATCCGATGGTGTCGCCGGGCAGGACGAAACGAAAGATCTGGCGCCGGCCGTCCGGCAGCATGCGTTGGCAGGCGGCCCAGCCGGCCACCACGAAGCGCCGCCGGCGGATCGGCTGGCCCTCGACGATCAGTTCTTCGCCGGGGCCGTGCTGCTCGCGGCGTTCGCCGGCCTCGCGGATCAGGACCTCGTCGGACTCGGAGATGGACGTCAGGGCGCGAAGGCGTTTGAGGACTGGCTCGATCGGCCAGACCGCGAGGCGTGGCTTGAAGCGTCCAGCCATTTTTGCAGCCCCCAAGCGCGGGCGCACGTCCCCGCGATCTGAAAAAGCGCCGTCGGGCCGAAAAAGTTCCTTTGGGGCCGCCAAATCAATCCGCTTGCGCGCGACGCCGCGTCGCGCTTTCACGGACGCCACATTGGGAGACGCGCCATGACCTTGCGCCACGCCATCCTCGCCGGAGCCCTGGCCCTCGCGGCCTGCGCGCCGAGGGCCGAGGCTCCGCCACCCGCCAAGCCTCAGTACGGCGCCTTCGGCTTCGACACCGCCGGAATGGACTCCGCGGCGGCGCCCGGCGACGATTTCTTCCGCTACGCCAACGGCGGCTGGGTTGATCGCACCCCGATCCCCGAGGACCGCTCAAGCCTGAACAGCTTCGGGGTGATCGCCGAGACCGCAGCCGAGCGGACCCGGGCGATCATCGAGGAGGCGGCCCGCACGGCGCCGGCCGGCTCCGAGGCCCGCAAGGTCGGCGACTACTTCAACGCCTTCATGGACGAGGCCAGGATCGAGCAGCTGGGCGCCGCCCCGCTGAAGCCGGAGCTCTCCCACATCGCCGCCATCGGCGACCGCACGGCCCTGGCGCGCGAACTGGGTGGGGCCCTGCGCGCCGACGTCGACGCCCTGAACGCCACCAACTTCTACACCGACCGCCTGTTCGGCCTCTGGGTCGCCGAGGACCTCAACGACACCACCAAATACCGGCCCTACCTGATGCAGGGCGGTCTCGGCCTGCCCGACCGGGAATACTATCTGGGCGCGGGCGAGCGGTTCAAAGAGGCCCGCGCCGCCTATCAGAAGCACATCGCCGCCATGCTGACCCTGGCCGGTTTCGCCGACGCTGACGCCCGGGCGGTGCGCATCCTCGCCCTGGAGACCGCCATCGCCCGGGTCCACTGGAGTGTTGACCAGACCAGCGACGTGGCCAAGGCCAACACCGTCTGGACCAGAGCCGAGCTGCCCGCCAGGGCGCCCGGGATGGACTGGGACGCCTTCCTTTCCGCCGCCGGCCTGCAGGACCAGGACCGCTTCGGCGCCTGGCAGGCCAGCGCCATCTCCGGGATCGCCCGACTGGTTGGCGCCCAGCCGTTGGAAGCCTGGAAGGACTACCTCGCCTTCCACGCGGTGGAACGGGGCGCGCCGCGCCTGTCCAAGGCCTTCGTGGACGAGCATTTCGCCTTCAACGGCAAGACCCTATCGGGGACCCCTCAGCTTCGCGACCGCTGGAAGCGCGGGGTCGACAACACCTCCGGCGCGCTCGGCGAGGCGGTGGGCAAGCTCTACGTTGAGAAGCATTTCTCGCCGCAGGCCAAGGCCAAGGGCCAGGAGATGGCCAAGAACGTCCTGGCCGCTTTCCGCAAGCGGATCGACGCCCTCGACTGGATGAGTCCCGAGACCAAGGCCGAGGCCCGCAAGAAGCTGGCCAACTTCAAGGTGATGGTCGGCTACCCCGACAAGTGGCGCGACTATTCCGCCCTGGAGGTCAAGGCCGACGACGCCTACGGCAACGCCGAGCGGGCCGAGCTCTTCGATTACCGCCGCAACCTCGCCAAGCTGGGCGGGCCGGTGGACCGCGGCGAGTGGTTCATGAACCCCCACACCGTCAACGCCCTCTTCGCCCCCTCGCAGAACTCGATCACCTTTCCGGCCGGGATCCTGGAGCCGACCTTCTTCGATCCGGCGGCCGACGACGCGGTGAACTACGGCGCCATCGGCGGGGTGATCGGCCACGAGGTGAGCCACGGTTTCGACGACGTCGGCGCCCTGTTCGACTCCAGCGGCAACCTGCGCAACTGGTGGACACCGGCTGACATGGCCCGCTTCAAGGCCGAGACCAAGAAGCTCGCCGACCAGTACAGCGCCTACGAGCCGCTGCCGGGCCTGAAGCTCAACGGGAACCAGGTGCTGGGCGAGAACATCGCCGATGTGGCGGGGCTTTCCACAGCCTATGACGCCTACAGGCTGTCGCTGGCCGGCAAGGAGGCCCCGGTGCTGGACGGCTACACCGCCGACCAGCGGTTCTTCCTCGGCTGGGCGCAGAACTACCGCTCCAAGTACCGCGAGGCCGCCTTGCGCCGGGCGGTGGTCACCGACGTCCACGCGCCGGGCCCCTACCGGGCGCTGACCGTGCGCAACCTCGACGCCTGGTATCCGGCCTTCAAGGTCCAGCCCGGCCAGAAGCTCTACCTGGCGCCCGCCGACCGGGTGAAGGTCTGGTAGTCCAGCCGGTCACCGATCCGGACGATCCGCGCATCGAGGGCTATCGCGCGGTCAAGGAGCGCGACCTGGTCGGCCGCCAGGGCCTGTTTGTGGCCGAGGGCCGGGTGGTGCTGGAGAAGGCTGCGCGGGCGATCCCGGATCGGCTGGTCTCGGTGCTGGTGGCCGAAAGCCGGCTGCCGGGCATGGCCGATGTGCTCGGCGGGCTGCCGCAGGCCTTGCCGGTCTATGGCGCCAGCCAGGCGGTGATGGACGCCATCGTCGGTTTCCCGATCCATCGGGGGGTCCTGGCGCTGGGGCGGCGGCCGGAACGGACGCTCGCGGACCTGATCGGCGGCCTGCCGGAACGGGCGCTGGTGGTGGGTCTGATGGGCATCGCCAACCACGACAACATGGGCGGGATCTTCCGCAACGCCGCCGCCTTCGGGGCCGATGCGCTGATGCTGGGCGCCGACTGCTGCGATCCGCTCTACCGTAAGGCCATCCGGGTCAGCGTCGGGGCCGCCCTGACCACGCCGTTCGTGGTGTGCGAAGAGATGGTTGGCGCCCTGCAGACCGCCGGCTTCGAGGTCCTGGCGCTCAGCCCGCGCGGCGAGGTCGACCTTGCGGACCTGAAGCCGGCGGGCCGGACGGCGATCCTGTTCGGCGCGGAGGGCCCGGGCCTGCCGGACGGCGTGCTCGCCCGGAGCCGCACGGTCCGTATCCGCATGGCCGGCGGCTTCGACTCGCTGAACGTCGCCACCACCAGCGGGATCGTGCTGCACCACCTGGCGGCGGCGCGGGCCTAGGCGCCGAAGGCCACTGCCGAGACATCGACGTCCATCACCCGATCCTTGAAGGCGATCCGGCCCGGCTCGCCGCTCGCGGCGCCGGCGGCGATCATCAGCGGGATCAGATGCTCCTCGCGGGGATGGGCCTCGCGGGCGTGGGGCGCGGTCTCCCAATGGGCGAGGGCGGCGTCCCGGTTGGCCGTATCGGCCACCGCGCCCGCCAACCAGGCGTCGAAGCGCTCGGAGCGCTGGGTGAAGTCCGGGGTGAAGCCGCGCATGTTGTGCCAGCTCATGCCCGAGCCGACGATCAGCACGCCCTCATCGCGCAGCGGCGCCAGGGCCCGTCCGGCGGCCAGATGCTCGGCCGGATCGAGCCCGGCTTTCAGCGAGAGCTGCAGCACCGGGATGTCGGCGTCGGGCGTCACTAGCTTCAGCGGCACGAACACCCCGTGGTCCCAGCCGCGCGCCGTGGCCTCGGCCGCGCCCAGCAGGGCGCGGACTCGGGCGGCGATCTCCGGCGCGCCGGGCGCGTCGAAGCGCAAGGCGTAGGTTTCCGCCGGGAAGCCGGAATAGTCGAAGATCAGCTCAGGCCGGACGGTGGCGCCCACCGTGAACTGCGGCGCCTCCCAGTGGCCGGAGACCACCAGGATCGCCTTGGGCCGCTCGGGCAGGGAGGCCACCAGCCCCTTCAGCCAGCCGGCCAGGGGATCCCACTCGTCGGCGGGGCCGCGGGTCCAGTCCATGAAGAAGCAGGGCCCCGCGCCGTGCGGAATGAAGAGGGTGGGCTGGCGCAATTTAAGCCGCCTTCCGGATGGGTTCGTCCGCCAGGATACGCTCGATCCAGGCGACGAACGCTTGGCCATAGCCACGCAGGAATTCGGCCGTGCCGTCGTTGACCAGTTCGCCGGCCTCGTCGAACAGGGTGTAGGCCCCGCCGATATAGGCCTCCTGGCTGAGCAGGGGCACGTTCAGGAACACCAGCGACTGGCGCAGATGGTGGTTGGCGCCGAACCCGCCGATGGCGCCGGGGGAGACGCTGATCACCGCGCCGGGCTTGCCGTTCCAGACGCTGGCGCCGTAGGGGCGCGAGCCCACGTCGATGGCGTTCTTCAGCACGCCCGGGACCGAGCGGTTGAATTCCGGCGTCACGAACAGCACCGCGTCGGCCGCGTCGACCTCCTTGCGGAAGCGCACCCAGGCGGCCGGCGGGTCGCCCTCCAGGTCCTGGTCGAAGTGCGGCAGGTCCCCGATCTCCACGAAGCGGAACTTAAGGCCCGGCGTGAGGGCGGCGAGCGCCTTGGCGGTCTTGCGGCTGACGGAGTCCTTGCGGAGCGAGCCGACCACGACGGCGACGGTGCGGGGGTGGGACATGAGGTGATCCTTCCTTGATGCAGGGAAGGTGGGGCTTGTCCTCAGTGTTGATAATCCCGCCAATTTGGCCAAATATCCTGCCGAACAGGAAATAATCCCATGGACCGCCTGGATGAGATCCGCGCCTTCACGGCGGTGGCCGAGGCCCGCAGCTTCACCCAGGGCGCGCGCAAGGTCGGCGTCTCGGGCGCCCAGGTCTCCAAGCTGGTGGCCAGGCTGGAGAACCGCCTCGGCGCGCGGCTCCTCAACCGCACCACCCGGGATGTCTCGCTCACCGACGTCGGCCGGGCCTATCTGGAGCGCGCCCGGGAACTCCTGGAGGCGTTCGACGCGCTGGAGGTCTCGGTTCGCGACCAGGGTGGGCCGAGCGGGCTCTTGAAAATCTCGGCCCCGGTGTCCTTCGGTCGTCGCCAGCTGACCCCCGCGCTCCTGGACTTCGCCGCGGGCTGTTCAGCCGTGTCCCTGGACGTGGCCTATTCCGACCGGATGGTGAACTTAGTGGAAGAGGGTTTCGACGTGGCCGTGCGGATCGGCCAGCTTCCCGACTCATCCCTGGTCGCCCGGCGCCTGGCCGCCGTCCGGTTGGTGACCTGCGCCGCCCCGGCCTATCTCGCGCGGGCGGGCAAGCCGCTGTTCCCCGGCGACCTCGCGGGCCATGACGCCATCCTCGATTCCAACGCCAAGGATCCGACCCTGTGGCGCTACGGATCGGGCGCGGAGCTGCAGGAGGTGAAGGTCCACGGCCGGCTGAAGTTCTCCGGCGCCGAGGCCTGCGTCGCCGCCGCCGTGGCCGGCTTCGGCATCGCCTACACCCCGGCCTTCGCCGCCGACGAGGAGCTGCGCGCCGGCCGGCTGGTCCCGCTCATGTGCGGCTACGAGACCGACACCATCCACGTCCACGCCGTCTACCCCCACGCCCGCCACCTGGCGGCCAAGGTCCGGGCCTTCGTGGATTTCCTGGCCGAGCGCTACGCGGGCGAGCCGGAGTGGCACCGGGGGTGGAGAGAGTCGGGGTAGGGGGGTGAGGGCTGCTTTTGGCGCGGCGCCAACATCATTGCTGACCCGACGGATCGCCGCGCCGGGTGGATGGCGGACCTGCGGCTAGCAGTCCACGGGCTGAGGCTGGCCTTCTCCTCGCGCCCGAGCTAGCAGACCGCCCCATGATCCGCCTCGACAATATTTCCAAGCAGAACGGCCACCAGATCCTGTTCATCGACGCCTCGATGGGCGTCCAGAAGGGTGAGAAGGTCGGGCTTGTCGGCCCGAACGGCGCCGGCAAGACGACCCTGTTCCGTATGATCACCGGTGAGGAGCAGCCCGACGACGGGCTGGTGGTGATCGATCCGGGAATGACGATCGGCTATTTCAGCCAGGATGTCGGCGAGATGTCGGGCCAGAGCGCGGTCGCCGCGGTCATGGACGGCGTCGGCCCCGTCAGCGCGCTCGCCGCCGAAATGGCTGGGCTCGAGGCGGCTATGGTCGATCCGGACCAGGAGGGCCAGCTAGACGCCATCATGGAGCGCTATGGCGAGGTGCTGGAGCGGTTCCAGGAGTTGGACGGCTATGCGCTGGACGCGCGAGCGCGCGAGGTCCTGGCCGGCCTGAGCTTCAGCCAGGAACGCATGGACGGCGATGTCGGCCTTTTGTCTGGCGGCTGGAAGATGCGTGTGGCTCTGGCCCGCATCCTACTGATGCGCCCCGACGGCATGCTGCTGGACGAACCCAGCAACCACCTCGACCTGGAAAGCCTCATCTGGCTCGAGGCCTTCCTCAAGAACTACGACGGCGCCCTGTTGATGACGTCGCACGACCGCGCGTTCATGAACCGCATCATCGGCAAGGTGGTGGAGATCGACGGTGGCTCGCTCATCACCTATTCGGGCGATCTCGACTTCTACGACCAGCAGCGCGCGCTCGGCGAGCAGCAGCGCCAGGCGCAGTACGAGCGCCAGCAGGCCATGCTCGCCAAGGAAATCAAGTTCATCGAGCGATTCAAGGCCAGAGCCTCGCACGCCGCCCAGGTCCAGAGCCGGGTGAAGAAGCTCGACAAGATCGAGCGCGTCGAGGCGCCGCGCCGCCGCCAACAGGTCCAGTTCGACTTCAGGAGCCCGCCGCGCTCGGGCGACGACGTGATCGTCCTCAAGGGCGTCCACAAGGGCTACGGCGCCCAGCCGATCTACGAAGGCCTCGATTTCCTGGTGCGCCGCAAGGAACGCTGGTGCGTCCTCGGCGCTAACGGCGCCGGCAAGTCGACGCTGCTCAAACTGGTGGCCGGCGCCACCAAGCCGGACCAGGGTACGGTCAACACCGGCGCCAGCGTCCGGATGGGCTACTTCGCCCAGCACTCCATGGACTTGCTGGACGGCGAAGAGACGATCTTCGAGTCTCTCGACAGCGCATTCCCCCAGGCGGGCCAAGGCGCGCTACGCACACTGGCGGGCTGCTTCGGCTTCTCCGGCGACGATGTGGAAAAGCCCTGCCGCGTCTTGTCCGGCGGCGAGAAGGCCCGCTTGGTCATGGCCAAGATGCTGTTCGATCCACCCAACCTGCTGGTGCTCGACGAGCCGACCAACCACCTCGACATGGCGACCAAGGAGATGCTGGTCGCGGCCCTGGCGGACTTCGAGGGGACCATGCTCTTCGTCTCTCACGACCGCCATTTCCTGGGGGCGCTGTCGAACCGCGTGCTGGAACTGACGCCCGAGGGAATCCATCAGTACGGCGGCGGCTATTCGGAATATGTGGCCCGCACGGGCCAGGAAGCGCCGGGGTTGCACCCGGGAGCCTAGCGGCGTTGGCTCCGAAGGACCCGATACCTACCGCCCTCCAACCCCCACCCGCCCCGCCAGCATCTCCAGCGCCGCGCGCAGCGCCTGCACTCGCACCTCCGCCCGGCCGACATCGCGGAACATCTCCCGCCGATGCACCGTGGCTTCCCCCCGCCGGGAGGCCGCGAAATGCACTAGGCCCGCCGGCTGGCCCGGGCCGCCTTCGGTGAAGCCGGTGATCGACACCGCCGCATCCGCCCGCGAGTGGGCGAGGGCGCCCTCGGCCATCGCCCGGGCGCAAGCTTCGGAGACCGCGCCGTCGGCGTCCAGCACGGCCTTCGGCACGCCCAGCATCTCGTGCTTGGCCTCGTGGGTATAGGTGACGAACCCGCGCTCGAAGGCGTGGGACAGGCCGGGCATGTCGGTGAGCAGGGAGGCCAGCAGGCCGCCGGTGCAGCTTTCCGCCGTGGCCAGGGTCAGGCCGGTGTCGCACGCCTGGCGCAGGATCGCCTGCGCCAGGTCGTCGATGTCCTTCGGGATGGCGGGGTCGAGGGCTTCGGCCAAGCTAGTGCTTCGCCGGCCCGCCCATCTTGGCCGTCAGCTCGGCCTTGCGGGCGGCCATCTGTTCGCCGACGGTCTTGGTGTCCATCCCGTTCTTCTTGGCCTGCGGGAAGTACTCCTCTTCCTCCTCCTCGACGTGGTGCTCGATCATCTCCATCAGCACCTTGACCTTGGCGTCGTACATCTCGTCGGCGGGGCTCATGGCCTCGAGCTGGGCCATCAGGTCCTTGGCCGAGGCGTGCTCCACCTCCGCCTCGTTGACGATCTCCTGGTCGTCCACGAACTCGCGGGAGGCGGGATAGAAGATCTCCTCCTCGATCCGCATGTGGACCTTCAGCTCGCCGCAGATCTGCATGCAGATCGCCTGCTTCCTGGTGTCGTTCTCCTTCGCCTCCTCGTACTTGGCGAACAGCTTTTCGACGGCGCGGTGGTCGGCCTTCAGGAGGGCGATGGCGTCCTTGGCCCGGGTGGCGGCGGCCTTCTTGGCGGCGGCCTTGCGGCCGGCGCTCGGGGTCTGGGCGGTGGGCATGAGGTCTCTCCCGTTGTTTCGAGGGGTAGGTCTTCTGAACCCATTGAGATAAGGGCGGTTCCGGGCCGATCGTTCGACGGAGGAACACCTTTCAAATGAGGGACCAGGGGCCCGATGTGACCATCGCCGGCGCCGGCGTCCTGGGCCTTTCCTGCGCCCTGGCGCTGGCCGAGGCGGGCTGCCGGGTGAGCGTCCGCGACCCGGGCGGGCCGGGCGCGAATGCCTCGGGCGTGGCCGCCGGCATGCTGGCCCCGGCCTTTGAGGCGATCCTCGACGAACAGGCCCGGCCGCACCTCGGCCTGCTGCTCCACGCGCGGGACCTCTGGCCGGCCTGGGCGCAGAGGACGGGCATAGAACTCGATCGCTCCGGAGCCTTGGCGGTGGGCGACGACCAGTGGCTAGGCGAGCTGTTCAACCGCTTTGTCGCCCTCGACCTGCGGCCGGCCGAGCTGCCCGCCGCCGCCGCGCGCGGCCTGGCGCCCGGTCTCTCGGAGAGCGTCGGCGGGGCGCTGCTGACGCGGGAGGATTGGCGGCTCGACGCCCGCGTCGCCCTGACCGCACTCCGCGCGGCCGGCGAGGCGGCCGGCGTCACCTATAGCGCCGAACCGGTGAAGGCGCGGGAGGCTGGCCTCTTGGTAATCGCCACCGGCGCCTCCCCGTCGCTCGGGGACGTGGCGCCCGAGCTTTCCTGCCTCTCGCCGATCAAGGGACACATCGTGCGGTTCGCCGCGCCCTGGGCGGGCGGGGCGGTGGTGCGCGCCCGAGGCGCCTATGCAGCGCCCGGCCACGACAGCCTCAGCATCGGCGCCACCATGGAGCCCGGCCTGGCCGACAGCGCGGTCGATCCGGGCAAGGCCGCCCCCCTGCGCGCCGCGGCGGGCGGATTGTTCCCGGCCCTGACGGGAGCCCCGTCAGAGATCTTCGCCGGCGTCCGGGCGGCGACGCCGGACGGCCTGCCGCTGGCGGGCGCCAGCACCGCGCCGGGGGTGTTCCTGGCGGTGGGCGCGCGGCGCAACGGCTGGCTGCTGGCGCCCCTGGTCGCGCAGGTCGTGGCCGCCGCGATCACCGGCGGCGATCCCGGCCGCTTCGCCAGCCGGCTGGATCCGGCGCGGCTGTCCGAGGGAGCCTGAGCCGCCGCCGATCATGGTTAGCGAGGTGTTAACCGACGTGGGGCATCCAGGTCCCATGACGGTCCAAGGCATCCGCGGCTTTGTCGAGGCGGCGATCCAGCGCGCGTCCCAGGCGACGGGCGTCGACTTCGGATTCCTGATGAAGACCGCAGGGCGGGAGAGCGGCCTAAATCCCTCCGCCCGGGCCTCCACATCCTCGGCCGCCGGCCTCTTCCAGTTCGTCGAGCAGACCTGGCTCTCCACCCTCAAGGGCCACGGCGCCAAGCACGGCTACGGCCGCTACGCAGAGCTGATCAGCCAGGGCGCCGACGGGCGTTTCCGGGTCGAAGGCGGCGCGCGTCGGGCGGTGATGGACCTGCGCCTGGATCCCAACGCCGCCTCGCTGATGGCGGGCGAGCTGACCGCCGGCCATGCCGCCTATCTGACCGGCCGGGTCGGACGCGCGCCGACCGGCGGCGAGCTCTACGCCGCCCATTTCCTCGGACCCCAGGGCGCGGCGCGGCTGATCGAGGCCGCCCAGAGTCGGCCCGGCGCCTCCGCGGCGGCCCTGTTCCCTGAGGCCGCGGACGCCAACGCCTCGATCTTCCAGCGCGAGGGCCGGCCCGCCACGGTGGGCGAGGTCTACGCCAACCTGACCCGGGGCGGGGGCCATCCGGCCGTGGACACCACCTCGCCGGACGAAGGCTTCATCCAGTACGCCTCGGCCGGCCGCGCCAGCGGGCGCCGCGAGCAGGACGCCCTGATCTCGCTGATCCTCGGCGGCTCGAAATCCGACGATCAGCTGGGGACCGGCGGGCGCCTGACCAGCTCCATGTACACCAGCGAGATGCTGAAGGTCCTGTCGGACAGCCGCAAAGGCTAGGCGGCTCGGGCCCGGGTCCCGGCCAGGGCCTCGGCGATCGCCCGCGCGACGGTTCCCGCCGACACGGGCTTCCTCAACAAGGCGTCGGCGCCGGCGGCGATACAGGCCTCGGCCTCCTCCGGATCGCCGCCGATCAGCGCCACCACCGGGGTGTTTCCGGCGCCGCCGGCGAGGGCCCGCAGGCCGCCGATGGACTCCGCGCCATCGACCACGGCCAGGTCCAGATCGCAGACGCGGACTATATCGGCCGCGCGTTCGCCGCCGGCCGCGCGAACCACCTGATGGCCGAGCTGCTCCAGGGCCGAGCGCAGCAGGGCCCCCTGCAGGCCTTCGAGCTCCACGGCCAGGATGCGCAGCCGCCGGTCCGCGCCGGTCGGCGCCTCCGCCGGCTCCACCGTCGCGGCCGGATCGTAGGGCAGGACCAGGGTGAAGCAGCTTCCCACCCCGGCCGCGCTGCGGCTTCTGACCTCGCCGTCCATCAGCCGCGCGAGCTGGATCGCCAGCGGCAGCCCGAGCCCGGCGCCCGGCGCCCCGGCGCAGGTGCGCGCCACCCGCCGGAACGGCTGGGCGGCCGCCGACAGCTCGGCTTCGGTGAGGCCGGGGCCGGTATCGGCGATCTCCACCGCGATCTGGCGGTCCCCGGCGGGCAGGAGGCGGGCCTCCACCCGGCCGCGCACCGTGAACTTCACCGCATTGCCGATCAGCGCCCCCAGGGCCTGTCGCGCCCGCGCCGGGTCGGCGATCGCCGCCCCGCCGGCCAGGGCCAGGTCGGGATCGACGTGGAGGGATATCTCCAGCCCTTTCGCCGCGGCGGCCGGCCGGTGCTGGGCGACGACCTCGCGGGCGAGGGCGGCCAGGTCCACGGGGCGGGGGGCGAGAGTGAGTTTCCCGGCTTCGGCGGCCTCGGAATCGACCGTGGTCTCCAGCACCACCTGCAGGGCGTTCACCGCGTCCAGCGCAGCCCCCAGCTGCTGACGCGAAGGCGCGGCGCGGCTGTCCCGGCCGGCGGCGGCGGCGAGCACCTGGGCGACGCCGGTCAGGCCGTCGCGGATCTCGTCCGAGAGGGTGGCCAGCAGGTCGGATTTCGAGCGCGCTAGCCGCCGGGCGGCCTCGGCTTGCTCGGCGCGTTCGGCCATCAAGGTCTCGCGCTCGCCGGCCAGGGCGAACTGGGCGCGCAGGATGCGGTTGACCAGCAGGGCCAGCGCCAGGGCCAGGGCCGCGCCGGCTAGGGCCAGGCGCGCCAACCCACTGTCCTCAGGGCGGCCGAACAGGAAGAGCAACGGCCCCGCCAGCGCCGCGGGGGCGACGATCAACAGGCTCGGCAGCCAGGGTGCGGCGAACAGCACGCAGATCGTCCCGGCGCCCAGCGACATCAGGAGCAGGGTTTCGCGGGCCGGCCCGGCCGCCTCGGCGAAGGCGGCGAGCTGGGCTACGGCGCCCGCCCAGATCAGGCCGCCCAGCACCTGCCCGCGCGCCCGGCGGCGCAGGTCTTGGGCCCGGGCTGTCTTCAGCCAGCCGACGATGGCGTAGAACGCCGCCCGGCCGATGGCAAACACCGCCAGGCTGGCGCTCATCCAGGCGGCGTTGGAGGCGTGGCTGCCGGCCCAGACCAGGACCGGCAGGGTGATCCCGAAGGCCAGCAGGGCATGCGGCAGCATAGCGGCCTGCGCCGCCATCCCTTGCGCGTCGGCCGAGAGGCTCTGGGGTGTCTGGTTCACGGGTCGAGCATGACCGGCCCGTCCCCAACGCCGGGTTACACGAAATCCTTAATCCACAGATTCCACGGCAAGCTCTCATTAACCTTAACCGCGGATCATCAGACTCGTGGGACTCGGTCCTGCGGGCGTTGCGATTCCGGGGGGCCGGGCAAGACGTCGCTGTTGGAGTTTCCGGGCGGGCCGAATTGGCTTTGTCCGGGCGGGGGATTCTGGGGTCCATGGCCACCACTCGGTCAGCGTTGACGGACGAGGACATCCGCACGCTGGTGAAGGGCGCGACGCCCGATGAGCGCGCCGCCGCCGCCCGCAAGATCTGCACGAGCATCGACCGCGCGCCGCTCACCGATCCGGACCGGGAGCTGGCTGGCGAGATCCTCCGGGTCATGGCCGCGGACGCCGCCGTCCTGGTGCGCCAGGCCCTGGTCCAGACCCTGAAATCCTCTCCGGCCGTGCCGCGCGACGTGGCCCTGAAGCTGGCGCGGGACGTCGAGAGCGTCTGCCTGCCGATGCTGGCCTTCTCGCCGGCCTTCGACGACGACGATCTCGCCGAGATCGTGCGGCTGGGCGGACCGGTCCGCCAGCTGGCCGTCGCCCGTCGGCCGGAGCTATCCCGCAAGGTCACCGACCCGCTCGCCCAGCACGGCTCCGAGCGCGCGGTCGCGGCGGCCTGCGCCAACGACAAGGCCGACTTCGCCGAAGGGGCGCTGCAGACCGTCATGCAGCGCTTCGAGGCCTCCGAGCGGGTTCTGGCCGCGGTGGCCTATCGCCGGGTGTTGCCGCTGTCGGTCACCGAACGCCTGATCGGCATGGTCTCCGACCAGGTCCGCGATCACCTTGTGAGCGCCCACGCCATCTCGCCGCAGACCGCTCTGGAGATCGCCACCGGCGCGGCCGAGCGGGCCACCGTCGACCTGGTGGACCAGGCCGGCCGCACCGCCGACGTCAAGGGCTTGGTGGTCCAGCTCAACGTCGAGAAGCGCCTGACCGCCTCGCTGCTGCTGCGCGCCGCGGCCCACGGCCACATGACCTTCCTCGAGTGGGGCGTGGCGGAACTGGCCGGCGTGCCGCATCACCGCACCTGGCTGATGATCCACGACGCCGGCCCCCTGGGCCTGCGGGCCATCTACGAGCGCGCGGGCCTGCCGGCGCGCCTCTTCCCGGCGTTCCGGGCGGCGGTGGACACCTACCACGCCATGGAGTTCGACGGCGGCGCGAAGGATCGCGAGCGATTCCAGGAGCGCATGCTGCAGCGTTTCCTCACCCAGCCCCAGTCCGCCGCCCGCGAGGACGTTGACTACCTGCTGGAGAAGATGGACCGGACCGCCGACGAGGTCCGCCAGGTGGCCGAGCGCGCCTAGCGCTCGACTTGAAGGTCGGGGCCGCATTAGTTGGCCGCATGAGCCAAGCCTTCGATCCGGATATTCCGCGGCCGGCGGCCACCTTGCTGCTGCTGCGTGACGCGCCGTTCGAGGTGCTGATGGTCACGCGACACCACCAGATCGATTTCGCCGGTGGGGCCATGGTGTTTCCCGGCGGTGCGGCGCAACCCGGCGACCGTGATCCGGCCTGGCGCGATCACGTCGGCGGATGGGACGACCTCGACGAGGCCCAGCGCCCGCTGCGCATCGCCGCCATCCGCGAGGCCTGGGAGGAGGCGGGCATCCTGGTAGCCGAGGGGCTGGAGGGGCCGGCCCACTGCGAACCCGAGCCCCGCGCCGCGGTCGACGCTGGCAAGGTGGCGTTCCTGGAGGTGGTGAAGGGGCTGGATGCGCGCCTGTCCCTGGACGCCCTGACCGTGTTCTCCCACTGGATCACGCCGCAGATCGGGGCCAAGCGCTACGACACCTTCTTCTTCCTGGCGCGGGCCCCCGCCGATCAGGTGGCGGCCTGTGACGGGCGCGAGGCGGTGGACGCGGAATGGATCGCGCCCGCCGAGGCGCTCCGGCTGGCGGAAGCCGGCGAACGGCGGGTGATCTTTCCCACCCGCATGAACCTGAAGCTGCTCGCTGAGGCCTCCAGCGTGGAAGACGCCATCGCGCGCGCCAGGGCCCGCAGGCTGGTGACCGTCCTGCCGGCGGTCGAGGAGCGTGAGGGTCGACGGCTGCTGATCCTGCCGCCGGACGCCGGCTATGGGGTGGTGGAGGAGCCGCTGGAGAACATCGCGGCGATCCGGACCTAGGCGCCGTATTCCCGGACGCGGCCTTCCAGTTCCTTGACCAGCGCCAGGCCGACCGGATGGTCTTCGCCCTTGATGCTGTCGCGCACGGCGGCCTTGATCGCATCGATGTGGGCGTCGATCAGGCTCATCGGCGCGCCCAGGCGCTTGGACTTGTCGTCGATCAGCCGGCACAGCAGGCCCGCGATGCGGGTGATCAGCGGGAAGCCATAGGTCGCGCCCAGGCCCTTGAGGTCGTGGGCGCGCAGGTAGAGGCGCTCCATGCGCTCGGCGTCGACGCCCTGGGCGCGGACCTCCTGACGGGCGGCCTCCAGCTTGGCGATCTCATCGTTCAGCCAGCCGGCGAAATTGTCGGACAGACCCTTCAGCGCGGCTTCGGCCTTGGCGATGATCGCGGGATCCAGGGCGCCCATGCGGGGCGCCCCGCCGACCTTGGCGCGCAAGGCGGGGTTGGGCTGGATCATCTGGCCGGACTTGTACTGGGTCACCACGGGTCTCCTGCGGACCGGGGCAACCTAGATTGAACCTGTAAACAATCCCCTAGAGCCCGCGCGATTTGACCTGAGAAGGCCTAGGCGGAAAATTGCTCGGCCAGGACCCGTTCCTCCAGGCTCCGTTCGGCGTCGAAGAGCATGGTGATCGAGACCGAGCGGTCCTCGGCGACCTTCACTTCCTGCACCTTGCGGACCTCGAAGTTGTCGGCCACCGCACTGACCGGGCGCTTGTCCGACTCCAGCACCTCGAAGGTTACCTTGGCGGTGTGGGCCAGGAGCGCCCCGCGCCAGCGACGGGGCCGAAAGGCGCTGATCGGCGTCAGGGCCAGGATCCGCGCGTCCAGGGGGATGATCGGGCCGTGGGCGGAGAGGTTGTAGGCGGTGGAGCCGGCCGGGGTGGAGATCAGCGCCCCGTCGCACTGCAACTCGCCCAGCCGCACCCGTCCGTCCACGGAGATGCGCAGCTTGGCGGTCTGGCGGGTCTGGCGCAGCAGGGAAACCTCGTTGAAGGCGAGGGCCTCGTGGACCTCGCCCGCCACGTCCACGGCCGCCATCCGCAACGGATGGATGACCGAGGGCTCGGCGGCGTTGATCCGTTCGAGCAGGTCATCCTCGCTGTATTCGTTCATCAGGAAGCCGACCGAGCCGCGGTTCATGCCGTAGATCGGCTTGCCTGAGGCCATGTGCTCGTGGATCGTCTCCAGCATCAGGCCGTCGCCCCCCAGGGCCACGACCACCTGCGCGCGTTCACGGCCGGCGTCGCCGTAGAGTTGCGTCAGTCGCGCGAGCGCCTCCTGCGCCTCCGGACGGTCGGAGGCGGCGAAAGTCAGCCGGGTGACGAAGGGCTCAGCCTTGAACATCGAACCTCAGAAGGGGCCCAGGCCGCGCGGTCTGTCAAACCCGCTCAGAGCGCGCCGGCCGCCTGGCGGAAGGCCGCATGGGCCACCTTGGCGGTGACCGGGCCGAACGCCCCGGAGGCGCGGCGGGCCGAGTCCTCGCCGCCGCCGGGGCGGTCGGCGTTCAGTTCGCGGACCATCTGCAGGATGGCGGGGAACACCGAGCGGTCGATGCCCACGGCCGAGCAGGCCAGGGCCAGCAGTTCGGGCCGGTCGGAATCCAGCGCCCGCCGCACGTGGTCGGCGTCGAACCGGCCGAGCATGGCCAGGGCGGTCGCGAAAAGCGAAAGCCGACCTTCGCGCAGGGTGCGGACCAGATAGCCCGGCCGCAACTGACCAGCCTGGTGCAGCTTGTCGATCAGCTTGCGCTCCATCGCCTCGCGCTCCTCGGCGCTGGGCAAGGTCACGCCCTCGATCTCGTCGGGCGCGGCCGACTGGATCTCGGCGATCGCGGCGGCGATGGCCCGGTCCAGAGCGCGCTTGTCGAGGCGGAACCGTTCGGCAAGGGCCTGGCGCAGGGCGAGGCCAACCCAGAGGTAGAGCCGCTCGGCCAGGCGCTGGGTCAGCAGGGGATGGCGGGAAAGCGGGGTCCTCAGCGAGGTCACCTGCCGCGACATCTCCACCAGCTGCTCCATGTCGTCCAGGGAGAGTTCGGCGGTCTTATTGCTGGCCAGGGCGCTGAGCACCGCCGGCTCGGCCTTGGCCAGGATGGCGGCGACGGCCGTCTGAGGCAGGCGGGGCCGGCGGGCGATTTCGATCTGGTGCTCGACGGTCGCCTCGATCAGCAGGCGCAGAAGGTCGGTGTCCTGGAGCACGGGGCTGGAGGCGATGATCGGGGCGGCGATCTCGATCTCGTCGAGGGCCAGGACGTTGATCAGCGCCGGCGGCGCCCAGTCTGCGTCGGCGAGCTTCTCCGAAAGCCGTCGGCGGATGTCGCGTTCGGCCTCGACCACCAGGCTCATGAAGATCGAGTTCAGCAGCCCCTGGACCTGGGAGGCCTTCATCCCCTCGCCGCCGCCAGGCGCGTCGCACAGGTCGACGATCGCCAGCAGCAGGCGTTCCCGATCGGCGGGGGCGCGACTCTTGGCGAGGTCGAGCAGGCGGTCGCTGCTCAGGGCGAGACTCAAGCGGAACTCCGGGTTGCGAAATCGGTCAGTTCACACTCTGCTCGCTCCCGATGAAAAGATGTTTAAGGCGTGAGGAACGGAGACCAACCACATGGCCGAGCCGCTGATCCTGGCGCTGGACCAGGGCACCACCAGCACCCGGGCGATCCTGTTCGACGCCGCCGGGCGGGCGCTGGCCGAGGCCGGCCGCCCGCTGCAGCAGCATTATCCCGAGGATGGCTGGGTGGAGCACGACGCGGAGGAGATCTTCCGCGCCTGCGTCGAGGTGTTGCGGGAGGCGGTGGAGAAGTCCGGCCGCGATCTCTCGGAGGTCGCCGCCATCGGCGTCACCAACCAGCGCGAGACGGTGGTGCTCTGGGACCGGGTGAGCGGGCGGCCGGTGCATAAGGCCATCGTCTGGCAGGACCGGCGCACCGAGCCACGGTGCCGGGCGCTTCGCGACACGGGCCACGAAGCCAGGGTGACCGAACTCACCGGCCTGCTGCTGGATCCCTATTTTTCGGGGACCAAGCTGGCCTGGCTGCTGGATCAGGTCCCGGGCGCCCGGGAACGGGCGCGAGCTGGGGAGCTTCTCGCCGGGACGATCGACGCCTGGGTGATCTGGAAGCTCACGGGCGGGCGGGTCCACGCCACCGACGCCACCAACGCGTCTCGCACCCTGCTGTTCGACATCCACGCCGGGGACTGGTCGGCGGAGCTTGGGAACCTGCTCGGTGTTCCGCTGAATATCCTTCCACAAGTCCATGATTGCGCTTCCGATTTCGGGCATACGGACGAGGGTGTTCTTGGCCGAGCGATCCCCATCCGCGGCGTGGCCGGCGACCAGCAGGCGGCGCTGATGGGACAGGGCTGCATCCGGCCGGGCGAGATGAAGGCCACCTACGGCACCGGCTGCTTCATGCTGGTCAACACCGGTGAGACGGCGGCCCCGTCGCGCGCCCGGTTGCTCACCACCGTCGCCGCGCGGGTCGGCGGCCGGACCACCTACGCCCTCGAAGGGGCGATTTTCATCGCCGGCGCCGCTATCCAGTGGCTCGGCGAAGGCCTTGGGATCGCCGGTGGGCCCAAGGCGGCCGAGGCCCTGGCGGCGACGGCGCGGGAGGATCATGGCGTGGTGCTGGTGCCGGCGTTCACCGGGCTGGGCGCGCCGTGGTGGGACGCCGACGCGCGGGGCGCGCTCCTGGGGCTGACCCGCGACGCGGGCCTGGCCGAGATCGCCCAGGCCGCCTTCGATTCCTGCGCCCTGCAGACCCGGGATCTCCTTGAGGCCATGCGTGGCGATGCGCCCGGGGCCTTCGCGGCGGGCGCCGAGCTACGTATCGACGGCGGGATGTCCCGGAGTCCCTGGTTCTCGCAACGCCTGGCCGACCTCACCGGCTTGGGTGTTTGCCGCGCCACCTACCAGGAGACCACCGCCCTGGGCGCGGCGCTGTTCGCCGGGGTTGGCGCCGGCCTCTACCGGGACGTGGCCGAGGCCGCCACCGCGCGGCCCGAAACCCAGTCCTTCGCGCCGGCCATGGAACATGCCCGGCGCGAGGCCGCCTACGTCCGCTGGCTCGACGCCGTGACTCGGGTGCGCACCGGATAGGCGGCCTTGCCCCCATCTCGGCGGGATGACGCTTTGCCCCCCTCACATTTCAGTCCGGCAACGCTAAGCCATTCGGTTGTCACCGGTCCGCGTGTAGAGAAGCGGCTGATTCAGTCAGTTGAGCCGGGCCTGGCCCGCGACGGAGCATTACGGTTTGTTTAGACGGCACTTCTTCCTGATCGCCGCCCTGCTGATCCTCGGGGTGATGGTCGTGGCCGGTGGCTACAAGACCCTCACCATGCAGAAGGCGGGTCCGGGCGGCGGCGCCGGCGGCCCTGGCGCCGCGGCGGCCGGCGGCGGCGGTCCGGGCGGTCCCGGCGGACGACGCGGGCCGCCTGGCAAGGGCGGCGGTTTCGGCGGCGGCGCGGCGGTCAGCGCGATCACGGCGCAGTCCCGGACCTTCATCGACACCATCGAAGTGTTGGGCGTGGCCAAGGGCCGCCAGTCCGTCACCCTGACGGCGGCCGCCAGCCAGCTGGTCGAGCGGGTCCGTTTCACCGATGGCCAGCACGTGGCCCGCGGCGCCGTGCTCGTCGAGCTTCGTGACACCGAACAGGACGCTGGCATCGCCCAGGCCGACGCCCGCCTCGTCCAGGCGGGCCGCGCCGCGGAACGCTACCGTCAGCTCGGCGAGAAGGGATTCGCGTCCAAGGCCGCTATCGACCAGTACGAAGCCGCCTTCCGCACCGCACAGGCGGACGTCGCCGCGGCCCGCGCCCGGGCCAGCGACCGGATTATCCGGGCGCCGTTCGCCGGCGTGGTGGGGCTTTCGGACATCGCTCCGGGCGCCCTGGTGACTCCCGGCGCGCCGATCGTGACGCTGGACGACGTTTCCGCCGTTCGTGTGGATTTCCAGGTGCCTGAACGTTTCGTCTCCCAGCTCAGCGAGGGTCAGACCCTCCTGGCCACGGTCGACGCCTATCCGGGGACCACCATCGCCGGCCGCATCGCCAAGCTGGACAGCCGCATCGACGAGCGAACCCGCGCCATCACCGCGCGCGCCGAGTTCCCGAACGCCGGCGGCAAGCTCAAGCCGGGCATGCTGATCCGCGTCGGCGTCTCGCGGGGCACACGCCAGAGTCTCAGCGCGCCGGAACCGGCGGTCTCGGTGCAGGGCGACATGGCCTACGTCTACGTCATTCGCCAGCAGGGCGACCGCACGGTGGCCGAACAGCGGCCCATCACCGCCGGGACGCGGCAGCAGGGCTTTGTGGAGATCCTCAGCGGGCTGCGGGCCGACGAGCGCATCGTCGCCGACGGCATGGACAAGGTGCAGCCGGGCATGCCCCTGCGGGTGGTGACCTCCGGTGCGCGGCCAGGCATGGCCAGTCAGGGCGGGGGCGCGCCCAACCCGGCGGCGCGTCCTCGGAGCGCCGGCCCGGTCAACCCAGGAGCGCGGCCTGACCGTCCGCGGCCGTCAGCATGATGCTCTCCGACATCTCCGTCCGCCGCCCGGTTTTCGCCGCCGTGGCGGCGATCATCCTTTGCGTGGTCGGGTTCGCCTCGTTCCTGGCCCTGCCGATCCGGGAGTTGCCGAGCATCGATCCGGTGACGGTCTCGGTCAGCACCGGCTATCCCGGCGCCTCCGCCGAGGTCATCGAAGAGCGGATCACCCAGCTCATCGAGCAGCAGGTAGCCTCGATCCCGGGGGTCGAGGAGGTGTCCTCCCAGTCCCGCGATGGCCGCTCGAACATCAACATCAACTTTGCGGTGGACCGTGACCTGGACCTCGCGGCCAGCGACGTTCGCGATGCGGTGAACCGGGTCATGAACCGGCTGCCGGAAGAGGCCGACCCGCCGCAGATCCTCAAGGCGAACGCCGACACCGCGCCGATCATCTTCATCGGCCTGACCTCCACGACGATGAAACCCCTGGAGCTGTCGGACTACGTCGAACGTAATGTCCGCCAGCGTTTCGCCACGATCCCCGGCGTCGCCCAGGTCATGATCCCGGGCCAGCAAATCTACAACATGCGCGTATGGCTTGACCCTACCGCTATGGCTTCCCTCGGCGTGACGGTCGACGACGTCCGGACCGCGCTCAGCACCCAGAACCTGGAACTGCCCGCCGGCCAGTTGGAGGCCGCCGACAAGGACTTCACCATCCGCGTCGCGCGCAACTATGCCCGACCGGCCGATTTCGAGCGCCTGCCGATCTATCCCGGCGGCCAGGCGGCGGCCAGGACGAACCAGGGCGGAGGCGGTGCGGCCGTTGGCGGAACGGCCTCGATCGCCGGAGCGCCGCAGGGCGTCCGATCGGCGGTGACCGCCGCCGGGGTGTCCGGGGGCTATGTGATCCGCCTGGGCGACGTGGCCCGCGTGGTCGAGGAGACCAACGACGTTCGGCGCGTGTTCCGCGGGAACGGCGTCAATCAGATCGGGATCCTGATCATCCGGCAGGCGCAGGCCAATGACCTGGAGGTCGCCAAGGAAGTCCGCAAGACCATCGAGGAGGTCAACAAGACCCTGCCGCGCGGTACGGATATCCGCCTCAGCATCGACATGACTCAGTTCACCGAGCACGCCCTTAAGGAGGTGTGGGTCACCATGGGGCTGTCCCTGCTTCTGGTGGGGCTGGTGAACTTTCTTTTCCTGGGAACTTGGCGGGCCGCGATCATCCCGACGGTCGTGGCGCCGATCTGCATCCTCTCGACCTTCATCGTCCTCGCCTCGCTGGGCTTCTCGATCAACCTCCTGACGCTGCTGGCTCTGGTCCTGGCGATCGGCCTCGTCGTCGACGACGCCATCGTGGTGACCGAGAACATCCAGCGACGGGTGGACGATGGGGAGCCGCGGGTCGTCGCGGCTCAGCGCGGCGCGCGTCAGGTGTTCTTCGCCGTGGTGGCCACCACCCTGGTGCTGATCTCGATCTTCGCCCCCCTGATGTTCATGTCGGGCATGACCGGCAAACTGTTCGTCGAACTGGCCGTGGCCGTGGTGGCCGCCGTGTTCTTCTCGGCGGTCCTGGCGCTCAGCCTGTCGCCGATGCTGGCCTCCAAGGTGCTTAAGCCCGCCCAAGGCGAGGGCTGGATCGCGCGCACGGTCGACAGCGGCATGAACAGGCTGAAGGCCTCCTATCACGCCTCCCTGGAGGTGCTTCTGCGGGGCCGCCTCGCCAGTATTTCGGCTGTCGGCCTCGTGGTGTTCCTGTCGGCCGTCTCGGTTGGCCTCTTCATGGTCCTGCCCAAGGAGATGACCCCGACCGAGGATCGCGGGCGATTGTCTGTCCAAGTGAACGCGCCTGAAGGGGCCAGCTTCGATTACATGCTGAAGCCCTTCCAGCAGGTCGAGGCCCGGTTGCTGGAATTGCAGCGCCAGGGCGTGATCGAGCGGGTCAATTCCCAGGCGGGCGGCGGCGGCGGTTTTGGTGGCGGCTTCAATTCCGGGAACTTTACGGTGTTGCTGCCGCAGGGCCGCGACCGCAAGGGGACGTCAGACGAGCTTGCGGCCCAACTGAACCGCGAGTTCTCCTCCATCACGGCCGCCCGCGTGCAGGCTCAGCCCCAGCAAGGCTTCGGCGGCGGGCGAGGCGGCGGCCCCGGGGGCGGCAACGGCATCATCCTCGTGGCGCTGGGCAACGATTATGCGGAGATCGCCGCGGCGATGCAGCCGCTTAGGGCGGCGGCCGAGGCCAACCCGGGCTTCCAGCGCGTCAACCTCAACTACGATCCCACCAGCCCCCGCGTCCGCGTCGAAATCGATCGGGAGAAGGCCGCTGCGCTGGGAGTCACGCCACAGTCCATTGGCCGGGCCTTGCAGTCGCTATTCGGCTCTGAGCGGGCGACCACCTACATCCGTGGCGGGCAGGAGTACGACGTGGTCCTGCAGGTGGAGCGCGCCCAACGCCAGGACGAGGAGGATCTCAACAAGATCTATGTCCGCAGCAACGGCGGCGTGCTGGTTCCTCTGTCGACGGTGACGACGACACGGATGTCGGGCGACACGCCCGATCGCCGGCGGGAGGATCGCCAGCGGGCCGTCTCGATCTTCGCCCAGCTCGCCCCGGGCTACACCGTCGGCGAGGCGATCTCCTTCTTTGAGGCCGAGATGGCCCGCCAGCCGAACCCGATGCCCTACAAGTGGCGGGGCGCGGCCAAGGACTATCTGGAGGCCGGCAGCGCGGTCGGCGTCGCGTTCGGCATGGCCCTATTGCTGGTCTTCCTGGTGCTGGCGGCCCAGTTCGAAAGCTGGGTGCACCCCTCGGTGATCATGTTGACGGTGCCAGTGGCGGCCGTCGGTGGGCTGTTCGGGCTGTTGATCACCGGCTCGAGCGTCAACCTCTACAGTCAGATCGGTCTGATCATCCTGGTCGGGATCGCGGCCAAGAACGGCATCCTCATCGTCGAGTTCGCCAACCAGCTCCGCGACCAGGGCCTGGCGATCCGCGAGGCGGTGATCGAGTCCGCGGCCCTGCGTCTGCGGCCGATCATCATGACCTCGATCTCGGCCGCCGCCGGCTCGATCCCGCTGATCGCCTGGGGCGGAGACGGTGGCGAGGCGCGCAGGACCATCGGCGTGACCATCTTCTTCGGGGCGATCTTCGCGACCATGGTCACGCTGTTCATCGTGCCGGTGTTCTACAACATGGTGGCGAGGTTCACCGCCTCGCCGCACGCCACGGCGCGGCGCATCGAGGCGTTCGAAGAGGCCGAGAAGTCTCGCCTCGCCAACGCCGCCGAATAATCCAAAAAAACGGCCTCCCCGGGCAGGGGAGGCCGAGATCGCATAGAGCCGGGACCGGGGGGGATAGGGGTCCTGGCGACCGTTCGCGGCAATGCCGCGAACCGGGGGGATGTCGACTGGGCAGATATGTTCGACAGCTCACGATGCGCCGCTCCAGCACACCCGTCAAGGTTGTCGTTTGCGCCCAAGCACGCAATGGGCAGGGCGTTATGGCGCGGGCGGACTCTCGAGCATCAGATAGGCGATGACGTCGATCCGCTCCTGCGCCGCCTTGAGGCCGACGAAGGACATCTTGGTCCCCGGAACGACCGCCCTCGGCTCAGCCAGGTACGCGTCGAGCTTGGCTGGCTCCCAAACCAAGCCTGCCTGACGCATGGGGGCGGAATAGGCGTAGCCCGGCAGGGCGCCGGCGGGGCGTCCGACGACGCCGTGCAGGTTGGGGCCTGTCAGGTTCGCCCCGCCCGCGGTCACGGTGTGGCAGGAGCGGCACTGGCGGAACAGCGCCCTTCCGTTCTCGAGGTCGGCGGTGCTGTAGGGCGCCGGCAAGGCGGCCTGGGCGGCCTTCAGCTCCTCGGGGCTGCGTTCGGGCGGGGCCGGCGCGCCGCCGCCGCAACCCGCCAGGCCGGCGGCGAGGATGAGAGCGGTGGCGGTTGCGGACAGGCGCACGGGGAACTCCGGAAAAATGGGCGGCAAGCTCTATCCTAGGGGCGACGCCTGCGCCAGCGCTGCACGGCTTCGTCCAGGGCCTGGAGGAACCTGGATCTGTCCGAACGGTCGAACGGGCGGGGGCCGCCGGTGATCTCACCTGTCGAACGGATGTGCTCCATGATCGACCGCTGGGCGAGGGCTGCTCCGATGGAGTCGATGGTGAAAGCCCGGCCGTTGGGGGCGATCGCCGCGGCGCCGGCCTTCAGGGCCCGTTCGGCGAGGGGAATGTCGTTGGTGACGACGATATCGCCCGGCTGGGCGTGCTCGGCGATCCAGTCGTCGGCCACGTCGGGCCCGGCGTCCACCACCACCGCCTCGATCCGCGCCGAGGCTGGCAGGCGGATGAAGCTGTTGGAGACCACGAAGGTATGGAGGTCATAGCGGTCCGCGACCTTGAAGACCTCGTCCTTCACGGGGCAGGCGTCGGCGTCCACGAAGATCCGCATGCCCTTCGCCTACCCTCGGAACGGAACCTTGGCCAGCCTTGGCCGTTGGCGGTTTCTGCGCAGGGGAGCCTCGCCGTGTTTCGCAAACCTGTCGTTCCGCAAGGTGGCTTCGATAGCCTGCCGGAGCGCCCCGGCCGCCGTACGGCCGGCCTTCTCAACCATTCCACTGACAGGCTGGTCCTGGCGGCCCATCGGCTGGCCGTGCGGCTGGACTGGATCCCCCAGGAGTTCGCCACCGCCCATCCGGTCGATGAGAGCGACCCCAAGGCCGTGACCGCGGAGTGGCGGCGCCTGGCCAAGCTCTGGGCCGACTACAACGGGGAAACCCTGTTCGCCCTGAAGGCCGGAGCCCTGATGCTGGGTGTGGGGCTGGGCGCGGTCCTGCTCCTGGTGGCCATTCTCTGATAGCCTCACCGGCGACCAACCGCTCAACTCACGGGCGGTTGTGGGGGACCCGGCGGCGGCGCTAGCTGACACGAAGCGTCATCACGGGGCGGGGGCGCTCTGGAGCTGACCCAGCGAATGCCGAGCGACGCCAAGCAAGCTTCCCGCCGGCGCAGGACCGCCGAGCCGTCCTCGGTCGCGGTGGCCGCGGCCAAGGCCCTGCGCCGGGAGATCCTCACGCGTAGCGACGACCAGATGTTCCTCGGCTCCGAGGACGATCTGGTCCGCTGGTTGGGGATAAGCCGCCCCACCTTCCGCCAGGCGGCCCGCCTGCTGGAATACGAGGAGCTGCTGGTGATCCGCCGTGGCGTCGGCGGCGGGTTCTTCGGCCGCAAGCCCAGCGTCGAGGCGGTGGCCCGGATGGCCGAGCTTTACCTGGTGGCCCAGGACGCCAGCTATCCCGACATCGTCCAGGTGCAGGCCGTCCTGGAGGGCGAGATCCTCCGCCGCATCGTCGCCCGGCCGGACCCCGAGGCTCGCGGCCGGCTGGCGGCCTATGTCCGCGACGATCCACGTCTCAGAGCGCCACACGATCTGAAGGAGGCCGTCCGCGCCATCGACGGCTATTGGCGGTTGGCGGCGGAACTGGCCGGCAGCCCGGCGCTGTCGCTCTTCCTGCGGGCCTCGCAGTCCTACGGCTACCGGGCCTCGCGCCTTCGGCTGACCGCGCCCCGCCTGGAATTCTACGCCGGGTGGCTGGCGAAGCTGTCGGCCGCGCTGCAGGCCGGCGACCTCGACGCCTCGTTGGCTCTCACCCGCGAGCGCTTCGCTGTGGTGCGGGGCTGGTTCGACGAACCGCCCACGCCCGATCCGATCGGGGATGCGCCGGCGGCTTAGGCCAGCGTCCGCAAGGCGGGATGGTGCCGGATGCAGGACTCGAACCCGCGACCTTCGGTTTACAAAACCGCTGCTCTACCAGCTGAGCTAATCCGGCGCGCCGCTGGCTGTATGGGAAAATCTTGGCTCCGCGGCAATGACCAGCTTGCCTCAGGCCGCTGGATCGCCGCCCGCTGACCGGCTACGCCAGAGCCATGGCGGCGCGACCCGATGACGAGATCCAGGCGCTGAAGGCCCTGGTGCAGAAGGATCCCACAAACGTCCGGGCGCTGGCCGCGCTGGGCGGAGCGTTGCAGCTCGAGGGCCGCTACGACGAGGCCGCGGCCATGGCGGACGCGGCCCTGGCCGCCAATCCGGCCTGCGCGGCCGCTTGGCTTGTGCTGGGGGATTCCCGCTTCAACGCCGGCCGTCCGGACCTGGCGGCGGAGGCCTATTCGCGGGCGACCACCGATCCGGGCGCAGGCGTTCTCGCCCTCGTCCGCCTGGGGGGCTCCTACCGGGCGCTGGGACGGTTCGAGGAGGCCCTGAGGGCGCTGGACGCCGCGGCGGCGCTCGACCCGGCCGCCGCGCTTGCCCGCTATCAGCGGGGCGTGCTCCGCCTGTCCCTCCGCGATTTCGCGGCGGGGTGGGCCGACTACGAGGCGAGATGGCAGACGGAGCGTTTCGTGGAGGTCTCCCGCGGCTTTGTCGCGCCGGGCATGATCCCCCATCTGACCCTGTCGCCTACCGCCCAGTCCGTGGCGGGCCAACGGGTGCTGCTGGTGGGCGAGCAGGGGATCGGCGACCAGATCATGTTCGCCAGCATGATCCCCGACCTGGCCTCCAGCGCCGCCAGCGTCGTCTGCGCCTGCGAGCCGCGGCTCAGGGGTCTGTTCGAGGCGGCGTTCCCGCAGGTGGCCTTCGTCCATCCCAGCGGCGCGCAGGTGGAAGCCGACGTGCTGCTGGCCATGGGCAGCCTGGGATCGGCCTTCCGGCCCAACGAGGCGAGCTTCCCCGGCGGGCCCTACCTCAAGGCTTCGGAAGGCGCGCGGGAGCGGTGGGAGGCGCGCCTGGGCCCGCAGTCCGGCAAGCTGCGGGTCGGCCTTTCCTGGCGGGGCGGGACCGCCGCCACCCGCAACCGCGCCCGCTCCATCGACCTGGCGAACCTGGCCCCCGTCCTCGACCTTCCCGGCTGTGAGTTGGTCAGCCTGCAGTACGGCGAGGTCACGCAGGAGATCGAGGCGGCCAACGCCGGCCGCGCGAACCCGATCCGCCACTTCGATGACGGGACGATGAGGGACTTCGACGAGCTGTCGGGGCTGATCGCCAACCTCGACGTGGTGGTGTCGGTGCAGACCGCGGTGGTTCACCTGGCGGGCGCGTTGGGCCGGCCTTGCCTCGCCCTGCTGCCGACCGATCCGGAATGGCGCTACCTGGCGCGGGGCGAGACCATGCCCTGGTATGGATCTGTCCGGCTCCTTCGCCAGACCACGGCCGGCGACTGGACCGCGGTCGTGGAGCAGGCGGCCGCGGCCCTGGCTAGGCGCGCCGCGCGGCCCGCTGCTGGATGAGGTAGGCGGCGATCACGCCGGTGGCGACCAGGCCGATCAGCAGGGTGGAGATGGCGTTGATCTTCGGGTCCACGCCGAGGCGCACCTGACTGTAGAGCCGCATGGGCAGGGTGGTGGCGCCCGGGCCGGAGGTGAAGGAGGCGATCACCAGGTCGTCCAGCGACAGGGTGAAGGCCAGCATCCAGGCCGCCGCCACCGCCGGGGCGATGGCCGGCAAGGTGATCTTGAGGAAGGCCATGGCCGGGGGACAGCCGAGATCCTGCGCGGCTTCCTCCAGGCTCCGGTCTATGCTCGCCAGCCGCGCCTGCACCACCACCGTCGCATAGGCCAGGGTCAGGGTGGCGTGGGACAGGGTCACGGTCCAGAAGCCGCGCGGCGCGCCCACCGCTACGAACAGCAGCAGCAGCGACAGGCCGAGGATCACCTCGGGCATCACCAGGGTGGCGTAGGTCATGCCGGCCAGGCCCCACCGCCCGCGGAATTTCCCGGCCCGCACCAGCGCCACGGCCGCCAGAACCCCCAGCACCGTGGCCAGGGTGGCGGAAATCGCGCCCACCCGCAGGGTGGTCCAGGCCGCGTCCAGCATCTGCTGGTCCTTGGCGAGGGCGGCGTACCAGCGGGTGGAGAATCCGCCCCATACGGTGACCAGGCTGCTGGCGTTGAACGAATAGAGGATCAGGAGCACGATCGGCAGGTAGAGGAAGACGAGCCCCGCCACGATCGCAGCGACGTTGAACGCCGAAGGACCCCGCCTCATCGCAGCACCTTGGGCGGCGCGCGCTCCAGCAGCATTATCGGGACCAGCAGGGTGACCAGCAGCACGATGGCCACCGCCGAGGCCGCCGGCCAGTCGCGGTTGGCGAAGAACTCGATCCAGATCACCTTGCCCAGCATCAGGGTCTCGGAGCCGCCCAGCAGGTCGGGGATCACGAACTCGCCGGCCATTGGGATGAAGCACAGCAGCGCGCCGGCCGCCACGCCGGGCAGCGACAGCGGAACGGTCACCGTCCAGAAGGCGCGGGTCGGGCTGGCGCCCAGGTCCTGCGCCGCCTCGATCAGGCTTTCGTCCTGCCGGGTCAGCACGGCGTAGAGCGGCAGCACCATGAACGGCAGATAGGCGTAGACCAGACCGAGGATCACCGCCGCCTCGGTGTTCAGCAGGTTCACCGGCTCCAGGCCCAGGGCGCCGAGGGCGGCGTTCAGCAGGCCCTGCGGCTTGAGGATCGCGATCCAGGCGTAGATGCGGATCAGGAAGCTGGTCCAGAACGGCAGGATCACCGCCATCAGCAACGCCTGACGTGGGCCCGGCGCGCAACGGGTAATGCCGTAGGCGATGGGGTAGCCGATGAGCAGGAGGATCACTGTCCCGGTCGCCGCCAGCCGCAGGCTGGACAGGTAGGCGTCGAGGTAGAGGTGGTCGCGGACCAGGCGGAGGTAGGTCTCTAGGTCGAGCGCGGCCAGGAAAGCCCGCACACCGTCCGCCCCTCGACTCAAGTCGATCTGCGGCGCGTAGGGCGGCATGGCCAGCACGCTGTCCGAGAGCGACAGCTTGGCCACCAGCAGGAACGGCACGGCGAAGAAGGCCAGCAGCCACAGATAGGGCGCCACCGCCGCGAGGGCCGCGCGCTCGGGTTTCACCGCTTCAGCACCACGGCGGCGTCGGGGGCGAAGGCGAGCCAGACCTGGTCATCCCACCCCAGGGGGGCTTCCACCCTTCGGGCGGCGTTGGCGCGGGCGGCGCGGATGACGCGTCCGGGCGCGATCTCCACGCCATAGGTCGTCCAGTCGCCAAGGTAGCCGATGTCGGAAATCCGGCCAGAAAGCCGGTTCGGGCCCTCGGGCGGCGGCTCAACGGTGAGGCGCATCTTCTCCGGCCGCACCGCCAGCCAGGCCGTGGCGCCGACCTCGGGCGGATCGTCGTCGTCCGCCTCGAAGCGGCCCTCCGGCGAGGCAAGCCGCACGCGCCCACCGTCGACGCTGTCCAGCCGCGCCTCGAAGAGGTTCACGTCGCCCACGAAGCCAGCCACATAGCGGTCGGCGGGCGCCTCGTAGATCTCGGCCGGCCGGCCGACCTGCGCCACCTCGCCGTCGCGCATCACGGCGATGCGGTCGGCCAGGACCATGGCCTCATCCTGGTCGTGGGTGACGATGACGAAGGTCATGCCCAGGGTCTGCTGCAGCGCCATCAGCTCTACCCGCGTCTCCTCGCGCAGCTTGCGGTCGAGGGCGGCCAGGGGCTCGTCGAGCAGCAGGATGCGCGGGCTGGGCGCGATGGCCCGCGCGAGGGCCACCCGCTGGCGCTGGCCCCCGGAGAGCTGGTCGGGGCGGCGCCGGCCCAGGCCCGCCAGCTTCACCAGCCCCAGCATCTCATCCACCCGGGCGTCGATCTCGGCCTTGGGGTCGCCGCGCTGCTTCAGGCCGAAGGCGACGTTCTGGGCCACCGTCAGATGCGGGAACAGGGCGTAGGATTGGAACATCATGTGCACCGGCCGTCGGTGCGGGGGCAGGGGGGCGATGTCCTCGCCGTCCAGCAGGATGCGGCCCGCGTCCGGCGTCTCGAAGCCGGCCAGCATCCGCATCAGGGTGGTCTTGCCACAGCCCGACGGGCCCAGCAGGGCGAAGAACTCCCCCTCGTAGATCGCAAGGCTCACCTCGCTCACCGCCGCCGTCTCGCCGAACCGTTTGGAGACGGCCTCGAAGCGGACGAGCGGCTTCAGGAGTGGGTCCTCCCAGGGGGCGAAGCTGGAGCGGATCGCGCCGATCTGGAGGCGGCCTGTCACTTGCCGGTCAGCACCCGGGTCCACTGGCGGTTCACTTCGCGCAGCAGGGCCTGATCCTTGGCGGTGATAACGAACAGGCGCTTGGCCACCTCGGGCGTCGGATAGATGTTGGGATCGCTCCGCACCTCCTCGTCCACCAGGGACGTCGCCTTGAGGTTCGCGTTGGCGTAGGCGGTGTAGTTGGAGGCCCGGGCGATGATGTCGGGGCGCAGCATGAAGGCGATGAAGGCGTGGGCGGCGGCCGGGTGGGGCGCGCCCTTGGGAATGACGAAGACGTCGGCCCAGGCCTGGCTGCCTTCCTTGGGGATGACGTAGGCGATCTTGGCGCCACTGTCGGCGTCCTCGGCCCCGTCCCTGGCTTGCAGCACGTCGCCCGAGTAGCCGATGGCCAGGCAGATATCGCCGGCCGCCAGGGCGTCGATCAGCTCCGAGGAGTGGAACTTGCGGACGTAGGGACGGACCTTCATCAGCATCTCGGTGGCCTGGGTGTAGTCGGCAAGATTCTTCGAGTTCGGGTCCTTGCCCAGGTAGGTGAGGGCGATGGAGTACATGTCCTCGGAGGCGTCGAGGAAATAGACGCCGCAGTCCTTCAGCTTGGCCATGTTGGCCGGGTCGAACACCACCTTCCAGCTGTCGATATCCACCCCTGGCAGGTACTTGTGGATAGCATCCTCATTGTAGCCGATCCCGATGGTGCCCTGCATGTAGGGCACCGCATATCTCGCGCCGGGATCGAAGGGCGCGAGGTAGCCCATCACCTCAAGCGAGAGGTTCTCCAGGCCCGGCAGCTTCGTCTTGTCGAGGGGCTCGATCGCGCCGGCGGCGATGTAGCGAGCCAGGTTGTTGTTGGACGGGACCACCAGGTCGTAGCCGGTGTTCCCCTGCAGGACCTTGGTTTCCAGGACCTCGTTGGAATCGAAGGTGTCGTAGATCACCTTGGTCCCGGTTTCCTTGGTGAACTGCTCCAGCAGGGCCGGGTCGATGTAGTCGGACCAGTTGTAGATCCGAAGCTCGCCCCCCATCGGGCCGATCCCGGCCTTTTCGGCCTTCTGCCCGTTCTGACCGCAGGCGGCCGCCAGCAGCGCGGCGGCAAGGGCCAAGCCTGTCGTCCATCGCCTCATGATCGGCGTCTCCCCAATCCAGCCCTGAAGGTTATAGGGTCAGGTTCGTCGCCGTTAAGCCGTTAATTGCCGGAGCCGCGTCCCGATGACCACCCTATGGACGGCCACCCTGCCGATCCTGATGCTGATCGCCTCGAACGTGTTCATGACCTTCGCCTGGTACGGGCACCTGAAGATCGATCGCGGCCCGCTCTGGGTCATCGTCCTGGCCAGCTGGGGGATCGCCTTCTTCGAATACTGGCTGGCGGTGCCGGCCAACCGCATCGGGCGGGCGGTTTACGAGCCCGCCGAGCTCAAGGCCATGCAGGAGGTGATCACCCTGGTGGTGTTCGCGGTGTTCTCGGTGGCCTACCTGGGCGAGAAGCTGACGCTGAACCACGCGGCCGGGTTCGTGCTGATCGCGGCCGGGGCGTGGTTCGTGTTCAGGGGGCCGTTCTAGCGGCCTGAATGAGGTTCAGCTTGGGTCCCGGCTTTCGCCGGGATGAGCGGTGACAACCTCCCGCGGGCGGGGGAGTGCGCCGGCGTGCGCCCGCCCGCTCTAGTTCGCGGTCGGTGGAGCGCTCACCCGTAGCTGCTCGACACGTTGCAAGGCGGCGAGCGTGGTGGGATCGCCAGGCACGAGCTTGAGCGCGGATTCATAGCTCTCCTTGGCGTCGTCGTACTGCTTCTGCTCGACCAGGACCGAGCCCATGCCGCGCCACATGAGCGCGGTGTCGGCGGGGTTGAGCTCGGCCTGAACGGGATAGTTCCGCGTCCAGGCGGCGTAGGCCCGCAGGGCTTCCGGGAGGCGACCCAGCGTGGCCAGAGCGCGGGCCCGCGCCTCGACCATCTTGGCGTTGTCGGGCTGAATGGAGGCGCCGACATTGAGGACGCTCAAGGCGGCCTCGGTGTCCTTCCGCTCGAGCGCCAGGGAGCTGAGGGCCAGGGCGGCGAAGCCGTACACATTGGGCTCGAAGCTGACTTTGACGGGCCCTGGAGGATCGGTCTTCGGCAGGTCCTTGGCCATGGCCGCGGCGATGGGCATGCCGATCTCGCGGTCGGCGCGCACCACCAGCTGGCCCTTGTAGTCCTCGTACAGCCTGAACTCGGTGGGGACGTGCGACATGATCAACTTGAGTTCGCGTTCCACCTTGGCGAAGTCGGCGTTGGTCTTGGCCTGGGCCACCTTGTCGTAGATCCCCCGATCGAGGGCGAGGAGCCCGTCCTCGGCGGCGTCGCGCTTGGGCGGCGGGGCGTCGAACACGACCTGGGTGTCCGACGCCGGTTGCGCGCAGGAAGGCAGGGCGGCGCCGGCGAAGGTCGCCACCAGGCCGAAGACAAGCAGAATGCGATAGGCCACCGGGCGCCGCTCCAATCAGGGACGGGACAAGTCTGTTCGATGATCGGGGCGCTTAGTCAACCCAGCGTCCGGGCGTGTCGGCGACGCCCGGGATCGGGAGGACTGGAGCGTAGCCTGCGCGGCTAGCGGCGCAGGTCCCCGGCTTACCGAACGGCGTAACGATCAGGCCGCGGCGCCTCGGCCCGCTGCGGGCGCGAAGGGCCGCCCGTCTCAGGCCGGTCGATGAAGGCCGGCACGGCGGTGATCGTCCAAGTCTGGGAGATCCGCGTCCGCTTGCCGTTCTTGGCCTTGTCGATGTCGGTGTCGGCGTATTTCTGCAGCGCCTGGTAGATGCCGGCGACGTCGCCCGACCCCAGGCCTTCGCCCTGGGCGGCGTAATCGCCGAACGGGAAGTAGATCATGGTGATCGGCAGATAGCCGCCGACGAAGCCTTGCAGGCCGCCGTCCGGCTGGAACTTGAGCCGCAGCCGCGCCTGCTTGAAGTCATAGATCGGCTGAAGGCGGGTGCTGGCGATGAACTTGAACTGCGGGGTGACCTCGGAGAGGAACACGCCGTCCTTGATCCTGCCCTTGAAGGTGGTGGTGGCCTTCGTCAGGTTCTTATTGGGATCGATGGTGTAGGTGACATTGCGCTGGAAGCCGGAGGCGCTCAGCACGGGGCTTTGCTGGCCCCGGTAGTAGGTCACCGTGACATTGTCCTCGTTCTGCATGTCGAGCGGGGCGTCGCGGTTGTTGTCCACTTCCAACAGCCAGGAGTTGCCCTCGATGTAGTGCAGCCAGCGCAGCTGGGTGTTGCCGACGGGGGCGTCCAGGGTGCCGCGGGTGCGGTCGATGCAGCCGAACACGCGCGCGGCCAGGTTATCGACGCCAGCTTCCTTGGTCAGGGGGTCGGTGTAGTCCATCGGCCCGACCTTGCCGTCCAGGTTGAAGCCGAAGCCTTCCTTCCCCTGCTCGAGCTTGATCGGCGGTTCCGGAACGGAGAGGGGGTGCTTGTAGACAAACACCGGCTTGCCGTCCTTGCGGCCGCGCATGGAGGCCTGCTCGCGGTAGTGCTGACCAAATTCCTGCGACTTGACCATGCGCTCGATGTCGGCCTGCGCCATGCCCAGGCCCTTCATCGAATAGGCGAAGACCTCGTGGGCGATGGGGCTCTTGCCCTCGGGGCAGCCGCTGTCGTCGACGTTGTTCATCGCCTGCGACCAGACGCTGATGACGTAGCCCTTGCTCTCGGCCTGGGCGACCTGACCGGCGCAGAGGGTCAGGGCGAGGGCCGCAGCGGGAATTGCGATCTGCTTGCGCATAAGAACGGTCTCCAGCCTTTAGATTCAGGGCACCAAGGCGCGCCACATCAGACCCATCCCGAATTCGGTCGGCAAGGCTTCGTTGCCGTATCCGTCTTCGAACTGGATCAAATACTGTTCGTTGCCGTCCAGGGACCCGGGCCGCTCGTTGGCGTGGGTGTAGATGGCGGAATTCTTGTAGGCCCACTGACGCTTGCCGTCCGGACGATCGTAGATCGACCAATAGCCTTGCGGCTCGGCGTTGGCGGGGGCCAGGTACGGACGCCATTCCTTTTCGCAGGACTGGCTGCAGTGCTTGAGCCCGAGCGACGCGCCGATCCCGGGATCCATCGTGCCATTCGGCGGACGCATGTGATCCGGCACGTACTGCTCCAGCGCACGATCGCGGTAGTAGAGCGTCATGCCGGTGCGCGCATCGACCATGCGGCCGATGCTGAGGTTGTCCTTCTTGATCGCCACCTGCGAAGGCTTGGGATAGCGCAGGACCACCGCCGCGGCCATCCCGGGGGCCAGGCCCTCGCCGTTGAGATCGCCCGTGCTGACGTCGCAGGCGCAGCTGTACAGGGCGCCGCCGCGATAGGCCCACTGCCGGGTGGCGTCCGCGCGCTCATTGATCGTGAAGTCGCCAATCGGCTCCGATAGGCCGGAAGCCTCAAGCGGCGTGAACGCCCGGGGCAGCGCCTGCGCCTGCTCGGGCGTTCCCGAGAACACGTAGAGCGGCTTGCCCAGAGTGTTGGCGGCGGTGATGCCGACGGCGAGCACCTGGCCCGGCGCCACCCGGTACTCGGCCACCCCGATGCTGTACGGGGTCTTGATCCAGCTCTTCGGCGTCACCCGCACCAGGCGCATGCCGTTTTCGCCGCCATCCCGGACCTCGAGGCTGGGGGTGGCGGGCGCGCGAAATGGGGTCTGGTTCCACTCGGGCATCACGAGGGGCGCGTCGACGCCCTCACCGTCGGCGGCGGTGTAGGCCAGGCGGCCCTGGAAGGCCCACTGGCTCCCGCCGGAGGGCAGGCCGACCAGCGTCCAGTCCTTGGTCGGGACCGCCTTGGGCGGGGCGATCGCCGGCCGCCATTTCTCCAGGCAGGCGCCCACGCATTCCGCGCCGGCGGCCTGGGTGAACAGCGGACGTCCCGCCTCATCGGCAAAGAGGACGGACGTCGTATTGCGGTTCCGGGTTTCGGCCTCGCCGTCGTTAGCGCTCGAGGTGACCTTCGCCGTGCCGGTTCGGATGCCAACCGGCAGGTCCGAGGCGACATTGGCGGTGGTCGTCGCCGCTTGGGCGGCGGTCAACGGGGCGGCCACGCACAGGAGCGCGCCCAGGCCGAGCGCCGATGCGGAGAAGAACTGAGACCGTCGCATCGCCAACTCCCCTAGGCCACGATTTCTGTGATGGTGCGCGAGGTCTCCATCGAGTTGGTGCCGAACTTGTTGATCGGCACCTTGAAGACCTGCATCGCCGTCAGCCCGAGGCGCGTGCCCGGATCGCCCGCCAGATCCAGGTGCATGCCGGTCTTCAGCAGCCCGCCGGCCCGTCCCGCCGTGAAGGCCGGAATGTTGGACAGCGAGTGGGTGAAGGCCAGGCCGTTGTCGGAGTTCATGACCACCAGGGTCTGGTCGAGGAGGGTGCTGTCACCTTCCTTGAAGCTGTCCAGCATCTTGACGAACTCGGCCATCTGGATGGTGGTCTGCATGCTGTAGAACTTGCACTTCTCCTGGGGACCGGTGAGCGGCTCCTGGTGCGACCAGGTGTGATAGGAGGTCGCCTCGCCCGCCACCCGAAGGTTGGGGGTCGAATCCGAGAACATCATCCGGATCGAGCGGGTCTGGTCGCAGAGCAAAGCATGGGCCAGCAGCTGGCCCATGAGCTTATGGGTCCGGATGGTGACGTCGAGCTGGTCGCTGACGGCGTATTCGTCCGGATTGTCCTTCGGCCGGACGCAGGCCTGCAGCGGCTCGGGCTTGGTGAGCTGCATGTCGATCTGCTGCTCCAGCTGGCGCAGCGAGGTGAAATACTGGTCGAGCCGCTGGCGATCCGCGGCGCCCAGGTCCAGCTCCACGGCCGTACGCTGGTCCTTCAGCGCCGAGATGACGCTGCGCTTGGCCATGACCTTCGGATCGGGCGTGAAGTTGGCCGCATTGGGATCGGTGAAGTCCGCGCCGAAGATGCGCGCGTACATCGCCGCCGGATTGACCTCGTTGGACTGCGCGACGCCGCCGTCCAGGAAGCTGACCGAGGTGCCCGGATTGCCGGTGCAGGACGCGCCGAGCGATTTGAACCGGGTGCCGCCGCCGATCTGGTCGGAGATCATCGTATCGACGCTGGGCGCGGAGACGGTGGCGCCCGCCGGCACCGTTCCCTGCCAGGTGCCCTGCCAGCCCGTCACGTGGGGCCGGTTGGGCTTGCCGTCCGGCAGCACGTTCATGTGGGAGAGGATGTTGATCTTGTCCTTCACCACTTCGAGCGGGGCGATCTCTTCGGGGAGGGTGACGCCCTTGAGGGAGCCGGTCTTGTCCGGCCACCACTGCTTGCCGGCGGTGAAGCCGTTGCCGAAGAACCAGTGGGCGAAACGGACCCGGCGAGGGGTGCCGTCGGCCAGGGCGACGCCGTTCCCGTCCAGGAAGCAATCCAGGAACGGAAGCGCCAGGGTGACGGCGGATCCTTGCAGGACCCCGTGCATCACGCGCCGGCGGCTCAACAGCCTTTCGGTGGCCCGCATAGCAACCTTCCTCATCTCTGGCGCCGCGTCAGAGGCTCGGCGCGTTCTTCTTATGGCCGCCACCCGGCGTCGCCGGGTGGATCGAATTCCTAGGACGCGGGGGCGCCGGACTTGTCCGTCGTCACCCGATAGAAACCAGGATCGAGCGCGATACGCCGCATCAACCCTGAGATCTTATAACCCGAAGCGGTCCAATCCTTAAGCAGTTGATCCCGCACCCACTCCCGCTCGCCGTTCGTGGCCGGCCGGCCGATGGCGTAGTTGTAGAGCCTGGTGGTCAGACACGCGGTCGCGCGCGGGTTGTCATGCAGCGCCTGGCCGAGGCCGCTGGCGTCTTTGTAGGAGACGCCATCCAGGATTCCGCTGGCGTCGATCGGCTTGCCGGCGTCACGCGTGCGGAATTGGCCGCTGGTGTCGTAGTTCTCCAGCGCCAGGCCGAGCGGGTCCATCAGCCGGTGGCAACCGGCGCAGGCCGGATTGCCGGCGTGGGCCTCGATCGCCTCGCGCATGGAGGAGGACGGGCCGGCGGCCTCGAACTTGGAGAAGTCGACGTCCGGCGGCGGCGGCGGGATCTCCTGGCAGAGGAAAACCTCGCGCAGGGCCTTGCCCCGGAGGGTCGGCGAGGTCTTGCCCGAACCGGAATGCAGGGCGGCGAAGCTGATCTGGGTCAGGACACCCGCCTGGGGCATGGAGTCCGGCAGCCGGATCGAGCGCCATTGCTGGAAGTCGCCCCATTTCCCGGCGAGGGGGATGCCATAGGCGGACGCCAGCAACGGCGTGACCTGGGTATCCCTGACCGTGAAGATGTCGCGGTAGTCGCCGTTGCGGACCACCAGCTCGTCGACGATCGTGCGCAGGGCCTGTTCCTGCGCCTGCTTGGCGATGTCGGCGCTGTAGTTTGGATAAAGGGCCGCGTCCTTGCTGACCGCCCTGAACATGTCGAAATGCAGCATGTCGGCGAAGTAGGCGCGGACACCGGCCGCAAAGCGCGGCGAGGCGATCAGCCGGTCGACCTGCCTGGTCAAGCCGGCGCTGGTGCTCAGCTCACCGCTTTCCGAGGCGCGCAGCAGCTCCGCGTCAGGCGACGAGCCCCAGAGCAGCAGGCTGAGCCGTTGGGCCTTGCTCTGCGCCGTCAGCCGATAGGCGCCGGCCCGATCCGGATCGGGCTCGGCCCGGTCCTGCACGAACAGGAAGTTCGGCGAGGTGAGCAGCGCCGTCACGGCGAGTTGGATGCCGTAGTAGAAATCGCCGGCCTTCGTGGCGCCCTCGGCCGCGATCTGCAGCTCGCCGGCCAACTCCGCTTCCGTCAGCGGCCGGCGGAACAGCAGCCGTCCGGCCTTAGAGAGGAAGGCGCGGGCGCAGGCCTGATCGGGCGCCTTCGCATTGGCCGGCTTGCAGGAGATATATTCATCGCGCCGGGCCGGATCGACGACCTGCTGGGCGATGCCCATCGCCATGCGATCGTACTGTTCCAGGCCGCCGGGGGTGACCGTGGCCTTCGCGGCGCCTACCGCGATCAGCTGGGCGTCCCGGGTGTCCGGCTCGAACCGGCCGCCCAGGGTTACGTCCCCGAACACGTCCTTGATGGTGTTGCGGTACTGGTCTTCGGTGAGCCGGCGCATCGCCAGCGGCCCGCCGCTCAGCTCGCCCTGCGGACCGTCGGCCGCCACGCCAAGGCCAAGCGCCGCCATCGAAATCGCGGCTCCGGCGAGAAGCGCCCCGATGTGCCGTTTGCCAAGCGCCTTACGCATGCCGACTCCCTATCCCCTTCTCCGCCCAGATTGGCGGGTAGGATTTCAGCGTTCCACATCCGCTTTCTTTGAGTATCTGTCAATACGCAAGCGATTGCGACTCTTACTGACAAGATGACGCACAGAACTTGGTTTCCAGGGTGTTTTGCGAATCCGTTCTGAGCGTATTCAGTAAATCTCAGGACAATAACGCGTCAGCAAAACCCGCTCAGCCGGGCCGTTCACCCCGGCGGCAGCATCACCGTAAGCTCATTGGTCTTGGTCATGAACTTCACGCCCTTCACCCGGCCGTCGGTGTAGCGGTTCCAGGCGCCTTCGGCCTCGATGGCCGTGGGGGTCTCGCCCGCCGCCGTGGCCGGCTTGGTGGCGATCACGTCGACCTCGTAGATGCCGTCCGCGGGCGTGGCCGGATAGATCCGGGGCAGGAAGGCCGGATCGGCCCAGCCCGGCCCCGCGGACATGCCGGAAGCCTTCAGCACCACGCCGCCGGCCTGGCTGGGGGTCACCGAGCCCGACTGCACGGAGAGGATCTGCTCCTGCCCGGCGTACATTGGGGCGACCCGGGCCATGGATTTCCTCGGCGGCGGCGGCGCGGCGACCTCTTCCTCGGCCCCACCGCAACCCGCAAGCCCCAGGCAGGCCGCCAGGCCCACCGCCATGATTAGGCTGCGCATCAGCTCTCCTCCCCGTTCCGGCGGCCGGACTGCATCTGCGACTCGTGGGTCGCCGCCCTCTCCCACGGCGGAGTTTGCGCCGATGCCGGCGTTTGGCGAGCATTTCTTGCGGGCCGGCTTTTGCGAAGTCGCCGGTGCGGCCTATAAGCCCGGCCTCATGTCGCGCATCCTGATCACCTCGGCCCTCCCGTACATCAACGGCGTCAAGCACCTGGGCAATCTGGCGGGCTCGATGCTGCCGGCCGACGTCTATGCGCGGTTCCAGCGGGCCCGGGGCGCGGAGGTGCTTTATATCTGCGCCACGGACGAGCACGGCACGCCGGCCGAGCTGGCCGCCGCCGAGGCGGGGCAGGACGTGCGGGCCTACTGCGACGAGCAGCACGCCATCCAGAAGACCATCGGCGATGCGTTCGGCCTGTCCTGGGACTGGTTCGGCCGCTCCTCGAACCCGCCGAACCACCGCCTGACCCAGCATTTCTGCGAGGCGCTGGAGAAGAATGGCCTGATCGAAGAGCGGACGGATCGGATGATCTATTCGCTCGACGACAAGCGCTTCCTGCCCGACCGCTACGTGGAGGGGACCTGCCCGCACTGCGCCTGGCCGAAGGCGCGCGGCGACCAGTGCGACAACTGCGGCCGGCTCTTGGACCCCATGGACCTGAAAGACCCCTATTCGACGGTCTCCGGTTCGCGGAACCTGGAGGTGCGCGAGACGCGCCACCTTTATCTGCTGCAGTCGAAGCTGGCCGAGCGCATCCGGGCCTGGGTGGACTCCAAGGCCGAGTTCCCGGCCCTGACCCGGTCCATCGCCTACAAGCACCTGGACGAGGGCCTGATCGACCGGGGCATCACCCGGGACCTCGCCTGGGGCATCCCGGTGACCCAGGACGGCGCGCCGCGGCCCGGGTTCGAGGAGAAGGTGTTCTACGTCTGGTTCGACGCGCCCATCGAGTACATCGGGGCGACGGTGGAGTGGGCGGAGGCGACCGGCGCGGCGTGGGAGCGCTGGTGGCGGACCGACCAGGGCGCGGCCGACGTCCGCTACGTCGAGTTCATGGGCAAGGATAACGTCGCCTTCCACACCGTCAGCTTCCCGGCGACGCTGCTGGGGTCGGAAGAGCCGTGGAAGACGGTGGACGTGCTGAAGAGCTTCAACTGGCTCAACTGGTACGGCGGCAAGTTCTCCACCAGCGGCAAGCGCGGCGTGTTCATGGACACGGCGCTGGAGCTGCTGCCGGCCGACTACTGGCGCTGGTACCTGACCGCCAACGCCCCGGAGAGCGCGGACTCGCCGTTCACCTGGGAGCAGTTCCAGGCCACCGTGAACAGCGACCTGGCCAATGTCCTGGGCAACTTCGTCAACCGGATCCTGAAGTTCGCCGAGGTGAGGTTCGAGGGCGTCGTCCCGGCCGGCGGGACGCCCGGGGCGCTGGAGGAGAAGCTGTTCGCCGACGTCGGCCGGGGGATCGAGGCCCTGACCGCCTCGCTGGACGCCATGACCATCCGGAAGGCCGCGCAGGACCTTCGCGAGCTGTGGGTCGTGGGGAACGGCTATCTCACCGAGGCCGCGCCCTGGACCGCCATCAAGACCGACCCCGAGCGCGCGGCGATGATCGTGCGCACCGGCCTGAACCTGGTGGCGTTGTTCTCCCGCCTCTCGGCTCCGTTCATCCCCTTCACCGCCGGGGCTATCGCCGGCGCCTTCGAGCAATGTCCGGAAGGGTGGCCGGGCGCCGACGGCCGGGTGGAGCTGGAGCGGCTGCCGGCCGGCGGTAAGCTGACCGTGCCGCCGGTGCTGTTCTCGAAGGTGGAGGATGCGCAGGTCGCCGAATGGACCGAGCGCTTCGGCGGGGCGGAGGCCGAGGCCTAGTGCCCAGAATCTTGACTTAGAGAGGCGGCCTCAATGGCCGCCGGGCATCGTCGGCTGGATATCCAGGAAGTCCGGCATCACGGCGTTGTACTGGGCGGTCCAGCCCAGGTCGCCCACCACGTCGCGCCCGCCTTGCCACATCATGTGCAGGGCCACGTAGAGGACGATGATCAGGCCGATGTAGCCGATCCAACGGTAGCGGTGCAGCAGGCGGGCGATGGCGTGGGCCGCGATACCCATCAGGGCGATGGACAGCACCAAGCCGAACACCAGAACGGGGGGGTGCTCGCGCGCTGCGCCTGCGACGGCCAGGACGTTGTCGAGCGACATCGAGACGTCGGCGATCAGGATCTGGAGGAGCGCCTGACCAAAGGTCTTGGCCTTCACCGCCGGCTCCGTCGAGGGATCGGAGTCCATCGCCGCCTCGGCGGCCACCTCCTGGGCGATCGCCTGGTCGCGTAGCTCGCGCCACATCTTCCAGCAGACCCAGAGCAGCAGCAGGCCCCCGGCCAGCAGCAGGCCGACGACGCCCATCAGCTGGACGGTGACCAGGGCGAAGCCGATGCGGGTGGCGACCGCCACCACCAGGCCCCAGAAGATCGCCTTGCGCCGCTGCTCCACCGGCAGGCCAGCGGCCGCCAGGCCGACGGCCACGGCGTTGTCCCCGGCCAGGACCAGGTCGATCATCAGGACCTGCAGCAGGGCGGAGAAGGCCTCCGCGCTAAACAACTCTTCCAGCATTGGCGCCTCAATGCGTCAGCCGCGCGCCCCGCGCAACGGTCAACTGCGCGGGCGGGCCGCCTCATAGAGCGCGACGGCGGCGGCGGCTGAGACGTTCAGGCTCTCGAAGCCGCCGGGCATCGGGATCGAGGCCAGCTCGTCGCAATGCTCGCTCACCAGGCGGCGTATGCCTTCGCCTTCCGAGCCCAGGACCAGCACGACCGGGCCGCCATCGAGGGCCTCGCCGAGGCTGCGCTCGGCCTGGCCCGTCAGCCCCACCGCCCGCCAGCCGGCCTCGGCCAGCTGCTCCAGGGCGCGGGAGAGGTTGGTGACCCGGGCGATCGGGGTGACCTCCAGGGCGCCCGCGGCGGCCTTGGCCAGGGCGCCGGTGACGCCCGGCGCATGGCGGTCCTGCAGGATCAGCCCCGCCGCCCCGAAGGCGGCCGCCGAGCGCAGGATGGCGCCGACGTTCTGGGGGTCGGTGACCTGGTCGAGCATGAGCAGGACCCGGCCGGGCCGGGCCTCGAAATCCGCCAGGGCGACGTCGGCGAGCGGGGCAGGGCGCAGGGCCACGCCCTGATGGACCGCGCCCTGCGGCAGGTTGCGGCCGATCAGCGGGCCTTCGGTGACCTCGAGGACCGGCAGCCGGCCGAATCGGGCCTCGATCTGACGGGCCTTGTCGGGGGTCGCCAGCAGCCGCAGCGGCTCTCCGCGGGCCGCGTTGGCCAGCGCCGCCTCCACCGCGTGCCAGCCCCATAACCAGTCGTCGGAAGGGGCCTCTCCCCTTCGCTGGAACCCCGGTTTGGGACGGAATTTATGGCCCGTTCGGGGCTCGTTGCGTTCGGGGTGACGGGCCACTATAAGACGCGCTCCGTTTTTGGGGGCCACACTGGCTCCCCGAAGTGGGCTCCGAGCGCGCGGGGGAATGTCCCGAGCGGCAAAGGGGGGGGACTGTAAATCCCCTGGCGTACGCCTTCGTAGGTTCGAGTCCTACTTCCCCCACCACGCCTCGGATTGGAGATTGAGAGTTCAGGAGACCCCGTCTCCCTTTTGGCGGGTATAGCACAATGGTAGTGCAGCAGCCTTCCAAGCTGAGGACGCGGGTTCGATTCCCGCTACCCGCTCCAGTCTCTTGAACTGAAACATTAGGCAACGCCGGCAGGACCCCATGGCCAAAGAGAAGTTCGAACGCAACAAGC